>NZ_JBFAHL010000006.1:0-450823 GCF_040654155.1 Amycolatopsis sp. NPDC050768
TTGCCGAAGCGCTGGCGGTCGTCGCGGCGGGACGGACGGCCGAGGTGCGGGACCAGATGGTGCACGAGATCGTGAAGGAACCGGCGATCGCGCGCCCCATCCGGAAGCCGGCGCGATCTCGCTGGTGGGTCGCCTTGGCGGGGTGAGCTGGGTGGGGGTGGTCGGAGGTGGTCGAGGTCACGGCCGAGCGGCAGTCGCTGCCCCGGCGCCGGAGTCTCGTTGCGGGGCGCGCATCGCGGTCCACAAGCGCTGAGAGCCCGCCACCGCCCACGAAGATCTGTCTCCCACGGCGACCACAGCGCGAGATCGCGCCGGTGTGGGGGATCGAGCGGTGCGATCGGCCGCCAGGCCGATCCGACCGCTCGATCCCCCACACCGGCTCAAAGGCGATCTCGCACGCCACGGCGGAGCCGGGGCCAAAGACACAGCCGGGGCAAAATTACCGCCTATTGCGCAGGTAGTCGCCGACCACGGCGGCGCCCAGGCCGTCCAGGTCGGGGGCCACCACGCGGCCGCCGGAGCGGCGGGCGATGGTGTCCACGAACGCTTCCAGCCGTGGGTCCTCCCCGAGGCGGAAGACCGTGACCGAAGCGCCCATCTTGGCGATCCGGTCCACTTCGGACAGTGTCTTGTAGATCGTGCGCGGGTCCGGCGGGTAGTCGAACACCGCTTCGCCGTCGGGTTCCAAATGCGCCGTCGGCTCGCCGTCGGTGACCATCAGCACCACCGGCTGCGCGTCGGGGTGGCGGCGCAGGTGCTGGCCGGCCAGCAGCAGCGCGTGGTGGGCGTTGGTGCCCTGCTCCCACGTGCCCTCCAGGCCCACCAGCTCCGGCAGGTCCACCTTCATCGCGTAGCGGCCGAAGGTGATCAGCTGCAGCGCGTCGTTGCGGAAGCGGGTGCTGATCAGCTGGTGCAGGGCGAGCGCCGTGCGCTTCATCGGCAGCCAGCGGTCCTCCTGCACCATCGACCACGACGTGTCCACCAGGAGCGCCACGGCCGCGCGCGAGCGGTGCTCGGTCTCGACGACCTCCACGTCCTCGACGTCGAGCGTCACCGCGCGCGAGCCGACCGACGTCGAGCGCAGCACCGCGTTGCGGACCGTGCGCGGCACGTCCCACGGCTGCATGTCCCCGAACCGCCACGGGCGGCTCGAGCCCGTGGGCTCCCCCGCGGCGCCGGCGGACTCGGTCTCCCGGTCGCCCGTCTTGCCGCGCAGCGAGTTGACCACATCGGACAGTGCCGTCTCGCCCAGGCGCCGCAACGCCTTGGGCGACAGGCGAAGCGAGCCGTCGGCCGCTCGTTCGAACAGGCCCTGCCGGCGAAGCTCACGCTCCAGTTCGGACAGTCTCCGCGCGTCGACACCGGCGTCGGGACCCAGCTGGCGCTGCAGCGCGTCCATGTCGATGTCCTCGAGCCGCGCGCCCGGGTAGGCCTGGCCCAGCTGCTCGGCCAGCCCGTCGAGCTCCGCGAGGTCCTGCATCGCCTGCGCGCCCTCGCCCAGGCCCAGCGGGTCCTGGCCGCGGAAACGCTCCGAGCCCTGCCAGTCCTCCCCCGGCCGCAGCGCCTGCAGCGCCGCGTCGAGAGCGGACAGCTGCTGGGCGATGCGCGGATCACCGAACGCCTGCTGCGACAGCTCCGCCAGCTCGGCGCGCTGCTCGGCCGACATCGAGTTCAGCATCCGCTGCGCGGCCGCGGCGCGCGAGGCCAGCGCGTCGATCAGCTCCTCGACGTTGCGCGGGTTCTCCGGGAAGAACTCGCCGTGGCGGTTCATGAACTCCGCGAACCGCTCGTCGATGTCGTCGGCCCCCTGCGCGTGGGCCTGCAGCAGTGCGTTGAGGTCGGACAGCATCTGGTTGACCTGCTCGACGTCTTCGGGCCCGGCGTTCTGCAGCGCCTGCTTCATGCCCTGGAACCGCGCGTCGAGCGCCTCGCGGCCGAGCAGATCGCGGATCTGCTCGTACTTTTGACGGCCTTCGGACGACCGCCAGTCGTACTCGCTCAGCTCGCGCACGGCCGCGGCGGTGCCCGGCGGGAGGGCGTCGAGCTGCGCCTCGCGGAAGCGCGCCTCGTCGTCCGGGTCCGGGAACAGCTCGCGGCGCTCGGCGGTCAGCGCCTCGCTCAGCAGCTCCTGCACCTCCTGCAGCGTGCCGTCGAGCCGGTGGCGGCGCTGGATCTCCGAACGGCGCTGCCACAGCCGCCGCGTGAGCTCGTCGAGGCCCGACGTGCGCTCGGTGCCGCGGCGCAGCAGCTCCTCCAGGGCCGAACGCGGCGACGCGCCGGCCATCACGTCGCGGCCGATCTCGTCGAGCGCGTCGCGCAGGTCTGCCGGCGGCGCCAGCGGATCCGGCCCGTCGTGCCACGGGCCGTAGGAGTACCCCTCGGGAATGAGCGGCATTACTGGCCGTACACCGTGGTGTTCTCGTCGGAGTCCTTCGCCAGCCGCCTGGCGAGGAACAGCGACTCCAGTGCCAGCTCCACCGCGGCCGCGATGCGACCGGCAGGCTCGTCGGAGGACACCCCGGCACGCTGGGCGACCTCGTGCAGCACCGGCAGCTCCGGCAGGGCGGCGAGCACGTCGCGGGCCGGCACGCGCTCGCCGGTGGCCACCAGGTGGCCGTCGGCGACGGCGTCGGACAGCGGACGCAGGTCCAGCCCGGCGAAGCGCTCCCGCGCGGTTTCGGCCACGGCCCGGCGCATCAGGTGCACGAGGTGCTCGACCTCGCGGCCCTCTTCGCCCGGCTCGAACTCGATCTTGCCGCGCAGCACGGCAGGCACGGCTTCGAGGTCGACCGGCCGCGCGACGGCCGGGTTCTCCCCGGTGAGCGCCGACCGGCGCAGCGCCGCGGCGGCGACGGTTTCGGCGGCGGCCACGGCGAAGCGCGCCGACACCCCGGACCGCTGGTCGATCACCGGCGACTCGCGCAGGTTGCGCACGAACCGGGCCAGCACCTCCAGCAGCGGCTCGCCGACCTCTGCGACGAGGTGCGCCTCCTGCTTCACCACGGCGACTTCGGCGTCGACGTCGAGCGGATAGTGGGTGCGGATCTCCGCGCCGAAGCGGTCCTTGAGCGGCGTGATGATGCGGCCGCGGTTGGTGTAGTCCTCGGGGTTCGCGGTGGCGACGAGCAGCACGTCCAGCGGCAGCCGCAGCGTGTAACCGCGGACCTGGATGTCGCGCTCCTCCATCACGTTCAGCAGCGCGACCTGGATGCGCTCGGCGAGGTCGGGCAGCTCGTTGATCGCCACGATGCCGCGGTGGGCGCGCGGAACGAGCCCGAAGTGGATCGTCTCCGGGTCGCCGAGGCTGCGGCCCTCAGCCACCTTCACCGGGTCGACGTCGCCGATGAGGTCACCGACGGACGTGTCCGGCGTCGCGAGCTTCTCCGTGTAGCGCTCGCTGCGGTGGCGCCACGCCACGGGTAGGTCGTCGCCCAGCTCCGCCGCGCGGCGGATCGAGGCGGGGGTGATCGGGTCGAGGGGGTGCTCGCCGAGCTCGGAGCCCTCGATGACGGGGGTCCACTCGTCGAGCAGGCCGGCGAGCGTGCGCAGCAGACGGGTCTTGCCCTGGCCTCGTTCGCCGAGCAGGACGACGTCGTGGCCGGCGAGCAGCGCGCGCTCGAGCTGCGGCAGGACGGTACGGGAGAAGCCGACGATGCCGGGCCACGCGTCGCGGCCTTCGCGCAGCGCGGTCAGCAGGTTGTCGTGGATCTCCTGAGCGATGGGGCGCGGGGTGTACCCGGCGGCGCGGAGCTCGCCCGCGGTACGGGGAAGTGAGTCTGGGACAACGGTCACGGCATCGACGCTACTTACCGTTTCGGCGTACGTCGACGTGGAGCGACTCCAGCGTGGGCGATCGTCCACGAAGTGTGGACTACCGGTAAAATAGGCCGTCGTGTGCCGTCCCAGTGCGACCCTCGCCGTCTGGTCCTCCGCGTGGCTCAACGGAGCCGCCGCTTCCGACGATGTGCTCGACGCCCTCGCTGCCTGGGGCGAAGCGCACGACGTCGTCGCGGCCGACGCCCCCGCTGCCGAGGCCTTCGAGCTCCCGCTGGCGTTCCACCGCGCCGCCACCCCGGTCCAGCTCCTCATGGCGCTGCGCGCGCAGAGTGTGAAAATGGCGCAGCTCGTGCTCCCCGTACCCGGCGACGTCCGCGGCCTCGGCGGGAGCGGCCCGTTCGCCGAGGCGGCGCTGCGCTGCGGTGACGCGGTGGTGCTGACCGAGCTCGGCTTCGGCCTCGTGCCCGAGCCGATCGCGGAAGGCCTGATGCGCTGGACGGTCTACTCGGTGCCCGCCCCGGTTCCGCTGGAGTACCAGTCGCTGCCCGACTCCGAACACGGGCTCACGGACGCGATCCGCGCCAGCGCGGGTGCGTTGCAGGCGCTGGACGTGGCCAGCGACCGCCCCGGCGTACGCGCCGAGCTGTCGGCCCATCTGCGATCACGCCCGCAGGTCGAGTGGCCGGCCGGTACGCCCGCGCGGGCGCTGCGCGTGCTGCAGCGCGCGGAGGAGATCTCGGCGATCCTGGCCATCGCCCGCACCGACGACCCGGGAGGCGCGCTGTCCGCCTCGGCCGCCAGCCGTCGCGCCGAAGCGTTGCGGCCCTTGTCGGACGCGGTGCGCACGGCTCGGACGGCGTCGGTCAACGAAGCGGTGCGGGTGTTCGCGGAGCAGGCCGACCGGCAGCCGTGAGGTTCTCCACGCTCAGCTGACAGCGAACACGCGCCTCCGCAGCTCAGCCGAGAGCGAACAACACGCTTTTTGTCCGCGTTGCCCGGTTTTTCCGGGCAACGCGGACACTTTTCAGTTCAGCGGGCGGGACGCTTTGGGGGCTCGCAGCACCCGATCGAGCAAGGCGCGCCGTTGACCGAGCAGCCGTCGGCCGGGAAGGGCGAGAGCTTGCGGGCCGGGGCGTCGGAAACGTGCTCGCGCACCAGTTCCACCACCAGCTCGGCGAAGCGCGGGTCGACGTCGGGCGTCGCAGCGCGGGCGAAGGCCATGCCGTGTTCGGCGGCGCGCTCGGCGGCTTCGTTGTCGAGGTCCCAGATCACCTCGAGGTGGTCGGAGACGAAGCCGATCGGGCTGACCACCACGGACTTCACGCCGGCGGCGTGCAGGGCGTCGACGTGGTCGACGATGTCCGGCTCCAGCCACGGCACCTGCGGCGGCCCCGAGCGCGACTGCCAGACCACGTCGTACTCCGCGATGCCCGCCTCGGCCGCCACCAGCCGCGCGGCTTCGGCGATCTGGCGGGAGTATCGCCGGCCCCCCTCGGCGGGCGGACCGGAGGCGACGTCGGCGCTCACCGGCACGGAGTGCGCGGTGAAGACCGTGCGCGTGTCCGGGCGGTCACCGAGGCGCGCGTGGGCGGCGCGCACCGCGTCGGCGATCGAGGAGATGAACAGCGGGTGGTCGAAGAACTGGCGCAGCTTCACGATCTCCGGCGCTTCGGGTCCCACGGCTTCGCGGGCGCGCACGATGTCCTCGTCGTACTGGCGGCACGCGGAGTAACCGCCGTAGGCACTGGTGGGGAACGCGAGCACGCGCCGCACGCCGTCGGTCTTCATCCGCGCCACGGTGTCCTCCACCATGGGCTGCCAGTTGCGGTTGCCGAAGTACACCGGCAGGTCGAGACCTTCGGCCGCGAGCTGCCTCTCGACGGCCGCGATGGCCGCGCGGTTGAGCCGGTTGATCGGCGACACCCCGCCGAAGTGCTGGTAGTGCTCGGCGACCTCGAGCAGCCGCTCACGCGGCACCCCGCGTCCCCGGGTGACGTTCTCCAGGAACGGCATCACCTCGTCGGGCCCCTCCGGACCGCCGAACGAAAGCCATAACAACGCGTCGTAACCCACGGTGTCCATCTTGCCCCTGTGGCGGCGCCCACGACGGAGCGGGCTCATTGTGTACTGACCTATCCAAAACCTGGTACGGTGTCCGTATGCCCAGGCCACGCGAGTTCGACGAGACCGAAGCCCTCGAAGGCGCCATGAACGCCTTCTGGGCCCGCGGCTACGAGGCGACCTCCACACAGGACCTCTGCGCCGCGACCGGACTCGGGCGCAGCAGCGTGTACAACACGTTCACCAGCAAGGAAATCCTGTTCCGGCGCGCGCTCGAGCACTACATTCAGCTCGGCGTCCGCGGCCGGGCCGCAGTGCTGGAACAGGCCGACGACGGACTCGACGCGATCCACCGGCTCCTGGCGTCGGTGATCGACGACGAGCTCACCCACGGCCGCCGCGGCTGCCTGGTGGTGAACACGGTCGCCGAGTTCGGCACCGCGGACCCCGAGATCACGGCCCGGGTCGAGGCCGACACCGCCGCGCACCTGGCCTCACTCGCCGAGTGCGCCCGCCTCGGCCAGGCCGACGGCAGCATCACCCGCGACCGGGATCCACACGACATCGCGGAGTTCGTGCACAGCACCGTGAGCGGGCTGCGGCTGATGTCGCGCCGCGGCGCCGAACGCGCGGCCATGACGGCCGTGGCCGACATCGCCGTCGCCGCACTCGCCCGCCGCTGACCCACCCGCACCGACTACTCCACCCGAGCATCAGCGTCGATGCGACACGAGCCAGTTTTGTACCAATCGATCCATAAGGAGAGACGAACCGTGCCCTTGGCCGTCTTCGTGATCGGGCTCAGCATCTTCGCCCTCGGCACCTCGGAGTTCATGATCACCGGCCTGCTCCCCGGGATGGCGGCCGACCTCGGCGTCAGCATCCCCGACGCCGGCCTGCTCATCTCGGCGTTCGCCGTCGGCATGGTGGTCGGCGCGCCGCTGCTGGCCGTCGGCACGCTCAAGCTGCCCCGCCGCACGACCCTGCTCGCGCTGCTGGTGGTGTTCGCCGGCTCGCACGTCGGCGGCGCACTCGCCCCGGGTTACGCCCTGCTCTTCGCGACCCGCATCGTGAGTGCCCTGGCCTGCGCCGGGTTCTGGGCCGTCGCCGCTTCGACCACCGTTTCGCTCGCGCCCGCGGCGCGCCGCGGCCGCGCGCTCGCGGTGCTGGTCGGCGGCCTGACCCTGGCGAACATCGCGGGCGTCCCCGCCGGCACCTTCCTCGGCCAGCACGCCGGCTGGCGCACCGCGTTCTGGGCGGTGGCCGCGCTGACCGTGGTGGCCGTCGTCGGCGTGCTCGCGTTCGTGCCGCGCACCGTCTCGGACTCCTCGGCCCTGCGGGTGCGGACCGAACTGCGGGTCTTCCGCAACGGACGGGTCTGGCTGGCGCTGGGCGTGATCGCGCTGACGCAGGCCATGGTCTTCGCGACGTTCAGCTACCTCGCGCCGTTGCTCACGACAACCGACGGCCTGCCGTCCTCGTGGGTCCCGCTCGTGCTCGTGCTCTTCGGCACAGGCGCGGTGATCGGCATCCTCGCCGGCGGCAAGCTCGCCGACGCCCGTCCGTTCTCGACGCTGTACGGCAGCCTGGGGCTGGCCGTCGCCGCGCTGATCGCCCTCGCGGTCACTTCGGACACCGTCGTCGCCGTGGTCGCAGTCCTCGTGCTCGGCGCCGCCGCGTTCGCGGCCAACCCGGCCCTCAACGTCCGGGCGTACTCGGTCGCGGGCGGATCGTCCACATTGGTCGGCGCCAGCACCACGTCGGGCTTCAACGTCGGCAACACCGCGGGTCCGTGGGTCGGCGGTGTCGCGATCAACGCGGGTCTCGGCTTCCCGAGCGTCGCATGGGTGAGCGTGGGGCTCGGCGGGCTGGCGCTGGCCGCCCTCACGTTCGCCCTGCGCCTGCAGCGTTCCGACGACGCCCGCGCTCCCCGCTCGGCGCTCTCCTCCAAGGAGCCGGTAACCCAGCCGGCCGCGCAGTGAAACGGCGAACGGCTCCCGCGAAAACTTCGCGGGAGCCGTTCGCCGTAAGGGAAAGAGCTCAGATGCCGAGCGCGTGCACGCCGCCGTCGACCATGATCATCGAGCCGGTGGTGGCCGGCAGCCAGTCCGACAGCGCGACGCAGACGGTCTTGGCCGTCGGGTCCGGGTCGGAGCTGTCCCAGCCGAGCGGGGCGCGCTCGTTCCAGCCGTCTTCGAGCTCGTTGAAGCCCGGGATCGACTTCGCGGCCATCGTCTTCATCGGGCCGGCGCTGACCAGGTTCACGCGGATGCCGCGCGGGCCGAGGTCCCGCGCGAGGTAGCGGTTCACCGACTCCAGCGCCGCCTTCGCGACGCCCATCCAGTTGTAGGCCGGCCACGCCACGCGCGCGTCGAAGTCCATGCCGACGATCGACGAGCCCCGCGAGAGCAGCGGCAGCGTCGCCACCGCCAGCGACTTGAACGAGAACGCCGACACGTCCACGGCGATCTTCACGTCGTCGCTCGGCGCGTCCAGGAACGGCGCGCCCAGGCAGGTCTGCGGTGCGAAGCCGATGGAGTGCAGCACGCCGTCGAGGCCGTCGACGTGCTCGCGCACGCGGTCGGCCAGCGAGTCCAGGTGCTCCTGGTCGGTCACGTCGAGCTCGAGTACCGGCGCCGGCTTCGGGAGGCGCTTGGCGATCGTCTTGACCAGCGAGAGCCGGCCGAAGCCGGTGAGCACGACCTCAGCGCCCTCCTGCTGCGCGATCTTGGCCGCGTGGAACGCGAGCGAGGCGTCGGTGATGACACCGGTGATCAGCAGCCGCTTGCCTTCGAGCAGTCCGGGCAACGGGTTCCTCCAGGTCTTGTGGTGGTCGCGGAAGAGTCGGGGAACGTCAGTGGCCGAGGCCGAGGCCACCGTCGACCGGCAGCACCGCGCCGTTGACGTAGGCGGCGTCGTCGGAGGCGAGGTAGCGCACGGCCGCGGCGATCTCGGCCGGCTCGGCGTAGCGGCCGGTGGGCACGTTGGCGAGGATCTCCTTCTTGCGGTCCTCGCCGAGCGCTTCGGTCATGTCGGTGCGGACGAAGCCGGGGGCGATCACGTTGGACGTGATGTTGCGCGAGCCGAGCTCCCGTGCGAGCGAGCGCGAGAAGCCGACGAGACCGGCCTTCGACGCGGCGTAGTTCGCCTGGCCCGCCGAGCCCGAGAGGCCGACGACCGACGAGATGAAGATGAACCGGCCCCAGCGGGCGCGCAGCATACCGCGCGACGCGCGCTTGGCGACCCGGAACGCGCCGGTGAGGTTCGCGTTCACCACTCGCTCGAACTGCTCCTCGCTCATGCGCATCAGGAGTGTGTCGTCGGTGAGCCCGGCGTTGGACACGAGCACCTCGACGGGGCCCTGGTGCTCCTCGACCAGCTTGAACGCGGCGTCGATCTGCTCGGCGTCCGTGACGTCCGCTTCGACCCCGAACAGCCCTTCCGGCGCGCCGGAGCCGCGGTGGGTGACGGCCACCTGGTGGCCCTGCTCGGCGAGGTCCCGGGCAATCGCCAGACCGATACCCCGGTTGCCGCCGGTGACCAAGACCGACCGTCCCACTGCATGTCTCCCTCTGCTCGGTGTCCCTGTCGCGTTCGTGCCGAGACGAGGCTATCGGCCGCGCGCGGCGTCGCCGCACCCGGCGCCACCTCCGCGTCCGGGCCGGGCGCGGAAGTCCAGAGCGGAGGTTAGGGCGCGGCGCGGCGGTCCGTTTGCGCAGACCAGAGGGTTCCTACAAACGGGGGAAAGGCCGGGCGTGCGATCCGCACAAAACGTGATCAGGATCGCCGGTCCCCCGGCCCTTCGAGACGGTCGCAACTCACCTAAGGCCAGGTAAGGAACAGCGCCGCGACCTTGCCGCGGGAGTACTCCGGTGGTCACCGTGAGTCGCGACACAGGAGGTCAAGGATGACTACCCGGATCCCCACCCCGGTGACCCGCGAGGGCGAGCGCCGAGTCGTCGGCAACGTGCTGCGCGGCTCGATCGGCAATCTCGTCGAGTGGTACGACTGGTACGCCTACTCGGCGTTCACGATCTACTTCGCCAAAGCGTTCTTCCCCGGCGGCGACGCGACGGCCCAGTTCCTCAACACCGCGGCCGTGTTCGCCGTGGGGTTCCTGATGCGCCCACTGGGCGGCTGGATGCTCGGGCGCTTCGCCGACCGGTTCGGGCGCCGCAGCGCGCTCGTGCTCTCGGTTTCGATGATGGCGTTCGGCTCGCTGCTCATCGCGGCGACGCCGGGCTACGCGTCCATCGGCGTCGCGGCGCCGATCCTCCTCGTGCTCGCGCGACTGCTGCAGGGTCTTTCGGTGGGCGGCGAGTACTCGACGTCGGCGACGTATCTGTCCGAAGTGGCCACACCCGGCAAGCGCGGTTTCTACTCCAGCTTCCAGTACGTGACGCTCGTCGGCGGACAGCTGCTCGCGCTCGGGCTGCAGCTGATCCTGCAGAGCGTGCTCACCGAGGCGCAGATGGGCGACTGGGGCTGGCGCATCGCGTTCGTGGTCGGCGCCGTCGCGGCGGTGGTCGTGATGGCGCTGCGGCGCAGCATGGACGAGTCGGCCAGCTACGAGCGCGTCGCCGCCCAGGAGAGTTCTGCACAGTCCGGCTCGGGCAAGCAGGCCGGCGAACGCGGCACACTGCGCACGCTCGTGAAGTACCCGAGGGAGATCGCGCTCGTCGTCGGCCTCACGCTCGGCGGCACGGTCGCCTTCTACACATACGCCACCTACACGCAGAAGTTCCTCGAGAACACCGCCGGCATCCCGCGCCGCACGGTCACGTGGATCCTCTTCATCGCCTTGCTGATCTTCGCGCTCCTGCAGCCGGTGGCCGGACGGCTGTCGGACCGGATCGGCCGGCGGAAGCTGCTGATGTTCTTCGGCATCGCGGGCACCGTGCTCACCGTCCCGATCATGACGACCATGGCGCACACGAAGCAGCCGGTGCTCGCCTTCCTGTTGCTGCTCGGGGCGCTCGTGATCGTCACGGGTTACACGTCCATCAACGCGATCGTGAAGGCCGAGCTGTTCCCCACGCGGATCCGCGCGCTCGGTGTCGGCCTGCCGTACGCGCTGACGGTGGCGATCTTCGGCGGCACGGCCGAGCTCATCGCCCAGGCGCTGAAGAAGGCGGGGCACGAATCGCTGTTCTTCTGGTACGTCGCGGGCTGCATCCTCGTCTCGCTCATCGTGTACGGGACAATGCGCGAAACGTCGCGTTCGTCCGCCCTGGAGCGTGACGAAGACTGAGCGGGAGGACGGCCGTGCGCGTGCTGCTCGTGGAGGACGACACCGGGGTCGCCGGTGCGCTCGCCGAGACGCTGCACGCGCGCGGCCACGCCGTGACCAGCGTCGGCCGCGGTGCCGACGCGCTGCACCGGCACCGTGAGGCCGATCTGCTGCTGCTCGACCTCGGCCTGCCCGACCTCGACGGGCTCGACGTGCTGCGCAAGATCCGCCAGGTCTCCGCCGTGCCCGTGATCGTGCTGACCGCCCGCGGCGACGAACGGTCCGTCGTCCGCGGGCTGCGCCTGGGCGCGGACGACTACCTCACGAAACCCGTGCGGCTGGCCGAACTGCTCGCGCGGATGGACGCCGTCGTGCGCCGGGCGGGCGTGCGCGACACCCCGGCCGACGACGCCGTGGTGCGGCTCGAAGACGTCGAGATCGACCTCGGCGGGCGCCGCGTCCTGGTGGCGGGCCGGGACATCGGGCTGACGACGAAGGAGTTCGCGGTGCTGGCCGTGCTCGCCGCGCGGCCGGGCACCGCCGTGAGCCGCCAGCAGCTGATGGACGAGGTGTGGGGCGACGCGTACCTCGCCATCTCGCGATCGCTCGACGTCCACATGACACAGCTGCGCGCCAAGCTCGACCGGCCGGGCCTGCTCACGACGATCCGCGGCTTCGGCTACCGGCTGGGCCGGGGCTGAGCGGTGCGCACCCGCCTGCTCGTCGTGCTGGTCGCGCTCGCGCTGCTTGTGGTGGCCGCGTTCGCTGTGCCGCTGCTGGCGAGCACAGCGGAGCAGCGCACGCAGCAGCTGGTGATCTCCCGCAGCAACGACGTCGACCGGTTCGGCGTGCTGGCTCAGCAGGCGGTCGACGCGCACGACCCGGCGGCACTCGACGCGGAGGCCGAGCGGTACTCGGAGCTCTACGGCGAGGCCGTGGTGGTGGTCGACGCGCAGCGCACCCCGCTGGTGCAGACAGGTGGGCTCACGGCCGCGGCGCCGGAGGTGCGCGCGCTCGTGGAGGCGACCATGCGCAACGAGCCCGCCCAGCACGTCGAGCGGCTGAGCCCGTGGTCAGTCGGGCCGGTGCTGTTCGCGCGCCCGGTGGGGTCCGGCACGCGGGTGGCCGGTGTGGTGGTGCTGCGCGCCTCCGTGGCCGCGGCGGCCGCCGATGTCGCCGCCCGCTGGAGCGCGATCGCCGCCGGGGCACTGCTCGTGGCAGCCGTGTTCGTACTGCTGGCGGTGCTGCTCGCGCGGTGGATGGTGCGGCCGCTCGTCGAGCTGGAGACGGGCGTGCTGGCCGTCGCGGGCGGCCACCGCGCGCAGGTGCCGGAGAGCTCCGGGCCGCGAGAGCTGCGGTCGCTCGCGGCTTCGGTGAACCGCATGTCCGACGCCGTGGCCGAGGCCGCCGACCAGCAGCACCGGCTCGTCGCGGACACCTCCCACCAGCTGCGCAACCCGATGGCCGCGCTGCGGCTGCGCGTCGACTCACTCGCCTCGGCCGAGGCCGGCCGGCCGGCGTACCGGGCGATCGTCGCGGAGGTCGAACGCCTCGAACGCATCCTCGACGGCCTGCTCGCCCTCGCCACCGCGGAGTCCACCGCCACCCGCATCGCCGCCGGCTCGGACGACGAACCCGCCGACCTCGCCGCCGTGATCGCCGAACGCGTCGACGCCTGGCGTCCCGCCGCCGACGACGCCGGCGCCACCCTGCTCCCCTGCCCCGGCCACGACGAACCCGTGCTCGTGCACACCCCCGAGGGTGAGCTCGCGCAGATCCTCGACGTGCTGCTCGACAACGCCGTCCACCACGCCGGCCGCGGCGCCACCATCTCGGCCGTGTGGGAGACGTCGCCGGGCGCCGCCACCCTCGTCGTCACCGACGACGGCCCCGGCCTGCCACCCGCCGACCTCGCCCGCGCGACGGACCGCTTCTGGCGGGCCGGCGGTGACGGCGCGCCCCGCGGCACGGGCCTCGGCCTCGCCATCGCGCGCGAGCAGACCCGCGCCCGCGGCGGCACGCTCGAACTGCACGCCAACGAGCCGCACGGGTTGCAGGTCCGCGTGGCACTGCCGGCGGTGACGCCGTGACGATCACACGCCGCACCGCGTTGCTCGGCGGGCTCGGCCTCGCGCTGGCCGGGTGCGCGCCCGCCTACCGCGGCCCCGAACGGTCCGTCACGATCGCCGCCGGGGAGCAAGGCGGGTTCTACCTGGCGTTCGCGGAGGTGCTGGCGGCCGAGGTGAGCCGGGCGGAGCCGCGGTTGCACTGCGCGGCCGTGGCGACCGAGGCGAGCGTCGTGAACGTCGAGCGCGTGCGCGACGGCGGGGCCGACCTCGGTCTGGTGCTCGCGGACGTCGCGCAGTCGGCGCTCGCGGGCCAGGCGCCGTTTCCCGCGCCGGTGCCGTTGCGGGCACTGGGCCGGGTGTACGAGAACTACCTGCAGCTCGTGGTGCGCGCGGACGATCGTCTCGCGCAGCTGCGGGACCTGGCGGGACGGCCGGTGTCCGTCGGCGCGGGCGGGTCGGGCGCCGCGCAGCTGGGCGAGCGCGTGTTCGCCGCGGCCGGTGTGTCGGTGGTGGCGCGGCACCTGCCGCTGGCGGACGCCATCGCCGCGCTGGCGAGCCATCGCATCGACGCGCTTCTGTGGTCGGGCGGCCTCCCCACCCCGGCGCTCGCCGAGCTCAACCGCACGACACCACTCGCGTTGTTGCCGCTCGCGTCGGTGATCCCCGCGTTGCGGGCGCAGCACGGGCCGGTCTACGAACAGGTCCAGGTGCCCGCCGGCGCGTACGCGGGCGTCGGGGCGCCGGCGACGATCGGCGTGGCGAACCTGCTCGTCTGCGCCCCGCGGCTGCCCTCGGACGTCGCCGCGGCGGTGGTGCGGGTGCTCGCCGGGCGCGCGGCCGATCTGGTGCCGGCGCAGGCCGTCGGGACGCAGTTCCTCGACGTGCGCACGCTCATCGGCACCCAGCCCGTGCCGCTACACCCCGGCGCCGCCGACACCTACCGGGCACTCCACGGCTGATCGGCGCTCGCTAGATTGGTCGCGTGACCCCACCGCGCCGACCGCTGGTCGAGATGCCCTTGCGCGTGCGCTACCACGAGTGCGACGGCCAGGGGATCGTCTTCAACGCCCACTACCTCGCGTACGTGGACATGGCCTCGTTCGAGGTCGAGAAGGCGCTGTTCGGCTCGCACGAAGCGTTCCTGGCCACGGGGATCGACGTGGTGGTCGCGGAGTCGAACCTGCGCTACCGCGCGCCGTGCCGCTACGACGACGACCTCGTGGTGTCGGTGTTCCTCGCACACCTCGGGACCACGTCGATGGTCTACGAGTCGGAGATCCGCCGCGGCGGCAAGCTCACCACCGAGGCGAAGATCCGCTACGTGTTCATCGACCCCGTCACCCTGCGCAAGACCGAGCCGCCCGTCGCCGTGCGCGACGTCTACGCGGCCCACCTGCCCGCACCCACCGCTCCCTGACGTTCCTGAGGTCCGGCCATGTTCCGCGTGCTCTTCTACCACCCCGAGATCCCGCCGAACACCGGCAACGCGATCCGCCTCGCCGCCAACACCGGCTGCGAGCTGCACCTGGTCGAGCCGCTGGGGTTCACGCTCGAGGACAAGCAGCTGCGCCGCGCCGGGCTCGACTACCACGACCTCGCGCGCGTCCGCGTGCACGCCGATCTCGCCGCCGCGTGGCGAGCGCTGTTGCCGGCCAAGGTCTACGCGTTCAGCGCCAAGGCCACGCGCCTCTACACCGACGTGGCCTACGAACCCGGCGACGTGCTGCTGTTCGGCCCCGAGTCCGCCGGCCTGCCCGACGACGTGCAGCAGGCGACCGAGATCACCGACCGGGTGCGGCTGCCGATGGTGCCCACGAGCCGCTCGCTCAACCTGGCCAACACCGCGGCCATCACGATCTACGAAGCCTGGCGGCAGAACGGTTTCGGCCTGCCGCCAGGCTGAGTCGCCGAAATCCTCAGCTCGCTACGGGAGTCTCTGGCCGATCAGCAACGCGGCGGCCGCCCCGATCATCAGCACCAGGGTGCCGATCACGACCCACGGCTTGCTCGCGTCGGCGTTCTTGAGCTCGTAGCCGATCTGCTCGCCGAGGTCGGCGTAGACCTTCTTCAGCTCGTCGGCGCTGGCCGCCTTGTAGAAGTCTCCGCCGGACAGCCGCGCGATCTCCTTCAAGGAGTCGTCGTCCACCCGCACGTCCTGCGGCTTGCCCTCGATGTCGACCGAACCGTGCGTGGTGCCGAACGAGATCGACGAGATCGGCATCTGCGCCTGCTTCGCGGCCTGCGCCGCGGTGTACGCGCCGCGCGGGGCGTAGAGATCCTCCGGCACGGTCTGCTTGCCGTCGCTCATCAGCACGATGCGCGCGGGCGGCGGACCGTCGGCGCCGCCGACCACGGCCGAGAAGCTCTCGATCGACTGCATGGCCGCGAAAATGCCTTCACCGGTGGCCGTCGACTGCGCGAGCTTCAGGTTGTCGATCGCCTTCACCACGCCGGCGCGGTCGGTGGTCGGGTTGACCAGGACGGTCGCGGTGCCGGCGAAGGAGATCAGCCCGAGGTTCACGCCCGGGGTCATGTTCTCGGCGAACTGCTTGGCCGCGTCCTGCGCCGCCTTCAGCCGGTTGGGCGCGACGTCGGTGGCCTCCATCGACAGCGACACGTCGATCACCAGCACCACGGTGGCCCGGTTGCGCGGCACCTTCTGCTCCGCCGTCGGCCCGGCCAGCGCCACGGTGAGCACGAGCAGCGACAACACGATCAGCACCGCCGGCAGGTGCCTGATCCAGCCCTGCGTCTTCGGCGCGACCTTGTCGAGCAGCTCCAGGTTCGCGAACCGCATCACGCGCTTGCGCCGCGCCCGCTGGGCCAGCACGTATGCGACGGCCACGGCCGCCACCACGATCAGCAGCAGGAACCACCACGGTGAAGTGAAGCCGCCGAGGCTCATGCGACACCACCCGACCAGCGGCGCTTGCGCGCGACCACGAACCGCACCATGTCGGCGATCCAGTCGGAGTCGGTGCGCAGCACCAGGTGCGCCGCACCCGCGCGGCGCAGCCCGGCCGCGACGTCCTGCCGGTGGGCATGCGCCGCGGCGCCGAACTCCTTGCGCAGCAAGGCGGAAGCGTGCACTTCGCGCTGTTTCCCTGTCTCCGGGTCGGCCAGGACGACGGTGCCCACGTCGGGCAGGTCCACGTCGCGCGGGTCGAGGACTTCGATGGCGATGAGCTCGTGATGCCCGCCGAGCGCGCGCAGCGGCCGCTGCCAGTCGGTGGGTCCCAGGAAGTCCGAGATCACCACGCCCAGGCCGCGCCGGCGGGGCGGACGGCGAAGCTGCTCCAGCGCGTCGGCGAGATCGCCGCGGACGCCCTCGGGCGCCCGCGGGGTCTCGGCCAGCCGCCGGATCAGGCCGCGCGCGTGGGCGAGCCCGCCGCGCGCGGGGATGCGGTTCACGCCCTGGCCGTTGGACACCAGCGCGCCGATGCGGTTGCCGCCTCCACCGGTGAGGTGGGCGACGGCGGCCGTCGCGCACACCACCAGGTCGCGTTTCTCGCACAGCGCCGTGCCGAAGTCGAGGCTCGCGGACATGTCCGCGACCACCCACGTCTCCAGTTCGCGGTCGGCCACCGTCTCGCGGATGTGCGGCGTCGTCGTGCGGGCCGTGACGGCCCAGTCCATCCGCCGCACGTCGTCGCCCGGCTGATACGGCCGCGCCTCACCCGGCTCTGAGCCGGGGCCTGGCACCAGGCCGAGGTGGTTGCCCTGCAGCAGCCCGTCGAGCCGGCGGCGGACGTCGAGCTCCAGCGTGCGCAGCCCCGCCTCCAGGCGGTCACCGCGCAGGACCGGGGGCGCCCACCCGGGACGCTGGTCCTTCTGCGCCTTCCCTGCCACGCCGACTACCTGACGGGCGCGCCCGCCGGCACCGGCCCGGTCCCGCCCTGCGGCCGGGCCGAGACCTGCGGCAGGGGCACCGTCTGAAGCACGCGGGTGATGATGTGGTCCACGGGCACGCCGTCGGCCAGCGCGTCGTAGGACAGGACGAGGCGGTGGCGCAGCACGTCGGGCACCACGTCGACGACGTCCTGCGGCAGCACGTAGTCGCGGCCGCGCACGAGCGCGAGCGCGCGGGCGGCGGCGATGATGCCGAGGCTCGCGCGCGGCGACGCGCCGTAGGAAACCCAGCCCGCGACGTCGGCGAGGCCGTGGTCGTTGGGCGTGCGGGTGGTGAGCACGAGGCGCACCACGTAGTCGACCAGCGCGTGGTGGACGAACACCTGCGACGCGACGCCCTGCAGGCGCACGAGCTCGCTGGGGCTGAGCACCTCGTGGGGCACCGGCGGCGTGACGCCCATCCGGTAGATGATCTCGCGCTCTTCCTCGGCCGTGGGGTACTCGACCACGATCTTGAACAGGAAGCGGTCGCGCTGTGCCTCCGGCAGCGGGTACACGCCCTCGTTCTCGATGGGGTTCTGCGTGGCGAGCACGAGGAACGGGTCGGGCATCGGGAAGGTCTGGCCGCCGATCGACACGTGCCGTTCGGCCATCACCTCCAGCATCGCCGACTGCACCTTCGCGGGCGCGCGGTTGATCTCGTCGGCGAGGACGAAGTTGGCTACGACCGGGCCCAGCTCCACATCGAAGCGCTCGGCGCCCTGGCGGTAGATGCGCGTGCCGAGGATGTCGGCCGGCACGAGGTCGGGCGTGAACTGCACCCGGGAGAACGAGCCGCCGACCACCCGCGCGAAGGTCTCCACGGCCAGCGTCTTCGCGACACCGGGCACGCCTTCCAGCAGCAGGTGCCCCTTCGCCAGCAGCCCGACGAGCACGCGCTCCACCAGCCGGTCCTGGCCGACGATGATGCGCTTGACCTCGAACACGGTGCGTTCCAGCAACTGGGCGTCCCGCGCCGGCGTGCCGGGCTGCTGCCCGTTCCCGCCCTCGGCGTAGCCGGGCTCGGTCACTCTGCCTCCTGTGGTTCTGCTTCCTCCGGGCTCGCCCGCGACCGTACTGCTTCCCGGTGGTCGTAGTCCGCGCGGCACGCTGGCCCGTCACGGTAGCCAAGCGCATCAGCGGTGTGACAGCTGTGAAGACGGTGTCAGCGGCTTCGGCACAGGTCGCGCGGCGTGTCGTGATCGTCGCTTTTGACCGGTTCGGCTTGCGGTCCGGGGCACCCGCGGCCCCTCCCCTGCCGCATCGACGAGGGCAGTGCCGTCGCGGTCGGCGCGATCAGCCGGTCCACAGTGGACGCTTGGCCGGGCCGACGGCTTCCACTCGCGATCAGCTCCGGTTTGTCCACACCGGACAGTCGCCGGGCGACACCGCCGCCGAGCACGTTCGCGGCGTACGTTACCGCTAGCGTCGTCCCATGACCGACCCCTTGCTGGCCGCCTACGACGCCGAAGTCCGCACCGCCGAGCTGACCACCGCGGAACCGGGCACAACCCTCGACCGCGACGCCCCCGTCACCCGCATCCTCGGCTCCCGGCGTGGTTTCGTGGTGGGCCCGCCGGACCTCGGCGTGACCGGCCCTTCGCTGGACGCCCTCATCGACCGCCAGGTCCGCTTCTTCGCCTCACGCGGTGAAGCTTTCGAATGGAAAACCCGCGCGTACGACCGCCCCGCCGATCTGCCCGACCGCTTGATCGCCGCCGGTTTCGCGCCGGAGGAAACCGAAACGGTCCTCATCGCCCCCGTCGCCGCGATTTCCCCCTCGGCCCCGCCCTCGGCCGATGTCACCATCCGCGAAGCCACCGGCGAGGCCGACCTGCGCCGCATCGCCCACCTCAGCGCCACCGTCTTCGGCAGCGACGAGGCTGCCGTCGCCCGCGACCTCCTCGCGCGCGCCCGCGAAGACAACGAGGGCACAACGGTCCACGTCGTCGCCGAATCCGCCGGCCGCGTCGTCTCAGCGGCCCGCCTGGAACTCGTCGGCGGCACCACCTTCGCCGGCCTCTGGGGCGGCGCCACCCTGCCGGACTTCCGGGGCCGCGGCCTCTACCGCGCGCTCGTCGCCCACCGCGCCGCCACCGCCCACACCCGCGGCGCGCGCTACCTCCAGGTCGACGCCCTCCCGCCGAGCCGCCCGATCCTCCAGCGCCTCGGCTTCACCGCCGTGACCACGACCACGCCGTATGTCTGGACCCCGGCTTAGGCCGGCCCACCTCGGCCTCGACCTCGGCGAGCCAGCCGAGGTACCAGCGGTCGAACGTCATCCGGCCGTGGTCGTCGGCCTGCGGCCCGATGCCGCCGTCGGAGGCCTCGCCGTCGAACCACAGAGCGCCACGGTCGGGGCCGGTCACCACGAGGAGGTCGTAGTGGCCGCAGCCGCTGTGGCAGAGCGGCAGGGTGCCGTGGGTGTCGGCCTCGTCGCGAGCATCGAGCGACCGGGTCAGCTCCGGCCGGCGCTCCTGCGGGATCTTCGTGAAGTCGGGCCATTCGGCGTGGTGGAAGAGCTCGCGGTGCGGGAACTCCGTCCGCAGGTCCACGCGGTCGCCGCCACGGCGGTCGTCGGCGGCGAACTCCCAGCGGCGACCGGAGCGGCCGAAACCCAGCAACCCGTAGCCCGGGCCGGCCCCGCCGGCGCCGACCTCGACGAGAAAGTTCCGGTACGGCTCGGGCAACGGCGCGCCGAACTGCTCCTCGACAGCCTCGACGTCGCGTTCAATCAGCGGCGAGGCCAGCCGGAATCCGTGGGCGCTCGCGCCGAACACCGAGCGCGCGTCCCGCCGCTTCGCCAGCCGCGCCAGCCGGTCGCGGACTCCGTCCCACGTCACGAGGGACGAGCGTAGGACCTCAGCCGATCAACCGGGTCGCATACGGCATGATCCCGCCGTACCGGACCGCCGTCACCCGCACGTACGAGCCGGACTGCGGAGCCTCCACCATCTGCCCGCCGCCGAGGTACAGGGCGACGTGGTGGATGCCGCCCGAGCCGCCCCAGAAGAGCATGTCGCCGCGGCGCATCTGGGAGAGGGGGACGCGGCGGCCGGAGGTGTACTGGTAGCCGCTGTAGTGCGGCAACGACCGGACGCCGGCGAAGGCGTAGATCATCAGTCCGGAGCAGTCGAAGCCGATCTTGCGGTAGTCGCCGTACATGTCGGCGACGCCGCCGTCGTGGATGCCACGGGTGGGGCCGCTGCCGTTGCCGCCGCCCCAGGCGTACGGGCGGCCCAGCTGCGACAGGGCCCGGGCGATCACGGACTCGATCGACGAGCCCGCCGCGGGCGAAGGCCGGCCACCGCCGCCCGACGAGGGACGGCCGCCGCCACCCGAGGAACTCAGCGCCGCCTGGCGGGCGCGTTCCTCGTCCTCGCGCTGCTTCTGCGCCACCCAGTCCTGGTAGCGCTGGCGCTGGCCCTGCAGGCCGGTGACCTTCGACTGCGCCGCGTAGAGCTGCTGCTCCACCGAGCTCTTGCTCGCCTGCAGCTGCTGGTTCTGCGACGCCTGGGACTGCTGCGCCTGCACGGCGTCGGCCTGGGCGGCGTCGGCCCCGCTCTTCGCCTGGCGCGCGGCTTCCTGCTTCTGCTGCGCGACGTCGAGGGCCTTACGTGCGGCGGCGTCCTTGTTGGACTTGTCCGTCTGCGCCTGCTGGAGGCGGTCGAGGGCGTTGAGCCGCGAGCCGCCGATGGAGTCGAGGATCTGGGCGCGGGCCAGCAGGTCCTTGGGGCTGTCGGAGGTCAGGTACGCCGAGATCGAGCCGACCGTGCTGCCCTGCTCGAAGCTGGCCGCCGCGAACTCCTTGAGGTCCTGGCGCGCCTTCTCGATCGCGCCCGCCGCGGCGTCGGCCTGCGTGCGCGCGGACTTCGCGGCGTCCTCGGCCTGGCTCGCGGCGTCCTGCGCCGACTGCAGGTCGACCAGGGCCTTCATGGCCTGTTCCTGCTTCAGCTCGACGTCGTCCTGCAGCGAGCTGAGCTTCTGCTCGGCCTGCGCGAGCTGGTTGGTGAGCTTGCCGACCTCACCGGCCTTCTCGTTGGCCGCGGCCTTCGAGGAGTTCAGCTCCGAGTCGCTCGGGTTGGGCGGGGGCGGCGGCACCGCCAGGCCCGTGCCCGCTGCTCCGAACAGGACCACGAGAGCGAAGGAGCCGACTGTGAGACCACGCCGCAAGACCCGTCCACGCCGGACCACCACGACCAGCCACCTCCCGCTCACCTGCGTCTGCCAGCAGTGATCACACCGCGTGCCACTGCAGTCACACCACTATCACAAGCCTCAGGCGGAACTCACACACCGTAGACACCAATTCCCCTCATCGGGGGACCCCTGACGTTCGGCGTGTCCGAATGGCCCAGCTCACTCCGCGTGCCGTCTTGAAGTTAATACAGGACACGCGTACTGTTTGCGGCGACGACGAGGTGTGCCATCCCGATTCCGGTCCTACGGTGGGGGTGCGCAAGACTCGGACGCGGTCTTCCCGAGGACCGCGAAACACACACCGAACTGACCCGGGGCCCGCACCCGCGACGGCGCGGGTCCCCGCCACTGGAGTTAGACGTGACTGCACCTGCCAGCAAGGACAGCTTCGGCGCCAAAGACACGCTGAAGGTCGGAGACAACTCGTACGAGGTCTTCCGCCTGAACAAGGTCGAGGGCGCCGAGCGCCTGCCCTACAGCCTGAAGATCCTGCTCGAGAACCTGCTGCGCACCGAGGACGGCGCGAACATCACCGCCGACCACATCCGCGCGCTCGGCAGCTGGGATCCCAGCGCCGACCCGTCCATCGAGATCCAGTTCACGCCCGCGCGCGTGATCATGCAGGACTTCACCGGCGTTCCTTGCGTCGTGGACCTCGCCACGATGCGCGAGGCCGTCACCGACCTCGGTGGCGACCCCGACAAGGTGAACCCGCTGGCGCCGGCCGAGCTGGTCATCGACCACTCCGTGATCATCGACGTGTTCGGCCGCGCCGACGCGTTCGAGCGCAACGTCGAGATCGAGTACGAGCGCAACCGCGAGCGCTACCAGTTCCTGCGCTGGGGCCAGGGCGCCTTCGACGAGTTCAAGGTCGTGCCGCCGGGCACCGGCATCGTGCACCAGGTCAACATCGAGCACCTCGCGCGCACGGTCATGGCCCGTAACGGCCAGGCCTACCCCGACTCCTGCGTCGGCACCGACTCGCACACCACGATGGTCAACGGCCTGGGCGTGCTGGGCTGGGGCGTCGGCGGCATCGAGGCCGAGGCCGCCATGCTGGGCCAGCCGGTGTCGATGCTCATCCCGCGCGTGGTCGGCTTCAAGCTGACCGGCGAGATCCCGACCGGCGTGACCGCCACCGACGTCGTGCTCACCATCACCGAGATGCTGCGCAAGCACGGCGTGGTCAGCAAGTTCGTCGAGTTCTACGGCGAGGGCGTCGCCTCGGTGCCGCTGGCCAACCGCGCCACCATCGGCAACATGAGCCCCGAGTTCGGCTCCACCGCCGCGATCTTCCCGATCGACGACGAGACCATGCGCTACCTCAAGCTCACCGGCCGCTCGGCCGAGCAGGTCGCGCTCGTCGAGGCCTACGCCAAGGAGCAGGGCCTCTGGCACGACGCGTCCCACGAGCCGGTCTTCTCCGAGTACATCGAGCTGGACCTGTCGACGGTCGTCCCGTCGATCGCCGGCCCGAAGCGCCCGCAGGACCGCATCGAGCTGTCCGACGCCAAGAACTCGTTCCGCAAGTCGGTGCACGACTACGTGGAGGAGCAGTTCCCGGCGCCGCACACCAAGGTCGACGAGACCATCGAGGAGACCTTCCCCGCGAGCGACCCGGCTTCGCTGTCGTTCGCCGACGAGGACGCCGTGCCGGTGCAGTCGGCCGCCAACGGCGCGTCGGGCCGTCCGACCAAGCCGGTCACGGTCAAGTCGGACGAGCGCGGCGAATTCGTGCTCGACCACGGCGCCGTGGTGATCGCGTCGATCACCTCGTGCACCAACACCTCGAACCCCTCGGTGATGCTGGGCGCCGCTCTGCTCGCCCGCAACGCGGTGGACAAGGGCCTCGCGGTCAAGCCGTGGGTCAAGACGTCGATGGCGCCAGGCTCGCAGGTCGTCACCGACTACTACAACAAGGCCGGCCTGTGGCCGTACCTGGAGAAGCTGGGCTACCACCTGGTCGGCTACGGCTGCACCACCTGCATCGGCAACTCCGGCCCGCTGTCGGACGAGATCTCGGCCGCGATCCAGGAGAACGACCTCACCGCCGTCTCGGTGCTCTCGGGCAACCGGAACTTCGAAGGCCGCATCAACCCCGACGTGAAGATGAACTACCTCGCGTCGCCGCCGCTGGTCATCGCCTACGCGCTGGCCGGCACGATGGACTTCGACTTCGAGAACCAGCCGCTGGGCCAGGACACCGACGGCAACGACGTCTTCCTGAAGGACATCTGGCCGTCGCCGCAGGAGATCCAGGAGACGATCGACTCCTCGATCACGCAGGAGATGTTCTCCAAGGACTACGCCGACGTGTTCGACGGCGGCGAGCGCTGGAAGGCGCTGCCCACCCCCGAGGGCAAGACCTTCGAGTGGGACACCGAGTCCACCTACGTGCGCAAGCCCCCGTACTTCGAGGGCATGCAGGCCGAGCCGGCGCCGGTCACCGACATCTCCGGCGCGCGCGTGCTGGCGAAGCTGGGCGACTCGGTCACCACCGACCACATCTCCCCCGCCGGTGCGATCAAGGCCGACACCCCGGCCGGCCAGTACCTCACCGAGCACGGTATCGACCGGAAGGACTTCAACTCCTACGGTTCGCGCCGCGGCAACCACGAGGTCATGATCCGCGGCACCTTCGCGAACATCCGGCTGCGCAACCAGCTGCTGGACGACGTGCAGGGCGGCTACACCCGCGACTTCACCCAGGACGGCGCGCCGCAGGCGTTCATCTACGACGCGGCCCAGAACTACGCGGCGCAGGGCACCCCACTGGTCGTGCTGGGCGGCAAGGAGTACGGCTCGGGCTCGTCGCGTGACTGGGCGGCCAAGGGCACCTCGCTGCTGGGCGTGCGCGCGGTGATCACCGAGTCGTTCGAGCGCATCCACCGCTCGAACCTCATCGGCATGGGTGTCATCCCGCTGCAGTTCCCGGCCGGCGAGTCGGCCGCGTCGCTGAAGCTGGACGGCACGGAGACGTTCGACATCTCCGGCATCACCAAGCTCAACGACGGTGAGACCCCGCGTACGGTGCACGTCACCGCCACCAAGCAAGACGGCACCAAGGTCGAGTTCGACGCCGACGTCCGCATCGACACCCCGGGCGAGGCCGACTACTACCGCAACGGCGGCATCCTGCAGTACGTGCTGCGCAAGATGACCAACGCCTGATCCACAGGGAACGACGCGCGAAGGCCGCTCCGGAAGCTTCCGGAGCGGCCTTCGCCGTATCACCAGCCGACCGCCGCGGGTCAGCGGACCACGGCACCCGTTTTCGGATCGAGCTTCAGCGGTTTCGCGTTCGGGTGCGAGAAGTCGAACATTCCGGTGAGGGGCGCGGCCAAGGCGTCGAACGAGCCGTCGCCGATGCGGCCGAGGCGCCAGTTGTCCTCGATGAACCGCAGCACCGACGTCTGGTCGGTCATGGTGTGGTCGACGTGGTTCGCCCGGCTGTAGGGCGAGATCACCAGCAGCGGCAGGCGTGGGCCGTAGCCGCAGCGGTCGGCGTAGCCGCCGAGGCGCACCGGGTGCGAGGTGCACACCGACGAGTCCTGCGCGGAGTCGTGCGAGCCGTTCACGATCTTCGAGGGCACGTGGTCGTACCAGCCGTCGGAGTCGTCGTAGGCGAGCACGATCGCGGTGTCGCGCCAGTGCGGCGAGGACTGGATGCGGTTGATCTCCGAGACCACGAACGCCTGCTCGTCGAGCGGGTCGGAGTAGCCGGCGTGACCGTCCTGGTAGGACGGTGCCTTGAGGAAGCTGACCGCGGGCATGGTGCCGGTGCGCAGCGCGTCGTCGAAGTCGCTCACGTCGTACTGGTGGTTGGCCTGGTCGGTCTGGCCCACGGCGTGGAGCGAGCTCGGCGGCAGGTGCTTCGCGTTGGCGGTCGACTCGTAGTACTGGAACGGCTCGTGGTGCGGGCTGTAGTCCACGGCCGCCTGCCCGCCGACGTTCGGGTGCTGGGTGCCGCAGACCGCGTAGCCGCCGGCCGCGCCGGTGGGCTTGAAGCCGCCTTCGAACCAGCCCCACGTGACGTGCTTGGCGTTGAGCAGGTCACCGACGTTGCGGCCCTGGAAGGCGCCCAGGTTGTCGGTCGCGGTGTGGTTCTTGTCGGAACAGTCGTCGAAAGCCGGGTCCGGGTCGGTGATCATCGTGCCGACGCCGTGCTCGTCGGGCGAGGCGGCGGTGTTCGGGTCGACCTTCGGCTCGCCCGTGACCGAGTCCACGGGCTGCAGGCCGTGGGTCTGGCCCGAGATCAGGTTGATCGCGCCAGGGCTGGACGGGCCGAAGACGGCGTCGAACGAGTTGTCGTTGAGCGCGTAGTGCTGGGCGTAGTTCCACATCGCGGTGACGGTGTTGCCGTCGAAGTAGTCCATCACCAGGCCGGGCTCACCGAACAGCACGGGCTGGCCCGTGCACTTGTCCTTCTCGGTGTTCTCGACGAACTTGTCCATCTTCCCGCCGTTGAAGGCGGCCTGTTCCTTGTTGTAGTCGTGGGCCTGGTCGCACGTCAGCGCCTGGTCGGGAGCGAGCCGTTTCGGGTTGTAGGCGTTCGGGTTGTCCGTGAGCAGCTTGTGGTCCAACCCGTTGACCTTCGGCGTGTGCGGTGCCGCGTGGAACGGGGTGCCGTTCTCGTTGGTGGCGTCCGGGTAGGTGCCGAAGTAGTGGTCGAACGAGATGTTCTCGCCGAAGATCACCACCACGTGCTTGATCGGTGACGTGGTCGGGAAACTCGCCGCGTCCACGGCCTTGTCCGGCACCGCCGGCGACGCGGCGCTGCTCGCACACGCCGCCGCCATCAGCACGGCAGTGCCCAGCGCCCCGGCCGCCAGCGCGGTCCTCCTGCTCCTGCCCACGACCTGCCCCTTCCCGCTCATCCCAGCAACGTCCGGCCGTAGTGGTCGGCCGGATCCGTCACGCCGGGGAGCAGGTAGAAGTACCCGCCCCCGAACGGCGAGACGTAGTCCGTGAGCGGCTCGCCTTCGAGCCGCTTCTGCACCGCCTCGAACTGGCTCTCGAGGTCACGCTGGTAGCAGGTGAACACGAGGCCCATGTCGAGGTTGCCGTTGGAGTCCACGCCGCGGTCGTAGGTCACCGCGCGCCGCAGGATCCGCTCGCCGTCGGTCCGCGGCGTGCGCGGGTTGGCGAGGCGGATGTGGCTGGTCAGCGGGATCACCGTGCCGACGGGGTCCTCCGCGTAGCGCGGCACGTCGAGTTCGCCTGCGCCGTCGAGCGGCGCGCCGGTGTCGCGGCGCCGGCCGATCATGTTCTCCTGCTCCGACAGCGATACCCGGTCCCAGAACTCCACGAGCATCCGGATGAGCCGTACGACCTGGTAGCTGCCGCCGTCGTCCGTCCACACCAGACGGTCCAGTTCGGACGGCTGCGGATTGGCGGTGCCGTCCTTGAACCCCAGGAGGTTGCGGGGTGTGCCGGCCGGGCGTGGCGGTGAGGTGAAGCCGTCGATCTTCCAGCGCACCTGCATGCCGCCGCGCGTGGCCCGGGTGAGGTCGCGCAGGGCGTGCAGCACGGTATCGGGCTCGGCCGCGGTGAGGACCAGGCTCAGGTCGCCGTGGCACCACCGCGGGTCGAGGGCGTCGTCGGGGAACACCGGCATCGGCTTGAGCTTCGCGGGCTTGCGGGCGGCGAGGCCGTAGCGGTCGTCGAACAGCGACGAGCCCACGCCCACCAGCACCGCCAGCTCACCCGCCGGCACCTCGGGCCCGAGCACGCCGGAGTCGGCGGGCGGACCGGTGATCCCCAGCGCGGCCGGTGCGCCGCCCGCGGTGAGGAACGCGGCGCGATCGGTCAGCTCGCGCAGCAGGCCGGTCAGCTCCTGCCGGTTCTCCGCCACCACGTCGAACGCCGCGACGATCGAATGCCGCGCCGGCTCGGCGAGTATCGCGGCCTGGCGCGGTCCGTGGAACGGCGCCGGCCCGGTCGCCGACGCGCTCCCGGCAAGGCCCACGAGCCCCGCTCCGGCTCCGGCGGCCGCGGCCCCGCGCAAGAACGCACGCCGCCCGAGCGTCACGAGATCCTCCTCGGCTCGGCGATCGCCGCGATCGGCGCGAGGCGCTCGGTGAGCTCGGCGACGTCGGCGTTGATCTTCTCGCGCCGGGCCTGCGTCAGGTTCGCCAGAGAAGTGCCCTGTGTCGCGTGCAGATCGCGTTCGGTGCGGTCGAGCCACGCGTCGAGGTCCGCCAGCCCCGGGAAGCGGGTGACGAGCAACGGCCGCAGCACGTCGAGCACGGCGCGCGTGCCGGTGATGTTGGCCTGGGCTGTGGCGAGTGTGCTCCCGCTGCCGTAGTCGGTGCGGCCGGTGAGCTCGAACTGCAGCGTGTTTTCCATGATCTCGTGGGCGCGCAGGCCGAGGTCGTTCTGGTCGACCTGCGCGTCGCCGAACGCCGTGCGCAGCTGCCGCACATCCGTGTCGAGCTGCCTGGCCACCGGCTCCAGTGCGGCCGGGTCCTCGTAGTGCCACAAGCCGTTCTCGAGACGGTGGAACCCGGTGAACCCCGGATCCGCCGCACCGCCGGCCAGGCCCGCCGTGGTGCCGTTGACGGCCCCGTCGGCGTCGCCGAAAGCGTCGTAGGCCGCGCCGAGCCGTTCGTAGGTCAGGTGCGCGGTGAGCCAGGCCCGTTCGCTCGCCTCGCGGTCTCCATTGTGGACGGCGTTGTCGAGCGCGGCCGTCTGCCCGGCCAGCGTGGTAAGCCCTTCGGCCACGTAGTGGTGGTACTTCTCGAGCGGTTCCAGCAGGTCGGCGTTGGTCACGGGCACGACCGCGGGCCCCGGCCGCTGCGCGCCGCCGCTCACGCGGACCTCCGGCCCGACGAACGGAGTGCCGTCTTCCGGCGCGCACCGCAGCGCGTACGCGCCGTCGGCCAAGTTCACCGGCAGAGCTCGGGTGGTGCCGGACCCCACGCCCTCCAGCTCGCCGAACACGGTGCCGGTGGCGGGATCGACGACTTCGACCTCCATGGTCACCGCGCCGGTGTTGCGCACCTGCAGCGTCTGCGGGCCCGGCGGCGGCGCCGCCCCGCCCGCACCGCACCCGGACCGCGACACCACGATCGGCCCGGCCTCGGCGTCCGGTCCGGCCGCGTCGACGACGACCACCACGACGCCGGCGGCGACCACGACCAGGCCGACCACCGCCGCCCAGCGCCATCGCCGCACCACCAACTCCCCTCAGGTGAACTTCTGGCGAACACTTTCACGTATTCGCACACACCTGACAAGAGCTATGCCCCGTTATGCCCGATTTTGGGGCGCGGTCTGTCCTACGCCGTCACTTTCGCGACAACACGAACACCGGCAACGGCCGCCCGGCCGCGACGCGTTCCATCTCGTAGCCCGGCCAGAACGCGAGCAGCTCGGACCACATCCGGTCGTACTCCGCGCCTTCGAGCTCCCGGGCCTTGACCTCCACGACCCGCGCGCGGATCCCGACTGTCGCTTTGGGATCCGCGCGCAGGTTGTAGGTCCAGGCCGGGTTGTTCGGCCGGCCCCAGTTCGAGCCCGTGAGCACGAAGTCGTCGCCGTGCGGGAAGTACAGCAGATTCGTGCTGCGCGGCAGCCCGCTCTTGCGCCCGGTCGTGGTCAGCCGCAGCGACGGCAGGCCCGCGATGCCGACCAGGCTCACCCGCCCGCCGAAGAAGCGGTGCAGCTTCTGGTCGGTCCAGATGATGCCGCGCGACAGCGTCATCACGAAGGGCCTGGTGCCGAGCTTGCGAGCGAAGGGCTCGAGGGGGTTACGCACGCACAGATCTTGCCAAACTCACCCCGAACCGCTCCTGGGAGTCCGTCCACCAGCGCTCGACGGCGAAACCGGCGGCGGCCAGCTCCGCCTCGACGCCCGTGCGGCGGAACTTCGCGGAGATCTCCGTGCGGATGTGCTCGCCCGCGGCGAAACGCACCTGCAGGTCGGCGCCCGGGATGTCGACGGTGACCTCGTGCCGCGCGCGCAGCCACATCTCGATCCACTCGTCCTCGGCGTTCCAGTGCGAAACGTGCTCGAAGGTGTCGAGGTCGAAGTTCGCCCCCAGCCGGGAGTTGATGACCCGGAGCACGTTGCCGTTGAAGGCGGCGGTGACCCCGGCCGCGTCGTCGTAGGCGCGTTCCAGTGTTTCGCGGTCCTTCACCAGGTCGGTGCCCAGCAGGAGCCACTCGCCCTCGTCGAGCACGTCGCGCACCGAGCGCAGGAACACGGCGCGCTCGTCGGGCAGGAAGTTGCCGATCGTCCCGCCGAGGAACGCCACCACGCGCGGCGAGGTGCCCGGCAGCAGGTTCAGGTGCTGGGTGAAGTCGCCGACGACGCCGCGCACCTCCAGCTTCGGGTAGTCCGCCGCGATCGCTTCGGCGGCTTCGGCCAGCGCCGACTCCGAGACGTCCAGGGGCACGAACGACTCGAGCGTGCCGTGCTCGGTCAACGCGTCGAGCAGCAGCCGCGTCTTCTCGCTGGACCCGGAACCGAGCTCGACGAGCGTGTGCGCGTCGGTGAGCCGAGCGACGTCACCGGCGCGCGCGGCAAGCACCTCACGCTCGCTCCGGGTCGGGTAGTACTCGGGCAGCTCGGTGATCTTCTCGAACAGCTCGCTGCCCTCGGCGTCGTAGAACCACTTGGGCGGCAACCACTTCTGCTCCGCCGCCAGGCCCGCTCGCACGTCCGCGCGAAGCTCGCCCGCGACGTCGCGGCGATGGCTTTCGAGATCCACTTCCGTCATGAGGTGGTGCTCCGATCCAGGGTCAAGGGAAGGAGTTCGACGCCGGCCGCGGTGACGCGCACGGCGTGGTGGTCGGGAACGGGGGTCCAGGCCGGGTCCGGGTCGCACGGCTCGGACGCCAGCACCACACCGCCGGTCATGGACCGCACCGACAGCGCGTGCGTCCACGTGGTGCCGATCAGCGTGGTGCCGTCGGTCAGCAGGAAGTTCAGCCGCGAACCCGGGGCCGCGGCCTCGACCTCGGCGATCAGGTCGGTGACCGCGGCCAGCGGGTCGGCTCCGTCCCGAAGCCGGGCGCGCAGCAGCGCCCACAGCAGCGCCGCGTCGGTCGGCGCCTCGAGTGTGAGCAGCTCGGTGACGTCGAGGGTCTTCGCCAGCCCGGCCATCGAACCGGGCCAGCCGCGGACCACGCCGTTGTGGCTGAACAGCCACCGCCCGTCGGTGAACGGCGCCGCGGCCGCCTCGGTCACCGGCATCCCGGTGGTGCCGTTGCGGACCGCGGCGACGAACGCCGTGGTCGAGACCGAGGCGGCCAGCGCGGGCAGCGTCTGGTCCGTCCACAGTGGAGACGCGCGCCGGTAGCGCTGCGGCGCGCCTCCGGGCTCGGGGTACCAGCCGAGGCCGAAACCGTCGGCGTTGACCGAGCCGCCGCCGCGCATGTCGAGCGGCGCGTACGACTGCACGAGCAGCGCGTGGGGCGCCGCGAACACGAGCTCGGCGGGCGAGATCGGCGCGCCGAGGTACGCGAGGTGCCGGCACATGCCGTTCAGTTCACCTCGCCGGGCCGGGCGTCACGGGCGCAGCGGAAGCCGGAGAAGATCTGCCGCCGGATCGGGTAGTCCCAGTTGCGGAACGTGCCGCGGATCGCCGCCGAGTCGGTGCCGAACGAACCCCCGCGCAGCACCTTGTACTCCGGGCCGAAGAACACCTCCGAGTACTCCCGGTACGGGAACGCCACGAACCCCGGGTAGCCGTGGAGGTCGGTGCTCGTCCACTCCCACACGTCGCCGATCAGCTGGTGCACGCCCAGCGGCGACGCCCCCGCCGGGTACGCGCCGGCCTCGGCCGCGCGCAGGTGGCACTGCCCGAGGTTGGCGTGCTCGGCCGTCGGTTCCTCGTCGCCCCAGGGGAAGCGCCGCGAACGGCCCGTCGCCGGGTCGTGGCGCGCGGCCTTCTCCCACTCCGCCTCGGTGGGCAGCCGCTTGCCCGCCCACGCGGCGTACGCCTCGGCCTCGTAGTACGACACGTGCACCACGGGCTCGTTCACGGGCACCGGCTCGTGCACGCCGAACCGCGTGCGCCACCAGCCGCTCGGCTCGCGGTGCCAGAAGCGCGGCGCCGTGATGTCGTGCTCCTGCCGATACGCCCAGCCGGGCTCGCTCCAGAACCGCCGCTCGTCGTAGCCACCGGACTCGAGGAACTCGACGTAGGCCCCGCACGTGACCGCGCCGGTGTCGAGGAAGTACGCCGGCACGTCGATCTCGTGGGCCGGGCGCTCGTTGTCCAGCGCCCACGGCTCGGCCGTGGTGCCCATGGTGAAGCGGCCGGCCGGCACGAAGACCTCGGCGGGCAGCCGGCCCGCCCGCGCGGGAGGCGGCTCCGGCGCGTGCAGCACCGGCTCGCCCTTGCGGAGCTGGTGAGTGGCCAGCATGGTCTCGTCGTGCTGCTGCTCGTGCTGGGTGATCATGCCGAACGCGAACGCGCTCTCGGTGAGCCGGCTGCCGTCGAGCGGCGCGGTCTCCAGCACGTCGAACGCCTTCTCACGGACCTCACGCACGTAGGCGCGGGCCTCGGCCGGGCCGAGCAGCGGCAGGGCCGGCCGGTCGGCGCGCGCGTGCTGGAACGCGTCGTAGAGGTCGTCGATGTCCGGGCGCAGCGGCTCGCGCCCGCCCACGTCGCGGACCAGCCACAGCTCTTCCTGGCTGCCGATGTGCGCGAGGTCCCAGACCAGCGGCGACATCAGCTTCGAGTGCTGGCGGACCAGGTCCTCGTCGTCGACGGCGTCGGTGAGGACGACGCTGCGCGCCCGCGCCCGGGTGAGGGCCTCGGCCGCGTGAGCCCGCAGGTTCTGCGGGCTCAGCTCCAGCAGCGGGTTGTGTTCCGGGGTAACGCTCATCGCTCCTGACTCCTCGATCCGTTCACGCGTGTGCGCACGCTCTCGGTGATCTCCGTGATGGTTGCGGCCGGCAGGCCCGTGGCGGGCAGCTCGGCGATGCCGAGCTCCACGAGCTTGCGCGCGACGGCGGCGATGGCGTCGTCGGCAAGACCCCGGGCCGCGGCGTCGACCCAGCGGCCCGCCACCGGCGCGCACAACCGGCGCACCTCGTCCACTGTGGACGGACGGGCGAGCAGGGCCCAGACGAGGGCGACCGGGGGCAGCCACTCGCCGGGCGGCTGGGCGTCGAGGTACCGGATCTCCAGGTACCCGTGGGGCCGCACCGGGGTGAACATCGTGGTGAGGTGATAGTCGAGGTCCTCCGCCGTCGGGCGGCGCAGCACCCCGGCCGCACCGCGGCCGTCGATCCAGTCGGCGAACGTGAGCCCGTCCGGCGCGTCCCACGGCCGCTCGCCGCGGGGCAGCACCATCAACGGCGTGTCCATCATCCGCCGGCCCCAGTCGGCGGCGGGGTCTGGACCAGGCTCGGCCGAATGGGTCCGAACCGGTTCGGTCTCGAGCACCGCGAGCCAGCGCGCGGACTCGAGGCCGGTGTCGCGACCGGCGTGCACCCGGGAGTTGGCGAACACGGCGAGCAGCGGCGGCCCCATCACGTGCGCCGCCTCCCAGCGCGCCGCGATCTGGTCTGCTTCCCCCGTGTCCACACAGATCTGCAGCCCGGCGGTGCTGCACATCATGGTGATCCCGCCTTCGCCGATCGGCTCGAACCGGCGCTCCATCGCGGCGTAGCGAGGAGTGCGCAGGGCGCGCCGGGGCGGACGGTGGGCGTCGATGCCCGACTCGCCGAGCACGAGTCCGTGCCGGGCCAGCAGGCTGGCGAGATGGGAGAGGTCGGCCGAGACGACTGCGAGCAGATCTGGCAGCGAGGCCTGAGGAAGAGCGGAGATCTCCACCTGGCACCCGGGCTCGAGGCTCACGGGAGAGCCTGCCGGTAGCGGGGTGGCCGGACTGTCGGGGCGCAGTGTCCGCGGGGTGTGCGGGCCCAGCGCCGTGGCCAGGACATCGGGGTCGAGCGGGCGGGCCGGGTCCTCGGCGTGGTGCACCGTGAACTCGAGTTCCACGCCCAGCAGTCTCGGTGGGCCGTGCTTGAAACACACCGAGGCGACGTACGCCTCCCCGGCCGCGCGGTCCGAAAGCACCCGCGCGGTGAGGTTCGACGCACTTCCGGACTTCTCCGGAAAATCGTGCACCGCAGTCATCGTTCGCCGTCCGAGTCAAGGAGGTCCGCGGGGTGGAACCTCTCGCCTTCGGACGCTACACGGAGGGTCTGACAAAATCAGGTGCCCGCGAGTACGCGCGAGATCCACAAGACTCTCGTAAGGACTCCTGACCTGGGTGTTTCTCCTGAAGTTCCGGCACGCTGCTCCGTCCGGATGATCAGGGCAGGGCAGGTTCGGTGCCCAATCCGAGCTCCGCGGCCGCGGACTGCACGGCCCCGATCACGAGGTGCAACGCCGGGCGCCGGATCTCGGTACGCCGGTAGGCGATCGACACCGTGCGCAGGAGCGGCGTCGTCAGCGTGACCACGTCGATGCCCGGCGGCCGCAGCAGCCGCAGCCCGAGGTCGGACACGAGCGTGACCCCGAGGCCGGCGCCCACCATGGCCATGGCCGTCGACTGCTCCTCGACCTCGTGGTTGATCTTCGGCGAGAAGCCGTGGCGGTGGCACGCCATGCGCATCGCACGGCCGAAGTGCGACTTCGGGCTCGCGAGGATCCACGGGTGCTCGGCCAGCTCGTCGAGCGACACCGAACCGGTGGGGAACGCGCCCGCCGGCACCGCGGCGTGCAGGCGTTCGATGGCCACCACCGCGCGTTCCAGCCCGTTGTCCCACCGCGTCGGCGCGTCGGAATAGTCGATCACGAACGACAGGTCGAGCGTGCCGTCGCGCACCGCCTCCGCGGTGTCCTCGGGGGCCAGCTCCCGCGTCTTCAGCTGGATCCCGGGGTACTCGGCGGCGAGCGCGGTGAGCGCGGTGGGCAGCAGGCCGGACGCCACCGACGCCCACACCCCGGCGGTGAGGCGCGCCGACATCGAGCCCTGTGCTTCCTCCAGCGCCAGCGTCGCGCGCTCGACCGAGCCCAGGATCTCCTCGGCGTGCTCGGTCAGCAGCACGCCGAGCTCGGTCAGCTGCACACGCCGGCCCAGCCGTTCGAACAACTTCGCGCCCACGTCCCGTTCGAGCTGCGCCAGCTGCTGCGACACGGCCGAAGCCGTGTAGTGCAGCGACACCGCGGCAGCGGTGACCGTCCCCCGGCGCCGCAGCTCCCGGAGCATCCGCAGGCGGTGCAACGAAAGCTCCATACAGAAACCCTAAACAACTTCGTGCAGCTTCGTTAACTGGACGCGAAGGCGGTCGCGACCGCACCCTCGAAAGCGGCGGCCGAGCAGGGCCGCCCCCGACTCTTGGAGGTGAGTGGCCCGATGCTTTCGCCGAACGCCGAACCGTTGATGAGGCTGACGTGGACCGACCCCATCACCGGCGCGCACGGCTACCTGGTCGTGCACAGCCTGGTGTCCGGCGTCGCCACGGGCGGCACGCGAATGCGGGCGGGCTGCACGATGGGCGAGGTCGAGGACCTCGCCCGCGGGATGGCGAACAAGACGGCCACGTTCAACCTCCCCGTCGGCGGTGCCAAGGGCGGCATCGACTTCGACCCCAAGGACCCGCGGGCGTTCAGCGTGCTCACGCGGTTCTGCGAGTTCCTGCGCCCGTGGCTCGACGCCAGCTGGGTGACCGCCGAGGACCTCGGCGTGCCACAGCACCTCATCGACTCCGTGTTCGAGAAGCTCGGGCTGCAGCAGTCCTACCACGCCGCGATCCACCGTTCGGCCGATCCCGGGCGCACGCTGCGGCGCGTGCAGGCCGGGCTCAACGCGCCCGTGCCCGGCGGGCTCCTGCTGGGTGACGTGATCGGCGGCTACGGCGTGGCGCAGGCCTGCCTGGGCGCCGCCTCGGCGTGGGGCTGGGACGCGGCCGAAACGACCGTCGCGATCCAGGGCATCGGCACCATGGGCGGCGGGGCCGCGTGGTACCTGCACGAAGCCGGCGTGAAGGTCGTCGCCGTGGCCGACGCGGCGGGCACGCTCTACGACCCCGAAGGCCTCGACGTGCCGGCGCTGCTCGACCTGCGCGACCGCTTCGGCGAGGTGGACCGTTCGCGGCTGCCCGAAGGCGTCCGCACCCTGCCACGCGAGGCGGTCGTGGCGACCGACGCCGACATCCTCGTGCCGGCCGCGATCTCCTACGCGCTGCGCGTGGACAACGAGAACCTCGTGAAGGCCAAGGTCGTGGTGGAAGCCGCGAACGCGGCGACGACGCCCGAGGCCGAGGCCTCGCTGTCCGCACGGGGTGTCGCGGTGATCCCGGACTTCGTCGCGAACGCGGGTGCCGCCGCGTGGGCGTGGTGGCTGCTGCTCGGCGAGGTGGGCGCCGACCCGGCCGACTCATTCCTTCGCCTGCGCACGGAGATGCAGGCGAAGGTGGCGCTGCTGCTGGCCGAGTGGAACCTCGACCGCGTGCCGCCGCGCGTGACCGGCCTGCAGCTGGCCGAGACCACCCGCGCCGCCCGGGCGGCTGAGACGCAGGCGAACGAGGGTGCGCCTGCCCTTCTCATCCCGTAGCAGGCCGCAGCCCCTCGGGACCGGGGGTCGCGCGGTGCCCCGAGACGGGGCGGGGCACCGCGCGGAACTTCCCGGTGTTCCAGAATTTCGGGGAGCTCAGGACCGGGCGAACCGGTCGAGCACGCCGACGAGGACCTCGCTGATCGAGCCGGTGGCCGTGGTGTGCCCGGAGTCGCCGACGAGCAGGAGCTCCGCGTCCGGCAGCGCCCGTTCCAGCAGCCACGGCGTGCCGACCAGGTTGCCGAGATCGAGCGAGCCCTGGACCAGCGCCGCCGGGATCCCCGCGAGCCGGTGGGTGTCGCGCAGGATGGCGCCGTCCTCGCTGAAGCAGCCGTTGGCGAAGTAGTGCGTGACGAGCCGCGCGAACGCCAGCCGGTACGCGGGGTCGGTGAACCGCGACGCCGCCGGTTCGATCGAGAGCATCGCGTCTTCCCACTCGCACCAGCGCCGGGCAGCGGTTTCGTGGACGGCGGGGTCGGGATCCATCAGCAGCCGGTGGTACGCGCGGGCCAGGTCACCGTCGCGCTCGGCCTCCGGCACGCCGTCGCGGAACTTCGCGAACGCCGCCGGGAACACCGCGCCGAGCCCCCGCGTGAGCAGGTCCAGCTCGGCCTGCCGGTCGGTGGCCAAGCCGAGGAGCACGAGCTCGCTGACGCGCTCCGGGTGACGTTCGGCGTACAGCAGCGAGAGCGCCGACCCCCAGGACCCACCGAACAGCAGCCAGGTGTCGATGCCGAGCGTGGTCCGCAGCAGTTCCATGTCGGCGAGCAGGTGCGGGGTGGTGTTGGCCGAGAGGTCGGCGACGGGCTCGCCCGCGTACGGCGTGCTGCGCCCGCAGCCGCGCTGGTCGAACAGCACCACGCGGTAACGATCGGGGTCGAAGAACCGCCGGTGCGCCGGCAGGCAGCCGCTGCCGGGTCCGCCGTGCACGACGAGGGCGGGTTTTCCGGCGGGGTTGCCGCACTCCTCCCAGTACACGGCGTTGCCGTCGCCGACGTCGAGCATTCCGGTGCGGTACGGGGTGGTCTCGGGGTGCAGTCCAGGCACGGCACGTCCTTTTCGACGGAGCCTTCCGGCGGGTCAGAGCAGGTCCGCGGCCAGCTCCCACAGCGCACGGCACAGCTGGGCGGGTGCGGCAGGGCCGAGGTGGATCACGGCTTCGGCGCCGGAGCCGGCGGTGTGGCTGAGGTAGCGGCCCCAGTCGCTGTCGGCGTAGTGCAGGGGTTCGTCCACACACAGGCGGCGGCCGACTTCGTCGCGGCGGGCGACGTACAGCTCACCGCTGCCGTGGACCGGGCGCCGCACCAGGCTGACGACGTCGGCCAGCTCGGGTTCGAGCGGGTACGCGTCCTCGCCGCGGCGCGCGGCGTCCGCGAGGTCGGAGACACGGACCGAACGCGGGACGCCGCCACCGGCCCCGACGACCGGGAGCTGCTCCACAAGGGTCTCGACCAGCCGCTGCCGGTCGATCTCCTGCACGCCAACGTGCTCACCGTCGGACACGGCGAGCACCGCCTGCAGCCCGCTCGCGGCGACGAGCACGCCGTAGGTGCGCCCGCCCGTGGCGACCCAGCCGTAGTACTCCTCCGCCGGCCGCGACAGCAGCGGCAGCCAGTCGAGGAAGTCGACGGTGGCGCGGCCGCGCCGGTCGACGAGGCCGGCCACGGCGAGCGCGTCGTCGATCCGCTTGGCGGCCTCCTCGCGTTCGAGGTCCGACAGCCACACCGGTTCGGGGCGCAGCGTCACGTGCAACGACCCGACCTGCTCCCGCGCGGCGAGCGCCGCGAGCGCTTCCAGCGGTACGTCGACCCGTCCGGCCACGGCCGTCACTCGCCGATGACCGGCGGGATCGTCCGCTGATCGGTGCCGAAGAGGGCGTCGGGGTCGGGTTCGACGAGGAAGTCGGGACGGCGGTGCTCGGCGTCCTCCTCCTCTTCCCCGCGGCGGCCGGCGGCACCCCCCGGTCCCATCGATGTCCCGCGGCTCCCCGCGGCGCCCCGCGCGGCAGCGGCTTCTTCGGCCGCGACGGCGTTCAGACCACCGACGCCGGACCGCGCAGCGGCACCGCCACGCAGCGCGCGGCCTTCTGCCGCGCCGGCTTGGCCCCCCGTGCCGCCCGCGAACCGGCCGCCGGACGCGCCTCGGCCCGCGGTGCCTGCGGGGTCGCCGCCGATGAGGCCGGTCGGGCCGGACGTCGGGGTCTGGCCGGGGTCCGGGACGAACGCCGTGCCACCCCGGCTCGAGGTCGGGTCCGGCCACGTCGACGTGGCCGGCGGGACCGCGGTGTTCGTGCCGCCGGTGCTGCTCTGCGTGGTGGTCGTGTCCGCCGGGTGGTGCGTACCGCCGGTCCCGCCGGTTTCCCCGGTGTGGCCGGTGCCGCCCGTCCCGCCGGTGTGGCCGGTGCCGGTGTGGCCGCCCGTGATCACCTGCTCGCCGGTGCCGTGGAAGCCGGTGGCCGGGGTCTGCCCGGCGGTCCCGGTCCCCGTCGTCCCGCCCGGCGTGGTGCTCCCGAGCGACCCCGGGACGGTCACGTGCCCCGGCGGCGCCGGCGTGGACAGCCGGATCGCCGCGCCGTCGGACTCCAGCGTGCCGTACTGCGTCGGCAGCACCGACTTCGTGCTCGTCGTGACGCCGTTGTATTGGTCCATCACGCGCACGTTGGTGTCGTTGGCGGCGTTGTACTTGTTCAGCTTGTCCTGGTACGAGTTCTGGTCGTGCGCCGCCATGAACGGCCCCGCGATCGGGATCGCCGCCTTCAGCCCCGTCGTCCACGGGCTCGGCTTGTCCGGCTTCGGCGGCACCTCGACCACGGCGTGGCTCGAGTCCTCGAAACTGCTCGCCTGCATGTCCACCGACGCGTTGGTCATGTCGAGCGGGTCCGCGGTGTCCGCGAACGCCTTCTCCAGCGGGCCCGCGCCCGCGTTGGCGGCGTCGGCACCGTTGCCCGTCCACGACTTCGCCATGCGGTCCTGCAGGTCATTGATGCTCTGCGCCCGCTCCAGGTATGCCGACGACAGCTCCTGCACCTGCGTGGCCGCGGTCCGCAGCCCCGAGGTGTTGCCGGTTCTGAAGTTCTCGTAGATCTGCTTGCCGTCCACCTAAGCCCCCTTGAGTGTGCCGACGACGGCGCCTGCCACGGTTTCCGCGACCTGGCACGAATCCTGCTCGCCTTGATAACCCTGGGCCGCCGTGGCGAAGGCGAGCTCGTCCGAGAGACCCACCCAGAGGGTGCAGTTCCCGCGAGCCCTGCGGTCGCTGAGATCGCTGAACACCGCGGGGTGACCGGCCACCGAGGGAGCGGGGTCCACGAAGCCCAGTTGCCCCGCGTCCTTCGCGCGGTAGATACCGGCGAGGCCGCCCATCCCCTGGTCGCGGTTCCCCGTGCCGATGATGATCTGGACGCTGAGCCCTTCGGCACCGATCTGCCAGCCACAGCCGGGCCCCGCCTCGGCGAACGGCCCGCTCACCGTTGCTTCGCCCTGCGCCGGATAGCGCAGCGGGGCCAGCACGCTCTCCGGCACGAGCGCGCAAGGTTTGCCCAGGTACGCGGCCGGATCGAGGGGGTCCGTCACCTTCGGCGCACGGGAATCGGGGGCGGTGCCGGAGGCACTGCTCGGAGCCGGCTGCGCGGTGCCCGCGGTGGGTGCCGAACACCCGGCCGCCACCACGGCGGCCACGACCACGAGCGCGGCGCACCCCGCCGCCCTCGCGCTGGCTCCCCTCATCGTGCCTGGCCGAGCTCGGCGTTCGCCTGGTCGGTCGCCACGGTCTTGTCCTTCGCCGCCTTCAGCTTCGCGACGTAGCCCTGCACGTACTGGCGCATCGAATCGTTCTGCTCCTGCAGCGCGCGCAACGAGTCGCCACCGGTGGTGGCGTAACCGCTGCTGGCGGGATCCTTCCCAGGAGCTTTCAACGCCGCGACGATGTCCACGATCTTGCGGCCGTCCGCGGTGATCTTCGTCAACTGGTCTTCCCACAGGCCGATCACGGCGTCGAGCTCCGCGGGCTCCATCTCGAAGGTGCCGCCGCCACCGCTCCCACCGCCGTACACGGGGCCACGGCCGGAGACGTCGCCGAAGACGGTTTGGGCCGCGCGGCCCGCTTCGCCGATGATCAAGGCTCGTTCCTCTCCCCAGTCTCACTCACCGTGATGGCGCACAGCGTAGTCACCGGCCACGTCCGTGTCAGCAGAACGTGGCCGAGGTGAGACGAAGAAAAGGGGGTGGCGGTTCCGGCGACTCCACGTCACAGTACGTACGTACGGATTGCAAGAACCCCGTCCCAGATGTCAGGATTCCAGGATGCCCCGGGTCAGCCAGGATCACCTCGACGCACGCCGGCGCCAGATCCTCGACGGTTCGCGCGTGTGCTTCGCCCGCTACGGATACGAGGGTGCCACAGTCCGCCGCCTCGAGGAGGCCACGGGTCTGTCCCGCGGAGCCATCTTCCACCATTTCCGCGACAAGGAGTCGCTTTTTCTCGCACTCGCCGAGGACGACGCCGTGCGGATGGCCGACGTCGTCGCCGAACAGGGCCTCGTGCAGGTCATGCGCGAGCTGCTCTCCGGCGACAGCGAACACCCCGCCGACTGGCTGGGCACACGGCTCGAGGTGTCGCGGCGGCTGCGCACCGACCCCGAGTTCCGCGGCCGCTGGGCCGAGCGCTCCGAGCAGCTGACCACCGCGACGCGCGAACGGCTCATGCGCCAGCGCGAGGCCGGCAACCTGCGCGACGACGTGGACGTGGACGTGCTCACCGCGTTCCTCGAGCTCGTGCTCGAAGGCCTCGTCTCCCACCTCGCGATGGGACTGCCCGGCGACGACCTCGGCCCCGTGCTCGACCTGGTCGAGGAGACCGTCCGGCGCCACCGGCCCGGGGCCACCCGATAGGTGCTCACACTGCGCCGCGGTCGCTTTCGTGTTGAATGTGGCCGTGGAGATCCTCGACGCGCACGGACAGTCTCTCGCCCTCTTCGACCGGGCCGTGCACGAGATCGGACCCGGTGACTGGGGCCGCGACACCCCCTGCGCCGACTGGTCCGTACGCGACCTCGTGAACCACCTCGTCGTCGAACAGCTGTGGGTCCCGCCGCTGCTCGACGGCGCCACCCTCGACGACGTCGGCGACCGCTTCGACGGCGACCGGCTCGGCGACGATCCCGTCGCCGCCTGGGAGACGTCGGCGGCCACGGCGCGCGAGGCGTGGCTGGTGCCGGGCGTGCCGCAGCGCACCGTCCACGTCTCCTTCGGGCTGATCCCGGCCGAAGAGTACGGCTGGCAGATGTCCATCGACTTCGCCGTGCACGCCTGGGACCTCGCGACGGCGCTCGGCAAGCCGAACCCCATCCCGGCGGACCTGGCGGCCCGCCTGCTCGAGGTCGTGCGCCCGTGGGTCGACGACTGGCAGGGCATCGGCCTGTTCGAGCCGCCGGTCGCGGTCGGGCGCTCCGCGGACGACGCGACGCGGCTCGTGGCGCTCCTGGGCCGGCAGCCGCGCTGAGCCACACCGCTTCACCCGGCTGTCACCCGTCCGGCGTCCGGAGCACGTTAAGATTGTCGGCATCGTCGCAGTACAAGCCGATTCCCTTGCTAGGAGTGACTCCACACGTGCGCGCCGCGCAATCGCCCGGTGACAGTACCGGGCCGGGTCGACAACCCGGCTGCCCGCTAGCCTCCACCGCTCCTTCTCGCGTCCCGGACGGTGCGGCATGACCCACGTCCTGCTCTCCGTGGGCGGTGTGCTGGTCTTCATCCTCCTCACGATCGGCACCGGCCTCGCCGTCGCCGCCGAGTTCTCGCTGACCGCCCTCGAGCGCAGCACCGTCGACGCCGACGTGCGCCAGGTGGGCGACCGCCGCTCGCTCGCGGTGCAGAAGGCGCACCGCACGCTGAGCTTCCAGCTCTCGGGTGCCCAGGTCGCGATCACCCTCACCACGCTGATCACCGGTTACCTCGCCGAGCCGCTCATCGGCGAGCTCGTGCGGCCGGCCTTCGACGCGTTCGGCCTGTCCGAAGCCGTCGCGGCCGGCGCGTCGATCGCCGTCGCACTGGTGCTGGCCACGTTCCTGTCGATGATCCTCGGCGAGATGGTGCCGAAGAACATCGCGATCGCGCGCCCGCTGCAGACCGCCCGCGCGGTGACCGGCTACCACTCACGGTTCTCCGCGCTGTTCCGCTGGCTCATCACGCTCATGAACAACAGCGCCAACTTCGTGGTGCGCAAGTTCGGCGTCGAGCCGCAGGAAGAGCTGCGGTCCGCGCGCTCGCCGCAGGAGCTCGGCTCGATCGTGCGCTCCAGCGCCGAGAGCGGGAAGCTGGACACGTCCACGGCCGAGCTGCTGGACCGTTCGCTGCGCTTCGGTGAGCGCACCGCCGACGAGCTCATGACCCCGCGCGTGCAGGTCGAGTCGCTGACCGTGGACGACACGATCAACGACCTCATCGAGATCTCGCGCCGCACCGGCTTCTCGCGGTTTCCCGTCTACCGCGAGGACCTCGACGACGTGCAGGGCGCTGTGCACGTGAAGCAGGCCTTCGCCGTGCCCGGCGAAGAGCGCGCCACCGTGCGCATCGGCTCGGTCATGCGCCCTGTGCCGACCGTGCCCGAGTCGCTCTCGGGCGACGACCTGCTCAACCGCCTGCGCGACTCCCGCTACCAGCTCGCCATCGTCGTCGACGAGTACGGCGGCACGGCCGGGCTGGTGACGCTGGAGGACGTGGTCGAGGAGATCATCGGCGACGTCCGCGACGAGCACGACGACCGCGAAGCCCCGGCGTCGCAGCAGGTCGGCTCGGACAGCTGGCTCGTGTCGGGCCAGCTGCGCTCCGACGAGGTCAGCGAGGTCACCGGCTTCCGCATGCCCGACGGCGACTACGAGACGATCGCCGGCCTGATCCTCGAACGCCTCGGCCGCATCCCCGCCGAGGGTGACGCCGCCGTCGTCGACGGCTGGCGGCTCACCGTCACGAGCATGGACCGCCACCGCATCGCCGAGGTCGAGGTGCGGCCCGTGGAACCCGGGCCGGGCCAGAACACCGACCAGAACACCGGCCACGACCCGGCCGCTGCGCCGAAGCGGAACGCCGCGCCGCAGCCGGTCACCGAACGCGAGGTGGTCGCGTGAACGACTGGCTGAACATCGCCCTGGTCGTGGTGCTGCTGCTCGCCAACGCGTTTTTCGTCGGCGCCGAGTTCACCCTGATCTCCTCGCGGCGCGACCGCCTGGAAGCGTTGCTGGAGCAGGGAAAGACGCGCGCGCGGATCGTGATCAACGCGAGCAGGAACGTCTCGCGGATGCTCGCGGGCGCGCAGCTGGGCATCACCATCTGCTCGCTGCTGCTCGGCCGGCTGGGCGAACCCGCCGTGGCGCACCGGCTTTCCGGGTTCTTCGACCTGCTCAACCTGCCCGAACAGCTGCTGTTCCCGATCTCGTTCGCGATCGCGCTGGCGTTCATCACGATGCTCCACGTGCTGATCGGCGAGATGGTGCCGAAGAACCTCGCCATCGCCGAGCCGGAACGGCTCGCGCTGTGGCTGGTGCCCGCGCACGTGGCGTGGGTGAAGCTCGCGAACCCGGTGATCTGGTTCCTCAACCTCGTGGCGAACTCGTTCCTGCGCCTGGTGAAGGTGGAGCCGAAGGACGAGCTGGAAACGGCCTACACCTCCGACGAGCTGGCCGAGCTGCTCAGTGAGTCGCGGCGCGAGGGACTGCTCGAACAGTCGGAGCACCAACGGCTTTCGCAGACGTTGTCGTCGGTCGAGAAGACGGTGTCCGACGTGCTCGTGCCCACCGCGCAGCTGACCACCCTCCCTTGTGGACCGACGCTCGGCGACGTGGAACGCGCGGTGTCCTCGACCGGGTTCTCGCGGTTCCCGGTCTGCACCGACGACGGCACGCTCACCGGCTACATCCACGTGAAGGACGTGCTCGACCTCGTCGGCCAGAGCCCGGACACGAGCGTGCCGGACTCGAAGACCCGGCCGCTCACGGAGCTTCGCGCCGACGCGCGGCTCGACGTGGCGCTTTCGGCCATGCGCAAGGAAGGCAGCCACCTCGCGCGGGCGCTCGACGCCGCCGGCAAGGCCGTGGGTGTCGTCGCGCTGGAGGACCTCGTCGAGGAGTACGTGGGCACCGTTCGCGACGGCACGCACGTGACGGCATGACCGGGCCGCTCGTCCTCGCGGGACCGGAGTGGCAGGCACGTCAGGCCCAACACGTCGAGCGCATGCGCGCGTGGACCGTGCCGCACCAGGAACGCCGGGCGCGAGATGAGAAGCACCCCGTGCTCGACTTCCTGTTCACGTACTACTCGTACCGGCCCGGGCACCTCGAACGCTGGCAGCCGGGCCCGGGCGTGGTGCTCGCCGGCCCGGCCGCGCGGCGCTTCCTCGACCGGCCGGCCTTCGTCGAGACGGCCGCCGGCGTGACGCTCGACCCGGCCGCCTTCACCGAACGCCGGGTCCGGACGGCGGATTTCGTGCTGCGGCTGCTGGAAGCCACGGCGAGCCGTTCCCCGCGGTTGAGCTGCTTCGGCCTGCACGAGTGGGCCATGGTGTACCGCGAGCCGGCCGACTCCGTGCGGCACTCGCACGTGCCGCTGCGGCTCGGCTCGGCCGGCACGGACACGGTGGTCGAGTCGCTCGAGATCCGCTGCGGGCACTACGACGCGTTCCGGTTCTTCACCGACCCGGCACGGCCGCGCAACACCCTCGAGCCGGTCCGCGAGAACCAGGTCGAGCTGGAGCAGCCGGGGTGCCTGCACGCGAACATGGATCTGTTCAAGTGGGCGTACAAGCTCGACCCGTTCGTCCCGGCGGAGCTGGTGGCCGACTGCTTCGAGCTCGCGGCCGACGTCCGGGAGCTCGACATGCGGGCCAGCCCGTACGACCTTTTGGCCTACGGCTACTCTCCTGTGCGCATCGAGACGCCCGAAGGGCGGGCCGAGTACGCCCGCGCGCAAGGCGGCTTCGCGCGCCGGGCGGCGCCGCTGCGGGCTCGGCTGATCGCGCTCTGCCGTCACCTGCTCGGCGGCACTTGGTGAATTGTGTACAGACCGTGCAACTCTGAGTCACAATATTCACCGAGGGTCGCTAACCTGTTAGAGTGATAACGGTTTGATTGCATAGCAGCGCGTGTGCGCACATCTCGAAAGGACAACGATGGGGCGACACACACTGGCCGAAGAGCCGGTGCCGCACCCTCTCGATCCGCCGAAGCGCCAGCAAGGCCGCAGCGAGACGACGGGCTCACACCGGATCGTCGCCGCGAAGGCCCCGCGCCGCCGGATCGCCAAGTGGCCCATCGCCTGTGCCGGGCTCGTCGTCCTGGTCGCACTCGGCGTCTTCGGCTGGAACTGGGCCGACAGCGTGCTCAACAACCGCGCAGAGGCCCAGGCCGCCAGCTGCGGCGGGAACCGGACCACCATCAAGCTCGTCGTCACCCCGCAGATCGCGAAGCCCGTCGAGGCCGCCGCGCACCGCTGGGACGCCGATCTGACCCCCGTGCACGGCGCGTGCTTCCAGGTCAACGTCACGACCAAGTCGTCGTCGGAGGTGCTCGACGCGCTGACGGGCAAAACCGACCTCTCGACCATCGGCGGCCTGCCCGACGGCTGGGTCCCCGAGTCGTCGTACTGGGTCACGCAGCTGACCGACGCCAAGCCCGAGCTCATCGGTTCGCCGGCGATGCCGATCGGCTCTGGCCCGCCCGCCGACTACCCGTTCGTGGGCCTCGCGGCGTCGTCCGTCGGCGGCGCCACCACCGACGAGAACCAGCAGCGCGCCACGCAGAGCTTCCGCGCGTACCTCAAGGAGCCCGCCCAGCTGGCCGACTTCGCGGCCGCCGGCATCCGGGCGTCCTGAGCCGCGTCAGCCGAAAGCGCCGAAACGGCCGGTCCCGGAATTCCTGGGGCCGGCCGTTTTCCGTTCGCCGGGCGGCGTGACTCAGCCGAAGGTGTCGGGGTCGGCGCCCGTGCGGGTGCCGTTGTCGAGCTCGGCCAGCGCCGCGAGGTCGTCGTCGGCGAGTTCGAAGTCGAACACGGCGAAGTTCTCCCGGATCCGCGCCGGCGTCGCCGACTTCGGGATGGCGATCGTGCCCATCTGCAGGTGCCAGCGCAGCACGAGCTGGGCGGGCGTCTTGCCGTACTTGGCCGCGAGCGCCGTGATCACGCGGTCGGCCAGCAGCCGGCCGCGCGCGAGCGGGCTCCACGCCTCCGTGGCGATGCCGTACTCGGCGTGGAACGTGCGCAGCGGCAGCTGCTGCAGCCACGGGTGCAGCTCGACCTGGTTCACGGCCGGGACCACGTCGGTCTCGTCCAGCAGCCGGCGCAGATGCGTGATGCCGAAGTTCGACACACCGATCGCCCGCACCCGCCCGTCCTGGTAGAGCTGCTCCAGCGCCCGCCAGGTCTCCACGTAGCGGTCGCGGCGCGGCTGCGGCCAGTGGATCAGGAACAGGTCGATCTGCTCCAGCCCGAGCGCGGCGGCGCTGTGGTCGAAGGCACGCAACGCGTTGTCGTACCCGTGCTGATCGTTCCACAGCTTCGTGGTCACGAAGAACTCGTCCCGGGGCAGGCCCGAAGCGCGGATCGCTTCGCCGACCTCGGCCTCGTTGCCGTACATCGCGGCGGTGTCGATGCTGCGGTAACCCGCTTCGATCGCGGCGCCGATCACCTTCCCGGCCTGCGCGGCGCGGACCTGGTAGACACCGAAGCCGAGCTGCGGGACGGTGACGGAGTTGTTCAGGGTGAGCAGGGGCGGGTTGGCCATGAAGGCGGATCCTCACTGCGGTGTCCTGGGGTGACCTCTCCGATCCTTCCACTCCCCCGGTCCACCGGCTCGTCACCCCGCCGCACGATCGAGCGGTCCGGCTCAGGCGCTCGCCTGGGCGCGCAGGTACTCGGCCGTCTCCGGGTTCGCCGGGTAGAAGGACTCGATGACCAACTCGGCGACCGTCACGTCGAGCGGGGTGCCGAAGGTCGCGACCGTGCTGAAGAACGTGAGCTCCGTGCCGCGGTGGCGATAGCGCAGCGGGACGAAGATGTCACCTGGCCCAGGTATCTCGACCTCGGGCACCGGCTGGTCGCACGGGTACTCCCGCAGCTCCGCCAGCAGCTCGGCGAGACCCGCGTCGGCCGTCTGCTCGACCTGACGCCGCAGGCGGCCCAGCAGGTGGGCCCGCCACTCCCCCAGGTTCAGCACGTTCGGGGCCATGCCGTCGGGGTGCAGGGTCGCGCGCAGGACGTTCGCCGGCGGTGCCAGCAGTTCCGGCGCCACGCCCTCGATGAGCACGCCGAGGCTCGTGTTGGCGTCGACGAGGTTCCAGCCGCGGTCGACCACGGCCGCGGGATACGGTTCGTGGCCGGTGAGCAGCAGCCGGACGGCGTCGCGCACGGCCGTCAGCTCCGGCGCGCTCAGCTCGGTCTCGCCGTACGCGGGGGCGTAGCCGGCGGCCAGCAGCAGGCGGTTGCGTTCGCGCAGCGGCACTTCGAGGTGCTCGCCGAGGCGCAGCACCATCTCCCGGCTCGGCTTCGAGCGGCCGGTCTCGACGAAGCTCAGGTGCCGTGTGGAGATGTCCGCGGCGATCGAGAGGTCGAGCTGGCTGATGCGGCGCCGGTCGCGCCACTCCCGCAGGAGCTCGCCGACCGCGCGCCGTGCCGGGGCCTTCACCGAAGTCGTCACGCCCCCGACGCTACGGGTCCGCCCGCGCTCAGGCCATTACCTTGCGGGTAATCGCCGGGGGGAGCGCAGGCAAGGGTGCGGCCGTTACCTCCGGCGTAATCGACGAACCGCGCCCGGCACACCAGTGTTGGTGACATCAGGACGGCGAACCCGTTGTCCGCCAAGCAAAGGGAGTTTCCCCGTGTCCGACGTGACGAGCACTGTCGAGCAGTACATCGCGATCTGGAACGAGACCGACGCCGAGCGCCGTCGTGCCCTCGTCGCCGAGGTTTTCACGCCCGACGCGTCCATGACCGATCCCCTGGGCTCTGTGACCGGCCACGACGGCATCGACGGGTTCATCGGCGGCGCGCAGGCGCAGTTCGCCGGGCTGACCTTCAGCCTGCCGAAGGCGCCCGACGCCCACCACGACCTGGCGCGGTTCCAGTGGTACCTCACGGCGCCGGGCGCCGACGAGCCGATCGCGATCGGGTTCGACGTCGTCGAGCTGGCCGACGGCCGGATCGCCAAGGTGCACGGGTTCCTGGACAAGATCCCGGGCTGAGGTCGTGGTGCACGAGCGCGGCGGACTCGCGATCGAGCGGGTCCGCCGTTGCTCCACAGTGGACGGCCGATGAGACGTGGATCACAGGAATGCGTGTGCCGGCGGTGCGAAATCCGGCAGCCTCGCGAGGTTCAGACCACAGCGAAGCCCGCCCGGAAAAGATCGTGGTCCGGAGGTCTGAACCATCCGGCCTCGGACCCGATGACCACCGGGTCCGAGGTCCTCCCCACTCTGTCCGTACCCCGTGGGGCGCCTGAGAGTTTCGCCCGCGTGGATACCCGGGTTTGCACCGTCGGCGGAACCGGCCGGTGGTGTCCAGCGGGCCCACTTTCCAGAGGCGTCTCATCCGCGCGGTCCAGGGTGCCTGAGAGGTTCCGGGGAGGACTTGCTCCTTCGGCGCCGAGCTCGTGGATGCCGGCTCGGTCTCTCCCGCGCGGGTTCGTCGACCGCGCGCTCAGAATACCTTGCGCTCGCGGGCGGTGATCACCCGGTGCGGCGGGAGTTGCGGCGCTGGGTGAGTTCGTCCGGGACGACCGATTCGATCACGCCGCCGTCGGCGCGTTCGGCGGGGAACTCGTGGATCGTGCCGCTGATCTCCTGCATCGCGCCGCTCACGGCGATGCCGAACACGCCCTGCCCGCCCTGGAGCAGATCCACGATCTCTTCGGGCGAGGTGCACTCGTACACCGTGGTGCCGTCGGAGAACAGGGTGACCTTCGCGAGGTCACGCACGCCGCGTACGCGCAGGTGCTCCACCGCGACCCGGATGTTCTGCAGCGAGACCCCGGTGTCCAGCAGCCGCTTCACGACCTTCAGGACGAGGATGTCCTTGAACGAGTACAGCCGCTGCGAGCCCGAACCGTGCGCGGTGCGAATGCTCGGCGCGACCAGCTTCGTCCGGGCCCAGTAGTCGAGTTGGCGGTACGTGATCCCCGCGATCTGGCACGCGGCGGGACCGCGGTACCCCACGAGCTCGTCCGGAAGGGAGGCGTCGGGGAACAGCTCGCCCTGCTCGCCATCGGCGGCACGAACGGGCGGCCTCTCCGGACTACCAGCCTCGACCACGCAAGCCTCCCTTCGCCCGACCTGGCGGCCGGCGAATGACAGCCGGTCGAGCCCAGGAGCGGGATCGGCCGGGGAGAACCGCCACGATCGTGCTCCGGTCGGAGAATCACATCGTGACGATTTACCGCCTTCGACGGTAAGGCCGCGCCGCGGGCCGGTCAACGCGACGCGCGGCGCACCTCAAGCTCGTCTTGAGCCTTTAGTCCGTTCGTCGTACGGGTTGACACTAATTACTTGGCTGAGTAACTTGTTACTCATGCGAGTAAATTTCGACACGCAAGCGGAACTCGGGCTGAGCGTCACGGAGGCGACGACCCGGGCGCAGATCATCGCGGCGACCATCGCCACGATCGCCGACCACGGCTACGCACGCACCACCTTCGCCAAGATCAAGGAACGCGCGGGCCTGAGCAGCACGCGCATGATCTCCTACCACTTCACGAACAAGGCCGGGCTCATGCAGGCCGTGCTGAGCACGGTGTCCGAGACGAAGGCGATGTTCCTGCAGGAGCGCAGCAAGGACCTCGACCCCGGCGACCGGCCGGGCAACCTGCGGGCCCACATCGAGACGTCGGTGGCGTTCCTGCGCGACTACCCGGAATGCGTCAGGGTGCTCGCGGAGCTCTCGGCGAACGCCGACGACGCGGACGGCTGGGCGATGACCTCGGTGCTCGTGGGCCAGCTGCGGGTGGGCGGCGTGCAGCGCCAGCTCAAGCAGGGTCAGGACGAGGGGGTGTTCGGAGAGTTCGCGCCGGAGGTGATGGCGATGTCGATCGCACAGGCCATCGACGGGGTGGCGACGGCGTATGCGGCCGATCCGTCGACCGACCTCGACCGCTACGGGCGGGAAATCGCCGACCTCTTCGAGCGGGCGACTGCTCCGAAGCGGTGAATACGCCGCCCGAAAGCAAGGCGGGAACGTGGTGCACGACCGCGTTCCCGCCGCCGGCGGCTCAGGTGTCGGCGCCGCGGAAGTCTTCAGGGGACACGGAGTCGAGGAACTCGCGGAACTTCTCGACCTCGTCCTCCTGCTCGTCCGGGATGATCAGGCCCGCCTCCTCCAGCACCGCGTCCACGGCGTGGATGGGGACCCCGATCCGCAGCGCCAGCGCGACCGAGTCGCTGGGGCGCGCGGACACCCGGATGTCACCGTCGAAGACGAGCTCGGCGAAGAAGGTGCCTTCCTTCAGGTCCGTGATCACGACCTGCTCCAGCTCGCGGCCGAGCGCCCCGATGACCTCTTTGAGGAGGTCATGGGTCAGTGGCCGGGCGGGTCGTACTCCCTGCTGCTCCAAGGCGATGGCGGTGGCCTCGACCGAGCCGATCCAGATCGGCAGGTAGCGCTCGCCGTCGGTTTCCCGCAGCAACAAGATCGGCTGATTGGCGGGCAGCTCCACCCGCACACCGACGACGCGCATCTCGCTCATCGGGTTTCGCCTCCCTCTCGTGCACACGGGCTGCAGCGCTCGACGTACTCGCGCCGTTGGGTTCGACGCTACCCGTCATCCGGGCGCTGTGCTCGCTAGTGGCGGACATTCTCGGTTCACTGCACCGCAAACCGTCTCTCACGGTACGGCATACGGTCCCGAACATTCAGTCATTGACATGTGACGCACACCGGTGTTCAGCCCGTTACGTCCGGTTCAACCGCCGGTGACTCCCCGGATCCCCGCTTTCACGAGGAGCGTGTGGAGTGTGACGGACAGTGCGGCGAGCTCGCGGACCACCTCGTCTGCCCTCGCTTTCGCATCCTCGTCACGGTGGCGATACACGGGGGTCACGATCTGCTCCAGCAGGCCGACTTCGCGGTCGGCCGCGGCGCGGAAGGCACGCAGATGTCTCGGCTCGATACCGAATTCGGTCATTGCCTTCACCGTGCGCGCGATCAGCACCGCGTCGGGGCCGAAGAATCCCGCCGCGCCCGGCCGTACGAGCCCGTACTGCTGCAGCTCAGTGAGCGTCGCGGCGGTGATGCCGGCTTGCGCCAGCAACTCCTCCTGCGTCAGCCGGATCTCGGGACCGGTCTCGAAGTCGTCGGCGTCGGGCAGCCCGCCGGTGTCGGCCGGGTCGAGCGACACCAGCTTCCGGGGCAGGCGTGGAGCGACCGCGGCGGGCTCCGCTCCGGAGTCCGCCGCGTCCAGCTGTTCCTTGATGACCTTGAGCGGGAGGTAGTGGTCCCGCTGCGCGGACAGCACAAAGCGAAGCCGCTCCACGTCCGCCGGGGCGAACTGCCGGTACCCCGAGGGCGTGCGGCCCGGCCGGACCAGGCCTTCCGCCTCGAGGAACCGGATCTTGGAGATGGTGACATCGGGGAAGTCGCCGCGCAGCTGCGCCAGGACCGCCCCGATGCTCAACCCGTCACGCCGGGCCTCCGAACGACCGGGCTGCCCGGCCGCCGTCACTGTGCCCCCTGGCCCCCGTGCCCCGGGCCCGTCAGGAAGACGAGGCGGAACTTCCCGATCTGCACCTCGTCGCCGCCGGCCAGCACGGCCTGGTCGACCGGCTCGCGGTTGACGTAGGTGCCGTTCAGGCTGCCGACGTCGATCACCACGAACTCCCCGCCCTCACGCCGGAACTCGGCGTGCCGGCGGGAAACGGTGACGTCGTCGAGGAAGATGTCGCTGTCGGGGTGCCGGCCCGCGCTCGTGGTGTCGCGGTCCAGCAGGAAGCGCGACCCCGCGTTGGGGCCCCGCTTCACGACCAGGAGGGCGGAACCCGGCGGCAGGGCGTCGACGCCCTGCACCGGTGCCTCGGCGGCCGGTGCGGACTCCTGGCCTTCGACGTCGGCCAGGAAGTCGGCCCGGAAGACAGAGGTCCGCTCCGGAGACTGCTCCGGGGGAACGCCGGGCCCGTCGTTCGTGCTCACCTGAGCTCTCCTCTACACACAATGTTGCTATGACCAAGAACGTGTAGCTGCCAACGTACCGTGCCTGATCGGTTCGGAACCCCGGGGCTCCCCCTTGTGCGGGCGGAACCCCCGGGCCAGGCCGAACCCGCCTCAGCCGGTGATGAGCGCCTGGTACGCCTCGGCTTCGAGCAGGGCTTCGAGCCCCGCGGGGTCGTCGAGGCGGATCTCCACGAGCCAGCCCTCGCCGTACGGGTCGGAGTTGATCAACTCGGGCGAATCGGAGACCGCGGCGTTCACCGCGACGATCTCGCCGTCGACCGGCGCGAACAGCTCCGAGACGCTCTTGGTGGACTCCACCTCGCCGAAAACGTCGCCCGCGTCGACGTGCTTGCCGACCTCGGGCAGGTCGACGAACACCACGTCGCCGAGCTGGTCCTGGGCGTACTCCGTGATGCCCACGCGGACCAGCGCACCCTCACGCGTGGCCACCCACTCGTGTTCCTCGGTGTAACGCAGCTCTTCTGGAGTGGTCAACGCCCCTCCCCTTCCTAGAACCGACTTCGTCGCGGGCAGTCTTCCATCACCGGCTGCGAAGCGCGCGCACTGCCTGCACGACATAGAGCGCGCCGGACCAGACGTAGAGCACCCCGCCCCAGACCATGAAGGCGTAGGCGATCGGCCGGGCCACCACGGCCACAGTCGAGCCGCCCTGCGTGAGCAGCAGGAACGGGAAGGCGTACATGAGCACGAAGGTCGCGCCCTTGCCGATGTAGGTCACCTCGGGCGGCGCGAACCCGCCGCGGCGGAGCACGAGCACGCAGATCGCGAGCACGGCCTCGCGCAGCACCAGCGGCACGACGACCCACCACGGGATGATGTCGCGGATGAGGAACGCGACGAGGGTCGCGAGGATGTAGAGCCGGTCGGCGGCGGGGTCGAGCAGCTGGCCCAGCCGCGACATCTGGTCGAGCCAGCGGGCGAGCTTGCCGTCGAGCCAGTCGGTCAGCGCCGAGAAGACGAGCAGCGCGAGCGCCCAGCCGTCCTCCTTCGGGCCGAGCAGCAGCCAGAGGAACACGGGCACGCCCGCGAGCCGCAGCAGCGACAGGAGGTTGGGGACGTTGAACGCCTGCCGCAGCAGGGAAGGCTCCGTCTTGGGCTCGGGGACCGTGGTCACTCGCTCAGCCTAGAGGTGAGGACCGGCGCCGACGCCGGTGGTCACGCGGTCGGGTCGCGGGTTCGTGGCGCGCGACCCGACCGCGGGGCTGTGGGTGGAAAAGCCGTGGATGGAAAGCCGTGGATCGAAAAGCCGCCGGGCATCAAACCCGTGGACTCTCAAGCCGTGGGGCTTCGAAGCGGTCGGCCGGGAAAGCCGCGGGGGTGCTCAGCCGGCGCGGCGGTGGCTCCAGCCGCGGCGCTGCAGCTCCGCGCTGCTGAGGCGCTCGGGGCGGCCGCGGTCGTCGTTGCCGACCCAGCGGGCTCGGCCTGCTCGGCCTTCGAGGACGTACGGGCGGCCGCAGCACCACACGACGCTGCAGGGCGCGGTGGGCGGAGTGGTCTCGGTGGGCCGCTCGGACGGGTCGGTGAGGGCGGACGCTGACGGGATGGCGGGCTCGCTGGCCGTTTCGGTGGTCATGCTGTGCGGTGCTCTTGTCTCTCGGGGTCGGCGGGTGATCGGGGACGGGAACGCGCCGGGGCGCTCCTCACCTATTTCGGTCCGAGAGCGCCAGACGTTAACGTCCGCGCCGGAGATTCGTCCGATCGATGAGCGAGCGGTTCCCGGTGTCTCACTGCGTGAACGCGATGTTAACCGTCCACAATAGACGGACTTTCGCGGGAGCCCGGCGAGGCGGAAGCCCCGGTTCCGGTAACCTCCGCCCGCCGCGCCGGGTGTCGGTGCGGGTCACAGCGCCGGCGTCGGGCCAGAATGCCGGGAAAGACCCCTGGCGAAAGGACCCCGGTGCCCCCGTCGAAGCCCGCGTGGCGGCCGCTGCTCGCGGCCTGGCTCGTGCTGCCGGCGCTCGCCGCCTGTTCGGGGGAACCCGAGCCCCGGGCGGCGGTACCGCCGCCACCGTCCGCGACCACGCCCCCGCCGACGACCTCGACGGCGCACTCGGTTCCTCCCCCGCCGCCTGAAACGACACAGGCGCCGCCGAGCACGCACACCAAGGCCCCGAGCACCACACCGGCCGTTCCGGGGTCCTGCGGCACCGTGACGGCCGCGAGCGGCCTGACCCTGTACGTGTTCGACAGCCGCGCGGGCGGGGTGCCGTGCGCCGAGGCCATGGCGCTCGTGCGCGACTTCCACGCGAAGATCGCCGGCCGGCAGGGCACGGGGTCCAACGACGCCGTGAACGACACCGTGTCGGGCTGGCTGTGCACCTCGGGTCCGCCCGCGGCGCAGGGCGGCACGACGTGCAGCAAGGGTGAGCAGACGGTGTTCGCGGCCGTCGTCCCCTCGGAGTGAAGCCGAGGGGAACGACGGCCGCGCGGCTCAGGCCTTGAGGTCCGGGAAGTCGTCCTCGCGGTACTCGCCCTCGGGCCGGGTGTTCTCGTGCTCGCGCCCGCGCAGCTCGACGCGGCGGATCTTGCCGGAGATCGTCTTCGGCAGCTCGGCGAACTCCAGGCGCCGGATCCGCTTGTACGGCGCGAGGTGCTCCCGCGCGTACGCCAGGATCGCGCGAGCGGTGTCCGCGGTGGGCTCGTGGCCCGCGGCCAGCACGACGTAGGCCTTCGGCACGGCGAGCCGGATCGGGTCCGGCGCGGGCACCACGGCGGCTTCGGCGACGGCTTCGTGCTCCAGCAGCACGCTCTCCAGCTCGAACGGCGAGATCCGGTAGTCCGATGCTTTGAACACGTCGTCGGTGCGCCCGACGTAGGTGATGTAGCCGCGTTCGTCGACCGAACCGACGTCACCCGTGTGGTAGTAGCCGTCGCGGAAGGCTTCCGAGGTGCGCTCGTCGTCGTCCGCGTAGCCCGTCATCAGGCCGACCGGCCGGTGCGCGAGGTCGAGGCAGATCTCGCCCTCGCCGGCGCGCTCGCCCGTGACCGGGTCGACCAGAGCCACCACGAAACCCGGCAGCGGCCGGCCCATCGAGCCGGGAACCACGTCCTGGCCGGGAGTGTTGGCGATCTGCACGCTGCTCTCGGTCTGGCCGAACCCGTCGCGAATGGTGACGCCCCAGGCCTTCTCGACCTGCTCGATCACCTCGGGGTTGAGCGGCTCGCCCGCACCGACCACCTTCTGCGGCGGGGTTTTCAGCGCCGTCAGGTCGGCCTGGATGAGCATGCGCCACACCGTGGGCGGCGCGCAGAAGCTCGTGACCCCGCAGCGGTCCATCTGCGCCATGAGCGCTGTGGCGTCGAAGCGCGTGTAGTTGTACAGGAACACCGTGGCCTCGGCGTTCCACGGCGCGAACACGTTGCTCCACGCGTGTTTCGCCCAGCCGGGCGAGGAGATGTTCAGGTGCACGTCACCCGGTTCGAGGCCGATCCAGTACATTGTGGACAGATGCCCGACCGGGTAGGAGACGTGCGTGTGCTGCACGAGCTTCGGCTTCGCCGTGGTGCCCGAGGTGAAGTAGAGCAACAGCGGGTCACCCGCGGCCGTCACGCCTTCGGGGGTGAAACCGGCCGGCTCGGCGTACGCGGTGGCGTAGGCGTGCCAGCCCTCGACCGGCTCGCCGACGGCGATGCGCGTGTAGTCGCCCGCCACGTCGGCGAACTTCGGCGCGTCGGCCGAGCGCACCACCACGTGCTTGGCCTTGCCGCGCTCCACGCGGTCGACGAGGTCGGCCGGCCCGAGCAGCGTCGAGGCCGGGATGATCACGGCGCCGAGCTTGATCGCGGCGAGGATCGTCTCCCACAGCTCGCCCTGGTTGCCCAGCATGAGGATCAGCCGATCGCCGCGCGAGACGCCGAGGCGGCGCAGCCACGTGGCGACCTGGTCCGAGCGGGCGGCCATCTCCGGGTAGGTCCAGCGGTTCTCGGTGCCGTCCTCCTCGACGATCCAGAGCGCGTACCGCTGCGCGTTCGCCGGGTCGCGGGCCACCACGTCGAACCAGTCGAGCGCCCAGTTGAACTCCGCGGGCTGCGGCCACGCGAACTCCCGGACGGCGGTGTCGTAGTCCTCGCGGTGGGACTGGAGGTAGTCCCGCGCCTCCCGAAAGACCTGGTAGGCCTCGCCGGCCCGCTGGTTCCCCGAAGCGCCATTGCTCACGTCGTGCTCCCTCGTGCTCGCGTACGTGCCTGTTCTACTCGCCCTTGAACTCGGGCGCGCGGCGCTCCATGAACGCCTGCACGGCCTCGGCGAGGTCCTTGCTCGGGAGGAACGCGGAGTTCCACGCCGCGACGTACCGCAGGCCCTCGGCGACCTGGCGCTCGGTGTTGGCGGCGAGCACCTGCTTGGTGCCTTGCACGACCAGCGGCGGGTTCGCCGCGATGTCGGCGGCGAGCTTGCGGGCCTCGGCCAGCAGCGTGTCGGAGTCGGGGTAGACGTCGTTGACCAGGCCGATCTTCTCGGCGCGCGCGGCGTCGACGTCCTTGCCCGTCAGGGCGAGCTCGCGCACGTGGCCCTCGCCGACGATCGTGGCCAGCCGCTGCAGGCTGCCGAGGTCGGCGACGATCGCGACCTTCACCTCGCGCACGCTGAACTTCGCGTCGGCGCTGGCCAGGCGCACGTCGGCGGCGCTGATCACGTCGACGCCGCCGCCGATGCACCAGCCGGACACGGCGGCGATCACGGGCTTGCGGCACTCGGCGATCGAGCTCACGGACTCCTGCAGGCGGCGGACCTCGCGGTGGAAGTCCGTGCGCGGGCCGGCCAGCGCGTCGCCGGCGAGCATCGGGGCCCAGCCGCCCATCATCGCGGGCAGGTCGAGGCCGTAGGAGAAATGCGCGCCGCTGCCGGTGAGCACGATCGCGCGCACGCGCGGGTCGGCGTCGAGGGCGGCGAAGACCAGCGGCAGCTCGCGCCAGAAGTCGGGGCCCATGGCGTTGCCCTTCGCCGGGCCGAGCAGGGTGACTTCGGCGACGTGGCCGTCGAGGTCGACCTTCAGCGAGACGAGATCGGGCAGGGAGTCGGCAGGTCCGGTCATGCCTGTCATCTTGAACCATCCGGTTGACGCTGTGCCAATTCGGTCGCGGGATGCTTTCCTGGGAGGGCCACGAGAGATCGAAGCGGCCCTCGACCACGAGAGGAAGGTGGCGCATGGCCCCGGCCCCCGTTCTTGCCGTCGACGACCTGCCTGCGGATCCCCCGCCGGCGCGCCGCTCGCGTCCGATCGAGCTGTCCGGCTCGTTCACCTGCGACGGCCAGCGCCTGGCCTACACCGAGTACGGCTCGGGCGAGCGCGTGGTGGTCCTGATGCACGGCATCATGTTCACCCGCCGCATGCACGCTCCCCTGGCCCGCCGGCTCGCGCGCTCGGGCTTCCGCGTGATCACCCTCGACCTGCTGGGCCACGGCGAGTCCGACCGGCCGACCGAGTCGTGGCGCTACTCGATGCCGGCGTTCGGGGAGCAGGCCGTGGCGCTGCTCGACCACCTCGACCTGCCCGACGCCGTGCTCGGCGGGACGTCGCTCGGCGCGAACGTGGCGCTCGAGGTGGCGGTCGCGCAGCCGTCCCGCGCCCGCGGGCTGGTCGTGGAGATGCCGGTGCTGGACAACGCGATCGTCGCCGGGCTGCTCACGTTCGCCCCGCTGCTGTTCGCCGCGCGCTTCCTGCCCGTGACCGTGCGCGGCGTCGCGCTGGCCGCCAACCTCGTGCCCCACGGCAGCCAGTGGGTCGACGTCGTCACCGACACCCTGACCCAGCAGCCCGAGCCGATGGCCGCGCTCCTGCACGGCGTGCTGTTCGGCCGCATCGCGCCGCCGAAGTCGGTGCGCCGGGCCATCACCACGCCCGCGCTGGTGATCGGCCACGAAGGCGATCCGATCCACCCCTTCGGCGACGCCGACACCCTGGCCGCCGACATGCCCGGTGCGGAGTTCGTCCAGGCGCGCAGCCCGGTCGAGCTCCGCTCCGACCCGAAGCGCTTGACCTCGGCGATCACCGACTTCGCCGAGCGCTGCTACGAAAGCTGACCCGGCCGGGTCACTTCGCGAGGCCGGCCACCGGGCCGAACACGATCACCGCCGGCGGCCGGACACCCGCGGCGGCCGCTTCGCCGGCCACCTTCCCCAGCGTGGAGCGCAGGGTGCGCTGTGTGCGCATGGTGCCGTCTTCGACGATGGCGACCGGCGTGTCGGCGGGGCGGCCGCCATCCAGCAGCGCCGCCGCGAACTGGGGCAGCCGTTCGACGCCCATCATCAGCACGATCGTGCCGCGCAGGCCGGCCAGCAGGGACCAGTCGACCAGCGAGCGCGGGTCACCGGGGGCGACGTGGCCCGAGACGACCACGACCTCGTGGGCGACGCCGCGGTGGGTGACCGGCACGTCGGCCACGGCGGGGACCGCGAAGGCGCTCGTGATGCCCGGGACCATGGTCACCGGCACGCCCGCCTCGGCGCAGGCCAGGACCTCCTCGAACCCGCGGCCGAACAGGTAGGGGTCGCCGCCCTTGAGCCGGACGACGAACTTCCCCTCCTTGGCCTTCTCGATCAGCGTGCTGTTGATCACGTCCTGGCTCGCGGCGCGGCCGTACGGGATCTTCGCCGCGTCGACGACCTCGACCTCGGGCGCGAGCTCGTCCAGCAGCTCGCGGGGCGCGAGCCGGTCGACGACCACCACGTCGGCGCGCGAGAGCAGCCGGCGGCCGCGGACGGTGATCAGGTCCGGGTCGCCCGGGCCGCCGCCGACCAGGGCGACACCCGGCAGCTCCGTGTCGGTGCCTCGCGGCGCGCGGCCGCCGGCAGCATCCTTGACGGTGCCGGCGTGCAGGGCGTCGAGGATGCTGTCGCGCACGGCGGCCGAGCGCAGCGGCTCACCGCCGGACAGGACGCCGAACAGCAGCCCGCCGTGGCGGCCCGAAGCCGGGGTCACGGCGCTGCCGGACTCCCCCTCGTCGGCACGCACGCAGAACACGCGCTCGCGTTCGGCTTCGGCGCACACTGCGGCGTTGACCTCGGGGTCGTCGGTGCAGGCGAGCGCGTACCAGGCGTCGGCGAGGTCGCCCTCGGCGTAGCGGCGCTCGTGCCAGACCAGCTCGCCCGCGTCGGCCATCGCGCTCACCGACGGCGTGGTGTGGGGCGAGACCAGCTCCACCCGCGCGCCCGCGCGGATGAGCCGCGGGAGGCGGCGCTGGGCGACCGAGCCGCCCCCGACCATCACGACGCGGCGGCCGGCGAGCTGGAGTCCGGAGAGGTAGTGCGGGTCGTCCATAGCCCGAAAGTCTGCCTGCCCGGCCCGCTCAGCGCTGCAGCAGGGCCAGCAGCCCGGTGTTGCCGAACATCGTCGCCGCCTCGACCGCGGACGGCGTGCCCGCCCGTGGATCGGCACCACCCGCCACCAGCGCCTTCACGACCTCGGGCTCGTCCTTGAACACGGCGCCGGTGAGCGGGCTCTGGCCCCGGTCGTTGACCCGGTTGGGATCCGCGCCGCGCGCCGGCAGCGCGGCCACCGTCTCCGCGTGCCCGTGGTAAGCGGCGAGCATCACCAAGGTGTCGCCGCGGTCGTTGGTGAGGTTCGCGGGGATGCCGGCGTCGACGTAGGCGGCGAGGCGCTCCGTGTCGTCCGCACGCGCCATGGTGAACACGCGGGCGCAGAGGCCGAGCTCCTCGTCCGACGGCGTCCCGGAAGCCATGCGCCGAGTCTGGCACGCCGGCTCCCGGGACGCCGGGTGCTCAACCCCGGGCGGAGTTCGGGTAGGGCAGCAGCGCCATCTCCCGCGCGTTCTTGATGGCCGAGGCCACCTGCTTCTGCTGCTTCGGCGTCAGCCCCGTCACGCGGCGGGCGCGGATCTTGCCGCGGTCGGAGATGAAGATCCGCAGCAGGTCGACGTCCTTCCAGTCGACGGCCGTGATCCCCCGGGCGTGCAACGGGTTCGCCCGCTTGCGGGGCACGCGTTCGTGCTTCGGCACGCGCCTCACCAGCTCGACTTCGAGACGCCGGGCAGCTCGCCGTTGTGCGCCATCTGCCGCATCCGCACGCGCGACAGGCCGAACTTGCGCAGGTAGCCGCGCGGGCGCCCGTCGGCGGCGTCGCGGTTGCGGATGCGCGTGGCGCTCGCGTCGCGCGGCATGCGCTGCAACGCCACCACCGCGTCGGCCTTGTCCTGCGCCGACGAGTGCGGCGAGGCGATCACGGCCTTGAGCGCCCGGCGCTTCTCGACGTAGCGGGCGGCGATCACCTTCCGCTGCTCGTTCTTCGCGATCTTCGACTTCTTCGCCATCAGCGCTCTTCCTTGAACTCGACGTGCTTGCGCACCACGGGGTCGTACTTGCGCAGGACCATCCGGTCGGGGTCGTTGCGCCGGTTCTTCTTCGTCACGTACGTGTAGCCGGTGCCCGCGGTGGAGCGCAGCTTGATGATCGGCCGGACGTCGGTGCTCTTCGCCATCTAGAGCTTCACCCCCTTCGCGGCCAGTTCCGCGACGACCGCGTCGATCGCGCGCTTGTCGATCGTCTTCATGCCCTTCGCCGACACCTTGAGCCGCACGGTCCGGCCGAGGCTCGGCACGTAGTAGCGGCGGGTCTGCAGGTTCGGCTCCCAGCGCCGTGACGTGCGGCGATGCGAGTGCGAGACCTGCTTGCCGTAGCCCGGCTTGCGGCCGGTGACCTGGCACACGGCTGACACGGACCCTCCCGAGTTGATAGTGATATTCGTTTTCAATTACGCTGCCACCGTACCCCGTCCCGTCGACTGGAGCTTCAGTGACCCCACACCCGCGTGTCCCGCTCGTGCTCGTCAGCGGACTCGCCGCCGAAGGCAACGACGAGCTCGCCGAACTGCTGCGCCGCGCCGGCCCCGGCGTCGCCGTGGTCCACCACGACCTGCGGCAGATCGGCAGCGGCATCGTCCGCAGGCGGATCCGCCTCGGCCCCCGCGACCAGCTCACCGCGCTGGAGCTCGCGCACGGCTGCGTGAATTGCACGCTGCGCGAAGACCTCCTGCCGCTGCTGCGCCGGCTCGCCCGGCTGCCGGAGGTGGACCGGATCGTGCTGCGCCTCGACGAGGCCATGGAGCCCGAGCCGGTCAGCTGGGCGATCGCCAACGTGCTCGTCGGCGACCGGCCCGTGAGCGACGACGTCGAGATCGAGGCCGTGTTCACCACCGTCGACCGCGCTGCCTGGCTCGCCGACGCGTCCGGCGACGAGCTGCTCCTGGAACGCGGCCTGCTGGGCAGCCCCGAGGACGAGCGCAGCGTCGCGCAGGTCGCGCTCGCGCAGGTGGAGTTCGCCGACGTGCTGGTGCTCGCGGGCGAAGTGCCCGACGCGTGGTGCGCCGCGAAGACCGCGGCCGTGCTCGACCGCGTCGCGCCGTCCGTCCCGCGCGTCGTCCTGAAGGGCGCGAACGCCGGGCTGCTGTTCGCCGCCGTGCCCGCGGAATCGCGGCGCGGCGAGGTGATCGACCTGCACGGCGCGCTCCTGCGGGGACAGCCGCCGCTGCACGCCGACTGCGGGATCGAGGTGCTCACCTTCACCTCGCAGCGGCCGTTCCACCCCGAGCGCCTGCACGAGGCGATCGACACGCTGCTGGGCGGCGTGATCCGCACCCGCGGCCGCGCATGGGTCGCGAGTCAGCCCGACATCGCGTTCTGGCTCGAGTCGGCGGGCGGCGGCCTCGCGATCGGGCACGCCGGGCCGTGGCTGACCTCACCCGACGGCCCGGACTGGGCCGACGTCTCCCCCGAACGCCGCACGCTCGCGTCGCTGCGCTGGCACCCGGTGCACGGCGACCGCGCGCAGGAGCTCGTCGTGGTCACGGATCTGGTGGCACCGAGGGAAATCGAGGACGCGCTGCACGCCGCGCTGCTCACCGACGCCGAGCTGGCCGAGGGAGAAGCTGCCTGGCGCAGCTACCCCGACCCGTTCGGCGAGTGGCACGAAGACCCGTGCGAGGCCATCGAAACCGACGACGAAGACGAAGAGCGGCACCTCAACGCCGCGAACCGAAAGGAAGAACCGCAGTGAAACCTGGCATCCACCCCGACTACCACCCCGTGGTGTTCCGCGACTCGTCCACGGGCGACGCGTTCCTCACCCGCTCCACCGCGACGTCCGAGCGGACGATCGAGTGGAGCGACGGCGACACTTACCCGCTCGTGGTCGTGGACATCAGTTCGTGGTCGCACCCGTTCTGGACCGGCAACCAGCGGATCGTCGACTCCGCGGGCCAGGTCGAGAAGTTCCACCGCCGTTACGGCCGTCGTGAGAAGGGCGGTGCGCGCTGATGGCCGTGCCGAAGCGGAAGAAGTCCCGCAGCAACACCCGCGCGCGCCGCGCGCAGTGGAAGGCCGCGGTGCCCGATCTGGTGCCGATCACGGTCGACGGCGAGCGCAAGCTCGTGCCGCGCCGCCTGATCAAGCACTTCCAGCGGCTCGATCGGTGAGCGTGCCCGTCACCGTCCTGTCGGGGTTCCTCGGCGCGGGCAAGACGACGCTGCTCAACCACATCCTCGCCAACCGCGAAGGCCTGCGGGTCGCGGTGATCGTGAACGACATGAGCGAGGTCAACATCGACGCCGCGCTCGTGCGTGACAGCGTCTCCCGCACCGAGGAGCGCCTGGTCGAGCTGACCAACGGGTGCATCTGCTGCACCCTGCGCGAAGACCTGCTCGACGAGGTCGCGCGCCTGACGGCGGAGGGGCGGTTCGACCACCTGCTCATCGAGTCGAGCGGGATCTCCGAGCCGATGCCGGTCGCCGCCACGTTCTCCTTCCCCGGCGACGACGGCAGCCCGGCGCTCTCCGGCGCCCGGCTGGACACGATGGTGACCGTGGTCGACGCCGTGAACTTCGGCCGTGAGCTGGCCGGTGGCGACTCCCTGGCCGAGCGCCGCCTCGACCAGTACGAGGGCGATGAGCGCACGGTCAGCGACCTGCTCGTGGACCAGGTCGAGTTCGCCGACGTGCTGCTGCTGAACAAAACCGACCTCGTCTCCCCCGCCGAGGCCGACCGACTGGTGGCGGCGCTGCGCCGGCTCAACCCGGGCGCCGACGTGGTGACGGCGGAGTTCGGCCGGGTGCCGCTCGGGCGCGTGGTCGGCACGGGTCGCCACGACCCCCTGCGGGCGCAGCAGGCGCCGGGCTGGGTCGCGGAGCTCAACGGCGACCACGTGCCGGAGACGGAGGAGTACGGCATCTCCAGCCTCGTGTTCCGCGCCACCCGGGCGTTCGACCCGGCACCGCTGTGGGACTTCGTCACGACCCGCCTCGACTCGGGCGAGTTCGGCACGGTGTTGCGCTCCAAGGGGTTCTTCACGCTCGCGTCGCGACCGGGTGTGCTCGGCCTGTGGTCGCAGGCGGGCTCGGTGGCGCGGTTCGAACCGCAGGGGGTGACCGACGCGCCGCGGCAGGAGCTGGTCTTCATCGGCGTCGGGCTCGCCGGCGACCCGCTGCTGGCCGCGCTCGAGGCGTGCCTCACCGACGAGCCGGTGACGGCGGATCCCTTCCCCGCATGGGAGCCCATGCACGTCCATTGAGGACAGACGCACCGAAGGCCGCGCGACCCGCGTCACACCGGGCGCGCGGCCTTCGTGTTCCCGGAAGTTCCTTGATCGTTCACCGGCCGGCGTGATCATGCGGATCAGGCTCGGTCCACGCCGGACACACCACGTCTGAACTGGGCGATTCGTTGGGGTTAGGGGTGTTTCGCGAAGGTTGATCAACCCAGGTTTATCAGTCTAGGTTGACTAATATGCCGGATCGGATCACCAAAGATCTCGTGGAGGCCGCCGCCGACCTGAGGATCGCGATCGGGCGGCTGGTGCGCCGGATGCGGCAGGGCTACGTGGCGGGCGAGGCCACGCTCTCGGAGAGCTCCGTGCTCTCGCGGCTCGACCGCGACGGGCCCTCTACACCCGGCTACCTGGCCGAGCAGGAGCGGGTGAAGCCGCAGGCCATGGGCGCGACCCTGGCCGGGCTCGTCGAACGCGGGCTCGTGAGCCGAAGCCCCGACGCCGCCGACGGCCGCCGCGTCCTGATGTCCGTGACCGCGACCGGCCGGAAGCTCCTGACCGACCGGCGCTCGCTGAGCACCCAGCGCGTCGCCCAAGCCCTGGCCGGCGGCTTCACCGCCGAGGAACGCCACCGACTGCTCGAAGTGATCCCATTGCTCGAACGCCTGGCAGACGAACTGTGACAACCACAACCACCAGCCGCGGAGACCGCTACAAGTGGGTCGCCCTCTCCAACACCACCCTCGGCGTGCTCATGTCGGCCCTCGACGGGTCGATCGTGATCATCTCGCTGCCCGCGATCTTCCGCGGCATCGGGCTCGACCCGCTCGCGCCGGGCAATATCGGCTACCTGCTCTGGATGATCCTGGGCTACCTGCTGGTGTCGGCGGTGCTCGTGGTCACGCTCGGGCGCCTCGGCGACATGTTCGGCCGCGTGAAGATGTACAACGTCGGGTTCGTGATCTTCAGCGTCGCCTCGGTGGCGCTGTCGTTCGACCCGTTCCACGGCGGGCAGGGCGCGCTGTGGCTGATCGGCTGGCGCATCATCCAAGCCGTCGGCGGGTCCATGCTCACGGCCAACTCCGCGGCGATCCTCACCGACGCGTTCCCGCGCGAACAACGCGGCATGGCACTCGGCATCAACCAGATCACCGCGCTGGCCGGGCAGTTCCTCGGCCTCGTCGCCGGCGGCCTGCTCGCCGAGATCGACTGGCGTGCGGTGTTCTGGGTGAGCGTGCCGTTCGGCATCCTCGGCACGGTGTGGTCGATCCGCAGCCTGCGCGAGATCGGCAAGCCGCGCCGCGCGCGCGTCGACTGGGGCGGCAACGTCACCTTCGCCCTCGGCACCGGTGTGCTGCTCGCCGCGATCACCTACGGCATCCAGCCCTACGGCGGGGCGGCCACCGGCTGGGGCAGCCCGTGGGTGCTGGGCGGCATCGGTTCCGGAGTGCTGCTGCTCATCGCGTTCGGCGTGATCGAGACACGCGTGAAGGAACCGATGTTCCAGCTCTCGCTGTTCCGGATCCGGGCCTTCACCGCGGGCAACCTCGCGGTGCTGCTCACGTCGATCGCGCGCGGCGGGCTGCAGTTCATGCTGATCATCTGGCTGCAGGGCATCTGGCTGCCGCTGCACGGGTACGAGTACGAGAAGACCCCGCTGTGGGCCGGGATCTACCTGCTGCCGCTCACGGTCGGGTTCCTCATCGCCGGCCCGATGTCCGGCTACCTGTCCGACCGGTTCGGCGCGCGGCTGTTCTCCACCGGTGGGCTCGTGCTCGTCGCCGGGTCGTTCCTCGGCCTGCTGGCGCTGCCGGTCGACTTCTCTTACCCCGTGTTCGCGCTGCTGCTCGTGATCAGCGGGATCGGACAGGGGATGTTCTCGGCGCCCAACACCTCGGCGATCATGAGCAGCGTCGCCGACCACCAGCGCGGCGTCGCGTCGGGCATGCGCTCGACGTTCCAGAACTCCGGCACCGCGCTGTCGATCGGCGTGTTCTTCTCGCTGATGATCGCGGGCCTGGCCGGCTCGCTGCCCGCCACGCTCACCGGCGGGCTGCAGGCCCACGGCGTGCCCGCCGACGTCGCGGCGAACGTCGCCCAGCTGCCGCCCGTGAGCACACTGTTCGCGGCGTTCCTCGGCAGCAACCCGATGGCGCACCTGCTCGGCCCGGGTGTCCTTTCCGGGCTGTCGCCGAGCGACTCGGCCGCGCTGACCGGCAAGGAGTTCTTCCCACAACTCATCTCCGGCCCGTTCCACAACGGACTGGTCACGGTCTTCACGGCGGCCGCCGTGATGGCGCTCGTCGCGGGCCTCGCCTCGGTGTCGCGCGGCAAGCGCTACTTCCACCCCGACCTCGCCCCGCGCGCGGGCGAGCAACGCAGCACCCCGGACAAGGAGAACGGATGAACGACACGCTCACCGCCGGCACCGTCACGATCACCGGCCACGGCGGTGACGAGATCGAGGCGTACCTGGCTCGCCCGCTCGACCCCGCTCCGCGCGGCGGCGTCGTGGTGATCCACCACATGCCCGGCTACGACCCGGCGACCAAGGAGATGGTGCGCCGCTTCGCCGCCGAGGGTTTCGCGGCGCTGTGCCCGAACCTGTACTCGCGCGAGGCGCCGGGCGCGAGCCCGGACGACGCCGCCGCGACCGTCCGCGCCAACGGCGGCGTGCCCGACGAGCGCCTCGTCGGCGACGTCGAAGGTGCGGCCGCGTACCTCAAGGCGCTGGACGGCGCCAACGGCAAGATCGGCGTGATCGGCCACTGCTCCGGCGGCCGCCAGACGTTCCTCGTCGCGTGCTCGACCCAGGTCGACGCCGCGGTGGACTGCTACGGCGCGTTCGTGGTGAACGAGCCGCCGGCCGGCATGCCCGCGTCGATGAAGCCGCTGCTGGGCCTCGCACCGCAGCTGTCGGCCCCGCTGCTCGGCATCTTCGGCGCCGACGACCAGTACCCCGCTCCCGAGGAGACCGCGAAGCTCGCCGCCGAGCTCGACCGCCTCGGCAAGGAGCACGAGTTCCACACCTACGACGGCGCCGGCCACGCGTTCTTCGCCGTCGACCGCCCGAGCTACCGGCCGGAGGCCGCCGTGGACGGCTGGGCCAAGATCCTCGACTTCTACGGCCGGCACCTCGCGGCCTGATTCCGCTTCGCAGGAAGGACGTTTCCCATGTGCACCTACCTCACCGAGAAGTTCGCCGTGGAGGGCAGCGGCAAGAGCGCGACCGGCTGGCACAGCGTCGACGAAGCCACCGTCTACGTCGACCACCCGACGCACGCCCGGTTCGCCCACACCGTGAACATCGACTTCCGCAACCCGGCGATGGGCCCGGCCGCGCGCGTCGCGCTGGAACTGACCGAAGAGGACGCGCTCGCCCTCGCCGACGCGATCCACACCGCGCTGGCGTCGGCGCCGGCGGGGCTGGCCTCGCGCAACCAGTGAGCCGCACCGGCTGGCCCGGGTTCACGCCCGGGCCAGCCGGTCAGGGCGTGTAGAGCGCGCCGAGGAACTCCAGCAGCAGCCGTTCCCGCAGCGGTTCCGCCGCTGTCGCCAGCAGTGCGTTGATCGGTGCCATCCGCTCGGGCAGGCCGGCGTCGCCGACGAGGCCGGCGGCGGCGAGCAGGCCCGCGAACTGCTCCGCCGTCAGGGTTTCCGGGTCCAGCGCCGCCACGAACGCGGCCACGTCCGGGTCCACCGACGTCGGGCCGGCTTCGCGCGCCGAGGCGACCGAGGCGGTCAGGTCCGCGAGGAACTCTGCCTCGCTGCCGTGGTTCGCGGCCGTGATCGTGAGGTGCAGGTTCAGCGGCGAGTCGCCGTGGGCGAACTGCGGCTGTACGTACCAGCCGCGGACCTTCATCTCGTCCGCGACCGTGAACAGGTCGAACCCGTCGTCGGCAGTGCCGGTCGTGGCGAAGGCGATCAGCGTCGAGTCCGGGTCGCCCAGGACCCGCAGGCCCGGCAGGGTCTCGACCCCCGCGCGGATCCGGGTCACGGCCTCGCGGGTCACCTCCGCGAGGCGCAGGTAGCCGTCCTCGCCGAGGTGGTTCACCACGGCCCACGCGGCCGCGAGCGGGCCGCCGGAGCGGGTGCTCTGCAGCGTCGGGTTCAGCATCGTGTAGCCCGGCCAGGCCGCGCTGGCGAAGTAGTGCGTGCGCCGCAGCTCGGCGTTCGCGTGCAGGAGCACCGAGACGCCCTTCGCACAGTAGGCGTACTTGTGCAGGTCCACCGAGATGCTCGTGACGCCCGGCACGCGGAAGTCGAACGGCGGCACGTCCGCGCCCAGCTTCGCGAAGTACGGCAGCACCCAGCCGCCGATGCACGCGTCCACGTGCATCCGCACACCGCGAGCGGCCGCGGCGGCCGCGATCTCCGGGATCGGGTCGACCACGCCGTGGGCGTAGGAAGGCGCGCTCGCCACGACGAGCACGGTGGACTCGTCGATTGCCGCCGCCATCGCGTCGGGCACCGCGCGGAAGGTCTTCGCGTCGACCGGCACCACGATCTTGCGCAACCCGAACAGGTGCGCGGCCTTGTGGAACGCCGCGTGCGCGGTGTCGGGCAGCACGATGCTCGGCGCGGTGATGTCCGGCCGCGCGTCCCGCGCGGCCAGCACCGCGAGCAGGCACGACTCGGTGCCGCCGGACGTCACCGTGCCGACCGTTTCCGCGGTTCCGCCGAGGAGTCCCGCCGCGCGCCCGACGAGGTCGTTCTCCAGGCGCAGCAGGCTCGGGAACGCCGTGGGGTCCAGGCCGTTGGCCGACGACGCGAGCGCGTGCGCGGCCGCCGCGATCTCGTCCACTTCGGACAGACCGCTGTCGTAGACGTAGGCGAGCGTGTGCCCGCCGTGCGTCGGCAGGTCGCCCGCGCGCAGCGCCCGCAGCTCGGCCAGGGCGTCGGTCACCGCTGCGGCTCCACCGGCCGCGGCTCGAGCACCTTGCGGCGCAGCAGCGGGATCGCCAGCGCGATGAGCACCGCCGGCAACACCGAGGTGCCCACGGTGATGGCCGTGATCGCCGAGGACGGCTGCGCGGTCGTCGCGTCGGTGCTCGACACGTAGCCGCCGGCCTGCAGCACCAGCCCGAACAGGCCCGGGCCGAGCGCCAGACCCAGCGTCTCCGACGCCGTCCACACGCCGGCCGTGATGCCCGCGCGGGTCTCGCCGGTGCGTTCCTCTTCGGCACTGATGAGGTCGGGCAGGATCGCCAGCGGGAACACGGAGATCCCGGCGTACCCGATGCCCGACAGCGCGACGAACACCATCGTCACCGCGAACGGGATGTCCTTGGCGAACAGGATCCCGAGCAGGCCGACGGTGAACGAGACCGTCGCGATGCGGAAGCCGACGAGCTTGCCCCAACGGTGCCCCAGCCGCGGCCACAGCGGCATCGTGATCAGCGCCGGGCCGACGAAGCCCACGAACAGCACCGTGCGGTAGCTCGGGTCGCCCAGCACGTGCTCGGCGAAGTACGGGATCGCGGCGAGCACCGTGCCGATGCCCAGCGCTTGGATGAAGTACGAGCCCATCAGCCAGCAGAACGGGCGCCACTGCGCGATCGTGCGGATCAGCTGCTTGAAGCTCACGGCGTTGGGCCGCAGCGAACCGACGGGTGCGCCGCGCAGACCGAAGTAGACACCCAGGGTGGCGAGCAGGATGATCACGGCCATCACAAGGCCCATAACCCGGTAGCCGGCCACGCCTTCGAGGATGTCCGTGATCGCCGGGGCGGCGCCGCCGGACACGAGGATCGCCACGGCTAGCACGCCGATACGCACGCTGGTGAGCTTCGTGCGTTCCTCGGCCGAGTCCGTGAGCTCGGCCGGCAGCGCGTTGAACGGTACCTGGAAGAACGCGTACGCCGTGGCACACAGGAAGAACACGATCACCACGTAGGTCGCGTCGATCGCCGGCTTGCCGAAGCCCGGGTGCGCGAACAACGCGAAAAACAGGATCGCGACGCCGACGCCGCCGCCCAGCAGGAACCGCCGCCGGCTGCCTGTCCGCACGAGGTCCGCGTCGGACAGCCGGCCCGCGATCGGGTTGAACACCACGTCCCACGCCTTCGGCACGAACACGATCACGCCGGCCGCCGCGGCAGGCACGGCCATCGTGTCCGTGAGGTACGGCAGGAGCAACAGGCCCGGCACGGTGCCGAAAGATCCGGTGACGAACGAGCCGAGCGAGTAACGGAAACGCGTCCGGCGGGGCAGCGGCGCCAAGGGTCCTCCTCGAGGGCGGTCCGACGAACGCAATACCTAGTGGATCTTCGCCGTTCCCCGGTAGTGGTCGGAGGGAATCGTGCCACCGTCGTAATGCACCGCGAGTACCGGGCCGACCTCGCCCCGTGCCCTGCTCACGACAGGGCTTCGGCCACCTTCGCCAGCGACCCCGCGTCGCCGCGCAGCAGCAGCGTCGTGACCACAGTGTCCTCCCAGGCAGCGAGCTCCTCGCGGATCTTCGCGGCCGGGCCGACGAGCGAGGTGTCCTCCACGAGCGACGTCGGGATCGCGGCGACGGCCTCGTCCTTGCGCCCGGCGAGGTAGAGCTCCTGCACCTTGTCGGCCACCTCCTCGTAACCCAGGCGTGCGAACACGTCGTGGTGGAAGTTCACGGCCTTGGCGCCCATGCCGCCGATGTACAACGCGAGCGCCGGCTTGATCCAGCTCGCCGCCTCCTCCACGTCGTCGTGGACGATCACCGGCACCGACGCGGGCACCTCGAAGTCCTCGGGCTTGCGCCGGGCACCCGGCCGGGCGAACCCCTCGGCGAGCGCGGCCCGGTAGAACGCGTCGGCCTTGGGCGAGAAGAACAGCGGCAGCCAGCCGTCGCAGATCTCCGCCGACAGCGCGACGTTCTTGGGGCCCTCGGCCGCGAGGTAGATCGGGAGGTCGGCGCGTAGCGGGTGCACGGTCGGCTTGAGCGCCTTGCCCAGCCCCGCTCCCCCTTGCAGCGGCAGCTGGTAGAACTGCCCGTCGAGCGTCACGGGTGCCTCGCGCGCCAGCGCCTGGCGGATGATCGCTACGTACTCGCGGGTGCGGGCCAGCGGCTTCGGGTACGGCTGGCCGTACCAGCCCTCCACCACCTGCGGGCCCGACGCACCGAGCCCGAGCACGAACCGGCCGCCGGAGAGGTGGTCGAGCGTCAGCGCCGTCATCGCGGTGGCGGTGGGCGTGCGCGCGGACATCTGCACGATGTTGGTGCCGAGCTTCACGCGGCTGGTCGACGCACCGGCCCACGCGAGCGGGGTGAACGCGTCGGAGCCGTAGGCCTCCGCCGACCACACCGAGTCGAACCCGAGGCGCTCGGCCTCGAGCACGGCCTCCAGCGCGCCCGGCGTCGGGCCGCTCCCCCAGTACCCGAGGTGGTAACCCAGCTTCATACGGCCCTCCGGGCTTCAGATGTTCGGCGAGTAGTGCTCCGGCTTGCCGCGTTCCCCCACGGGCGGCAGGTTCCTCCGTGGAGTCTCGACCACGGGCGCGCCCGCGGCCACCTCACCCCTTGCCCGGCGCCGGCCGGCGCGCGCCCGCGGGTGGTAGCGGCGGTCGTGCGGGACGAGGGAGAACACGGCGTTGATCGCGCGCCCGGCGAAGCGGTGCCGGCGTTCGTCGAGCGCAGTCCAGGTGAAGCCGAGTAGGTCGCGGATCTCCGGGTCGTAGAGCCCGACCGTGAGCCAGACGAACCGCTTCGCGATCACCGCCGAGACGGGCCGCCACAGCAGGTCGGGCAGCCACGCCAGGTTCGGCGGTTTCGCGATGCCGCGCAGATCCAGGACGTCGCGCGTGGCCTTGTTGTCTTCCAGGACCTCGGCGCACATGTGCTTCCAGTACCGCCGGAAGTCCTCCCAGGACTCGGGGACCGGCCGCATCGTCATGTCGTACATCCGCCACCAGCGCACGTGTTCGTCGAACAGCTTGCGCTTCTCCTCTTCGCCGATGCCGCCCATGAAGTGGTCGGCGATGAGGATCGTGCTGACGAAGAACGTGGAGTGGGCCCAGTAGAACGTGTCCGGGTCGAGCGCGTGGTAGCGGCGGCCTTTCGCGTCGACGCCCTTGATGCGGTCGTGGTACCCGCGCACCTCGAGCGCGGTCCGGTGGGCGAGCGGGCCGTCGTAGACCACGCCGCCGATCGGGTAGAGCGAGCGGAACAGCCGTTGCCAGCGTTCCTCGAAGAACCGCGAATGCTGCTCGACGCCGGCGCCCAGACCCGGGTGCATGTTCTGCATCGACCCGGCCCACAGGGCGATCAGCAGCCCCCGCCAGTCGCCGAAGTAGCGCCACGTGAGCGAGTCCGGTCCCAGCGGTTCGGGTTCCTCCCCCGGCATGGCGGCTCCTGCGGTCGGGTCGATGAACTGACTACGCCTGTTGTCAGGTTAGGATGTGACAACGGGCGTGGTCAACTACGGGAGTGGATATGCCGGGCCGCACGTGGGCGGGCACGACGCTGGACGATCGGAAAGCGGCACGGCGGGACCAGCTGGTCGCCGCGGGCCTCGACCTGCTCGGCACCGAGGGCTCCGCGGCCGTCAGCGTGCGCGCGGTCTGCCGCCAGGCCCACCTGACCGAGCGCTACTTCTACGAGAGCTTCGCCGACCGCGAGGAACTCGTCGCGGCCGTGTACGAGCACGTCGGCGAGCGGGCGCGCCAGGCTTTGGTCGACGCGATCCGCGACGCACCCGATCCGCGGCAGCGGGCGGAACGCGCGGTGCGGGCGTTCGTGGCCCTCCTGGTCGACGACCCGCGCCAGGGCCGGGTGCTGTTGCTGGCGCCACTGACCGATCCCGCACTGACTCGCCGCGGCCTGCACCTGTTGCCGGCGTTCGCGGCGCTCGTCGGCGAACAGCTCTCGCACGGCGACGAGACCGACCGGCAGCTGGTGTCGATCGGGCTGGTCGGGGCGCTGAGCAACGTATTCATCGCCTACCTCGACGGCACGCTGCGGGTGAGCCGCGAACGGCTCGTCGCGCACTGCGTCCGGCTGGTGCTCGGAGCGGACGAGTTCGATCACTGAGCTCACCCAGCTCATCGTGCCGAGGCTCGTTCCGCCCGCAGCCGCAACGCGATGTCGATGATCATGTCCTCCTGGCCGCCGACGTAGCGCTCCGCGCCGACGCGGTAGAGGATCTCGTGCGCCGGCACGCCGTAGCGTTGCGCCGCGCGCTCGGCGTGCAGCAGGAAACTCGAGTACACGCCGGCGAAGCCCTGCACGATCGACGAGCGGTCCATCACCGGCAGCCGGGTCAGGTACTTCTTCACGACGTTCTCGGCCGCGGCCATCAGCACGTCCTTGTCGACGCCGGTCGGAACGCCGAGGCGTTCGAACGTCGCCGCGAGCACCTCGGTCGGCGAGTTCCCCGCGCCCGCGCCGAGGGCGGCGAGGGAACCGTCGATCTGCCGCGCGCCGGCGCGGTAGGCGAGCACGGAGTTGGCGACGCCGAAGCTGAGGTTCTGGTGACCGTGGTAGCCGACCTGGGCGTCGTCGCCCAGCTCCGCGACGAGCGCGGCGACGCGATCGGCGGCTTCGTCGAGGATGAGCGCGCCGGCGGAATCGACCACGTAGACGCACTGGCAGCCGGCGTCGGCCATGATCCGCGCCTGCTTCGCGAGGTGCTCGGGCGCCGCCAGGTGCGCCAGCATCAGGAATCCCACGGTTTCCAGACCGAGGTCGCGGGCCGCGCCGAAGTGCTGCACGGAAACGTCGGCTTCGGTGCAGTGCGTGGCGATGCGGGCGGCGCCGGCGCCGAGGTCCGCGGCGACGCGCAGGTCGGTGACGGTGCCGAGCCCGGGCAGCAGGAGCACCGCGATCTTGGCGTCGTTCGCCTCGTCGACGGCGGCGGCGATCAGCTCGCGTTCGTCGGTGAGGGAGAAGCCGTAGGTGAAGGTCGAACCACCGAGCCCGTCGCCGTGGGTCACCTCGATGAGCGAGATCTCGTCATCCAGCGCGCGCACGGTGTCGCGCACCTGGCGTTCGGTGAAGCGGTGGGCCATGGCGTGGCTGCCGTCGCGCAGGGTGGTGTCGACCAGTCGCACCGGCGCGTTCTTCGCCGGCTGCTTCCGGATGAGCGCGCTCATGCCGACACCAGCTCCGCGGCCACCAGGTCGCCGACGCGGGCCGCGGCGGCCGTCATGATGTCGAGGTTGCCGGCGTAGGTCGGCAGGTAGTCGCCGTTGCCCGCGACTTCGAGGAACACGCCGACGCGCGCGACGCCGTTCCACTCGGGACGCGGCGGGTCGAACTGCGGATCGGCTTTGAGCGTGTAGCCGGGCACGTACCGGCGGACCTCGGCGACCATGCGGTGGATCGAGTCGGTGATCGCCGCGAAGTCCGCTTCGGCGCCGACCGCGCAGAACACAGTGTCGCGCATGATCATGGGCGGGTCCATCGGGTTGATGACGATGATCGCCTTGCCCTTCGCGGCGCCGCCGACCTCTTCGAGGCCCCGCGCGGTTGTTTCGGTGAACTCGTCGATGTTCGCGCGCGTGCCCGGGCCCGCCGAGCGCGAGGACACGGACGCGACGATCTCCGCGTACGGCACCGGAGTCACGCGGGCGACGGCGTGCACAATGGGGATCGTCGCCTGGCCGCCGCAGGTGATGAGGTTGAGGTCCGGCACGTCGAGCCGCTCCGGCGGAGTCACCGCGGGGCAGGTGAACGGGCCGACGGCCGCGGGCGTCAGGTCGATCGAGCGGATGCCCGCTTCGGCGTAGCGCGGCGCGTGCGCGAGGTGCGCTTTCGCCGACGTCGCCTCGAAAACGAGCTGCGGAAGTTCGGCTTGGCGCAGGAGCCAGTCGACGCCGTCCGCCGAAGTCTCCAGGCCGAGTCGCGCCGCGCGGGCGAGCCCGTCGGACGCCGGGTCGACGCCGACCATGTACCGCACGTCGATCTTCTCGCTGCGCCGCAGCTTCGCCAGCAGGTCCATGCCGATGTTGCCGGGGCCGACGATCGCGGCCGTCACCTTGCGTTCCGCCATGTTTTCCGACGGTCCTCGCCGCGGCGGTGCACACTCAACCCGTGCGTACCACTGGACGGAACGGCGGCGAAGGCCTGGTCGCCTCGCGCGTCGCGGCGATCCTGGGTGCCTTCCGCCCGGGCGACGACACCGTCGGCGTGTCGGAGCTGGCGCGGCGGACGGGGCTGGCGAAGACGACCGTGCACCGCCTGACCCGCCACCTCTGCGACACCGGCCTGCTCGAACCCGACGGCACCGCGCTGCGGCTCGGGCTGCGGCTGTTCGAGATCGGCCAGCTCGCGATCCGGCGCCGTGGTCTGGTCGAGGCCGCCCGCCCGTCGCTGGCCGACCTGCGCGAGGCCACGCGCAACACCGTGCACCTCGCCGTGCTGGAGGGCACCGAGGTGGTCTACCTCGACGTGCTGCGTGGCCCGGACGCCCCCGATGTACCGTCCCGCATCGGCGGCCGCTTCCCGGCCCACGCCACCGGCGTCGGGAAGGCCATCCTCGCGTTCTCGCCGGAACCGTTGGTGGCGCGGGTGATCGACGCCGGTCTCCCCCGCATCAGCCGGCGCACCATCACCGCACCGGGATTGCTGCGCCGCCAGCTCGCGCGCATCCACGCCGAGGGCGTGGCGTTCGAACGAGAGGAGTCCGGCGTCGGAGTGGTCTGTGCCGCGAGTCCCCTGCTCGACGCCGCGGGCATGGTGGTCGCGGCGATCTCCATCACCGGCTGGGCGACCCGGATGCGCACGGAGCGTGTCGCCCCGGCGGTGCGCACGGTCGCGCTCGCGTTGTCCCGTTCGTTTGTCCAGACCTGAGCAGTCGGAAAAATTCCTGCCGCACAACGGGTTGCGTGAGGGTTAGGCCGTTCGGATGACGTCAGGGGCGGAGGTCTGGTCTCGTGATTCTCCGTAACTACGATCGTCCGGATGGCCCAGCAGAGCTGGGGGATCACGTTCCCGGGCCGGTCCCCCACGCCGATCTCCAGGATCCGCCGCGATCCCGTCGCGGCGGCCGGAACCCGGCTGCTGTCGCTCGATCTCGTGCTCGGTCTGCTCGCCCTCGCCGGTGGTCTGCGCGTGGTCTACCTCGCGGCCACCACGCCCGCCCTGCCCGGAGAAGCCACGACCGTCGCCCGCGCCTACGCGCTCGGCCACCTCACGGCGTACGGCGGTACGACCACGGCCGGCGCCAGCCCGTTCGGGCAGCTGCAGCTCGCCGGGTACACGATGTTGTCCCACGCCTTCGACCGCGCGGCGACGCCGGTCGCCGCCGTGCGCGAGGCGATGATCGTCGCCACGGTGGTGACGACGGTGCTGGTGTGGCTCCTCGCCCGCCGGCTCGGCCTTCCGCGCTGGGCGGGCCTGGTCGCCGCCGTGCTGCTCGCCGTGTCGCCGCTGGCGATCGAGCTGCAGCACGTGGTGGTCGTCGAGCACCTCGCGGTGATGTGGGCACTGGCCGGGCTGTGTCTCGTCGCCGCACCTCTCCGTCCTTCTCACGCCGCCGGCGACCACAGTGGACCTGCGCGCCACGGCCTTGCCCAGGACCTGCTGGGCGCGGGGTGCCTGCTGGCCGCCGTGCTGACCTCACCACTCACGCTGCTGTTCCTGCCTGCCGCGGGCTGGCTGCTGCTGCGGCGTTCTCCAGTGCGGGCCGGGCTCGTCGCCGTGGTGGTGAACCTCGGCCTCGGCCTCGCCTTCGGGCCGCTGTCCGCGTGGTTACGCCCCGCTCTCGCCACCGGCGGCGAGCCGGCCCTGCCCAGGTGGCTGGTTTTCGATCCGGCCCTCATGGCGGTATCGGCGCTCGCGTTGATCGCCGGCCTGTTCGTCGCGACGGTGCGCCCGCTCGCGGTGTCCGGCATCTTCGTGGCCGGTCTGCTCGCGGTCCCCGGGTTGCCGGCCAGCGCGGTGCTGGCCCTGCTGCTGCCCCTCACTCCGCTGGTCGCGGCCGGAGTGGCGCACGCCGTGGTTTCCGCGCACCACGAACCGGAGCACCGGCGCGCTCCCGCCCGGGCCGGCGTCGCCGTGGGCGTGGTGGTCCTGACCGCGGCGTTCGCGCTGAGCTGGACGTACGGGTTCACCGCGCTGCGCCCCGGGCCCGCGAGCCCGGACCCGGCGATCGAGGCCCGCACCTGGTTGCAGGCCAACGCGGAGGGCTCCCGCGTGCTCGTCGACGACGCCACCTGGACCACGCTCGCCGCGGGCGGCTGGCCGACCGGGCTGCTCGTCACGACGGCCGACGCGAACCCGCCACCGGACTGGGCTGCCCTCACCCCACGGGCGCTGGCCCAGTCCTCCACAGTGGACTCCCCCGACGCGGCCGCGGTGTTCGGCAGCGGCGCGGGACAGGTCACCGTCGCCCGGCTCGGGCCGCCCGTGCTCGTGCCGGACGAGAACGGCGAGAAGACCGCGCGGGCCCACGCGGGTGCCGCGCTCACCAGGTCCGGACGCGTGAACTGCGTGCCGGAAACACGTGCCGTGCTCGGCCGGGGCGATCTCGATCCCCGGCTGATCTCGACGCTGGCGGCGTTCGCGTCGCAGCAGCCGGTGCGGGTCGCGGCGTTCCCGCCCGTGCCCGGCGAGGACGCGGCGGGGCAGCCGCGCCGGCAGGTGCTCGTCACCGGCGCCGACGACGCGGCCACCCGGTTCTACGCCGGGCAGCGCGCCGTGTTCCGCCCGGCGTCGGTCGTGCGGACGGCCGGCGGCGTGCTCGTCACGTACCCGCCGTTCGCCCCGCCCGGCCTGCTCACCTCCTTCACCGCACCCTGATCCTCCGAAAGGTCACCTCCAATGCGCCTTCGAACCCTTTTGAGACCCACCGGTCTCCTCGCGGCCGCCGGGCTGCTGCTTCTCACGACCACTCCCGCCGCGGGAGCGGCCACCGGCCCCGGACCCGGCGTCGGCTGGATCCGCGTCGGGCACCTGTCGCCGGGTGTACCGCCGGTCGACATCTACTTCGCGCCGTTCGGGCAGCCCGAGAAGGTGGTGATCCGCAAGGCGGGCTACGGCGCCGTCACGCCGTACTCGTCGCTCGACCCGGGCCAGTACACGCTCTCGATGCGGCCCGCCGACGCCGCGCCGACGACCGTGCCCGCACTCAGCGCGACGATCTCCGTGGAACAGCAGACCGCCTACTCGCTGCTGGTGTTCGAGAACGGTCCGGACGGGACGCTGCACGGCGCCCTCGTGACCGACGATCTCACCGCGCCGGGCGCGGGCAAGGGCCGCGTACGCGTGGTCGAGGGGTCGGCGACACCCGCGCCGGTGAGCGTCGGCGGGCCGGACGGCATGACGCTCGCCACGAACGCGGCCTACGGCGACACCACGCCGTACGCCGAAGTGCCGGAGGGCACCGTGCCCCTGCAGCTGACGAGCGGCAGTGTCAAGGCGAACGCCGACGTCCCCGTGGCGGCCGGTTCGTCGACCACGTTGCTCGTGACGCAGGACAACGGAACGCTGAAGGCGACCCCGATCTCCGACGGCGCCAACCTGCCGAACCCGCCGAAGCTCGGCGTCGAGACCGGGGGCGGCGGCACGGCGTCCGGCGGCGACCACTCCGAACCGTGGTTCGCGGGCGGCGTCGGGGTGTTCCTGCTCGTACTGGTGCTCACGCCGCTGGTCCGGCGGATTCGGGAAGGCCGTGCGCGCTGACCTGATCCGGCTGTGCTGCGCGGTCGCGCTAGTCTGCGCCGCGTGCACGCCCGCACCGTCCACAGTGGTCTCCGCGACGACGTCCGTCTCCCCTCCGGCGGCAACAGCCACCGAACCGGCCGGCAGCGTCGGGCCGCTGCCTCCCGCGGCGAGCGTGAGCCCGGTCCGCCTGACGATCCCGGCGATCGGGGTCGACGTGCGCGGGCTGGTCCCGCTCGTCCTCGGCCCGGCGCACGAGCTGCAGGCGCCGGAGAGCTTCGACGACATCGGCTGGTACGCCGCCGGCCCGGCACCGGGTGACCCCGGGCCGGCGGTCATCGCCGCCCACGTGGACTCCCGGTCCGGCCCGGCGCCGTTCTTCCGCCTGCGCGAGCTTCAGCCCGGAGACGAGGTCCGCGTCGAACGCTCCGACGGCGGCGCCGCCCGCTTCGTCGTCGATGCCGTGCAGCGCTACCCGAAGGACGCCTTCCCGACCGACGCCGTGTACGGCCCCGCCCCGGGTGCCGCGCTGCGCCTGATCACCTGCGGCGGCGCCTTCGACGCCGCCGCCCGGTCCTATCGCGACAACGTGGTGGTCTACGCCTCGACCCGCTGGATCTGACCTACTGGGCCGCCACACTTCGTTGCGCGAGCTCCTCCTCGAACCGCAGCACAGGCTCGTCGGCCAGCAGACCGCGGCGGGCCAGCGCCGGCCGCACGCCCTCGCCGAACCAGTACGCCTCCTCCAGGTGCGGGTAGCCGGACAGCACGAACTCCGAGACGCCCACCGCGTGGTACTCCTCGATGAGGTCGGCGATCTCCTCGTGGCTGCCGACCAGCGCGGTGCCCGCGCCGCCGCGCACGAGGCCGATGCCGGCCCACAGGTGCGGGTGGATCTCGAGCCCGCGCGCACCCGCGTCGAGGCGGCCGCCGTGCAGCGCGACCATGCGGCGCTGGCCCTCCGACTCGCTGGCGGCGAGCTGGGCCTGTGCCTGCGCGACCTGCGCGGGGTCGAGAGCGTCGAGCAGGCGCTGCGCTTCGGCCCACGCCTCGGCCGACGTGTCGCGCGCGATGGTGTGCAGGCGGACGCCGAACCGGACGGTCCGGCCTTCGGCCGCGGCCAGCGCGCGCACCTTCCCGATCTTCTCCGCGACCTGCGTGGGCGGCTCGCCCCACGTCAGGTAGACGTCGGCGTGGCGCGCGGCCACCGGCAGCGCGGCGGGCGACGAGCCGCCGAAGTACAGCGGTGGCACCGGATCGGGCGCGGCCAGCGTCGTCGCACCCGCGACCTCCAGGTGCTCGCCGGAGAAGTCGAACGGGCGGCCCGACCACACGCCGCGCACGATCGTGAGGAACTCGTCGGTGCGGGCGTAGCGGGCGTCGTGGTCGTGCCAGTCGCCGAAGCGGCGCTGCTCCACCGCGTCGCCGCCGGTCACGATGTTGAGCAGCACCCGGCCCGACGACAAGCGCTGGAAGGTGCCCGCCATCTGCGCCGCCAGCGTCGGCGAGATGACGCCGGGCCGGAACGCGACGAGGAACTTAAGCCGGCGCGTCTCGCGGATCAGCGCGGCCGTGGTGAGCCACGCGTCCTCGCACCACGTGCCGGTGGGCGTGAGCACGCCCTCGAACCCGAGCTGCTCGGCCGCCCGCGCGATCTGGGCGAGGTAGTCGACATCCGCCGGTCGCTGCGCGGTTCGGCCCAGGGACTTGTTGGCGTGGAAGCGTTCCACGATCGTGCGACCGTCGCCGCTGGTCGGCAGGAACCAGTGCAGTTTCAGGCTCATCCGTTGCTCCTCACGGCTTCGATGTCGGGCCCGTAGCGGCGGTCGGCGAACGCCGCGAAATCGACCTTGCCGGGCAGGGTGCCGTCTTCGGTGAAGGCGTCGGCGAGCCGCTGCTCCGACGCGACGACCGAGTCGTCGAGCGGGATCGGCTCGTCGCGTCCGGCGGACACGGCCTTCTGCGCCACGGCGGGCTCCAGGCCTGTCTCGGCGGCCCACGCCTTCGCCCACGCGTCGCGGTGGCTGTTCGCCCACAGCTGCGCCTTGACCACGCGCTTCACGAAGTCCTGGATGGCGGAGTTGCGTCCCGGATCGGCGAGTGCGGCGGTGCTCGCGGTCTCGAACGCGAGGCCGTTGGAGCTGCCGCGTCCGTCGGAAAGCACGCGGGCGTGCGCGTCGAGCTGCGCCTGGGCCGTGTAGGGGTCCCAGATCGCCCACGCGTCCACCTGGTGCTGGGTGAACGCCGCGTATGCCTCCGACGGCTGAAGGAACGACAGCTTCACGTCCTTCGTGGACATTCCCGCCCGCTTGAGCGTGTTCAGCAGCTGCCCGTGGGCGGAGCTGCCCTTCGACACCGCGATCGTCTTGCCCCGCAAGGAAGCCACGTCCTTCAGCTGCGAGTCCGGCGGCACCAGGATGGCCTCGCGCTCGACGTTGCTCTTCGCGACGCTGACCACCGAGATCTTCGCTTTCGCCGCGGCCGCGAAGAGGGGCGGGGTGTTGCCGACGCGGCCGACGTCGATCGCGCCGGCCGAGGCCGCCTCCAGCAGCGGCGGGCCGGAGGTGAACGTGGACCACTCGATGCGGTATGGCACGTCGGACAGCAGGTTCGCCGCCGTGAGCAGCGACTTCACGCCGCCCTTCTGGTCTCCGACGCGCAGCGTCACCTTCGCCAGGTCGGCCGCCGAGACGGGGGCGGGCACGGGCGCGGGTCCGGTCGCCGCCCCGGAGGACGAGCAGGCGGTGAGCCCGCCGAGCGCTACGGCCACGGCCAGCGCGAGTGCGGTTTTGCGGGCGGGGTTACGCAGGTGCACCTTCGGTCACTCCCAGGTCGGCCAGCACGCGTGAGCGCACGTCGGCGTGGTCGGTGGCCGTCCTCGGCCGCGGGTGGCCGAGGACGTGTTCGGAGACGATGCGGCCCTCGTCGAGGACCAGCACGCGGTCGGCGAGCAGCAGTGCCTCGTCGACGTCGTGGGTCACGAGCAGCACCGCGGGTTCGTGCGTGCGCCACAGCCGTTCGACGAGCCGGTGCATCGCGAGGCGGGTCAGCGCGTCGAGCGCGCCGAACGGTTCGTCGAGCAGCAGCAGGTCCGGCTCGCGCACGAGCGCGCGGGCGAGCGAAACCCGTTGTGCCTCACCGCCGGACAGCGTCAGCGGCCAGTCGTCCTCGTGCCCGGACAGCCTTACTTCTTCCAGTGCCTGCTCGGCGACGCGGCGGTCGCGCGAGCGGTTCTCACCGTCGCGGCGCAGGCCGAGCACGACGTTGCGCCAGACCTTGCGCCACGGCAGCAGGCGCGGCTGCTGGAACGCGACCGACACGGTGCCCTCGACGCGCGCGGTGCCGTCGATTTCCGTGTCGAGCCCGGCAAGAACGCGCAGCAGCGTCGACTTGCCCGAGCCGCTGCGGCCGAGCAGCGCGACGAACTCGCCGCGACCGATCTCGAGCTCGAGTCCGTCGAGGACAGTGCGCTCGCCGAACCGTTTCGTCAGGTCGCGCACCGCGACCACCGGCGTCACGGGACCAGCCATCGCAGCGCCCTCCGTTCCAGAACCCGCACCAGCGCGTCGGTCGCGAGGCCGAGGATCGCGTAGACGATCAGGCCGACCACTACGACATCCGTGCGCAGGAACTCACGGGCGTTGTTGATCAGGTAGCCCAGGCCGGCGTCGGCGTTCACGGTTTCGCCGACGATCAGCGCCAGCCACGCGAGCCCGAGCGACTGCCGCAGCCCGACCAGCGCCTGCGGCAGCGCGCCGGGCAGGATCACGTGCCACAGCCGTTCGCCCCGCGTGAATCCCAGTGCGCGCGTGGCTTCGACCAGCCGGGCGTCGGCCGTGCGGATTCCCGAGTGGACATTCAGGTAGAGCGGGAACGCGACCCCGAGGGCCACGAGCACGATCTTTGTCTCCTCGCCGATCCCGAACCACAGGATGAACAACGGGATCAGTCCGAGGAACGGCAGTGTCCGCAGCATCTGCACGGGCGGGTCGACCAGCGCCTCGCCCCACCGCGACAGCCCTGCGACGATCCCGAGCAGCACGCCGGCGACGGCGCCGATCGCGAACCCCGCCCCGACCCGGCCGAGCGAAACGACGAACGCGTTGCCCAGTTCACCGGTGCGGGCGAGGTCGAACGCGCTGGTCAGCACCGTCCACGGGGCGCTGAGCTTCTCAGGCGGCAGCACGCCGGTGGAGCTCGCGAGCTGCCACGCGACCACGAGCACGACCGGGCTGATCCAGCGGCGGAGGGAAACTCGGCGCCGGGACGGCCGTTGCGCGGGCCTCGGCGGCCCGGTGGCTTCGGATTTTCGGGCGCGCGTCAGCACACCCGTGGTGGAAATCGACACGGATTTCTCCCGGGTACGGGTTTTGCTACAGGGAAAGGGGAACTGCTCAGCGCGGACGGCAGATCGCGCTCGCCTGCTGCCGGAGGTCGACGTGCAGGCGGCTCACGAGCAGCGCGCCGAGGTTCATGCCCCGAGCTTCACCCGATCCGGCGGACCGCGTCAACAAAGCCCGCGCCGGCTCCCAGGCACTGGAACCGGTGCGGCGCTTGTTCCGCTTGTGGGCGCTCAGAAAGGCACGGGAGATCCGAGGAGTGGGACGGCGTCAGGCGCCGAACATCCGGTGCCACTCGTCGAGCGAACGCGGCCGGAACACGAAGTTCGTGTCCTTCACGTGCGACAGCGCGGCCGACGGCTCGGCCGAGTACTGGTGGCCCGGGTAGACGACGGGGTCGCCGGGCAGCGTCGCGAGCCACTGGAGGCTGCGGTAGATCGCGTCGGCGTCGCCGCCGGGGAAGTCGGTGCGGCCGCAGCCCTCGAGGAACAGCGTGTCGCCCGAGACGAGCCGGTCGCCGACGAGGAAGCACTGGCTGCCCGGCGTGTGGCCGGGCGTGTGCAGGAGCCGGATGTCGATCGCGCCGACGCTGAGCACGTCGTCGTGGTCGTGCACGCGCAGGTCCGTGTCGGACACGCCGGTGACGCGGCGGACCCACTCGGTCTCTTCGGTGTTGACGTGGATCGGTACTTGCTGGATCGCGAGCAGCTCGGCGATGCCGGGCAGCGAGAAGCCCATCATGTCGCCGCCGACGTGGTCGGGGTGGTGATGCGTGGCGAGCACGCCGACCAGGCGCATGCCATCGTCGCGGAGCACCTGCACCAGGTCGCCCACCGCGTAGGCCGGATCGACGATCACGGCCTCACCCGACTCGCGATCGCCGATCAGGTAGGCGAAGTTGACCATCTGCGTCGCGACCGGGTCCCCGACCGCGAAATCCCGGCCGGCGAGCAGTTGGCGGAAGTACAGCTGGTCTGCCATGCGGGCAGCCTATCGGCTCACTCCCCCACGTCTCCGTCCGCCAGCTCGCGCAGCGCGTCGAGGTGGCCGACGTGGCGGGCGGTCTCCTGCACGACGTGGGCCAGTACCCACCGCACGGTGAACTCCCCGCCGCGGCGCGTCCGCTCCTCGGGCGTGAGACCCGCGAGCGCGACAGCCGTCCGCTCCCACTCGGCGCGGTAGGCGGCGACCATCGACGCCAGGTCGTCGCCGGTGGCCAGGTCCCAGCTCGGGTCCGGCGAACCCGGCCACAACGACGGCGCGTCGGAGCCACCGGCCTCGATCGAGAGCCACCACCGTTCGACGGCCGTCAGGTGCTTCACCACCCCGAGCGCACTCATCCGCGGCGAGCTCGGCAACGGCGTCGCGACCGCTTGCTCCCGGGTGAGGCCCGCGACCTTGTTCACCGCGGTCGCCCTCAGGAACCCGAGGAACCGCAGCTGGACGGTCATTTCGTCGCCGCTCAGCGGGTCGGGCCAGGCACGCTCGACCTTCGAACTAGTGTTCGACATGGCTGCGGAGTCTACAACGCGGACCAGGTCACCGACGAACGTGCACGAGGCCGGTGTTTCGTCGCAGCTGTGGGCGCCTGTTGTCACCCACGCCGACCCCCGGTCCACATCACGGATGCGCCTTGCGCCCGCGCCGAACAGGCTGTTGCCCACTTCACCGCGTCCGCCGACAGCTGGGGCCGGGCCGACGCACCCGAACCGCAGGCCTTGGTACTGGCCGACCTCGGTGACCCAGACGCCGCGACCGTGCGTCTGCGCGCCGAGATCGCGGTAACCGAACGGTCGGCCGGGGTCGGCCACGTCGGTGACGTGGGAGTGCGCTGCCGATCCTTTTCGCCGGTTGAGGTCGGACCCCGCGGTGGTGAGAAGTTTGTTCACCCCTGGTTTTTCAACGGTGCTCAGTCGAGCGACCTCGGCCCTGGGGACGTGCTCGCCGCCGTCCGGTTCCCGCTGCCGCGTGCGGGGGAAGGCTTCGGGTTCGCCGAGGTCGCCCGTCGCCGCGGCGACTTCGCGCTCGCCGGCGTCGCGATCCGGGTCCAGGTGTCCGGTGGGCAGGTGGAGGAGGCCGTGCTGACGGCCTTCGGTGCGTCCGACCGGGCAGTCACTCGCGATGTCACCCCGATGGTGCGCGAAGTCGGAAGTGACGCGGACGCCCGCGCCGAACCGGCGGCGGCGCTCGCCGGCGAGCTCGTCGACACGGCCGCGGACCCGCACGGCTCGCCCGCCCACCGGCGCCGCCTGCTGTCCGCACTGGGTGCGCGGGACCCGGCGCACGCGTACCGTTTCGCCACGAGGGGAAAGCGGTGATGACGCTTCCTCGCCCGGTCCTGGCGCGGAGCTCACCAAGCACCTCGGCGACGACCGCTACCGCGGCCGGGCGCGGGTGGCCGTCGGCTCGATCCGGCTCTCGTTCGCCGGCGCACATAGGTTCCGCGTCGTCGGCCCAGGGCGAGGACGCCGGCGGCCGGACGCAGGCCGGCACCGTGCTGGTCGCCGAGGAACCGGCCAGGCGGGGCGCGGCTGCGGGCCATCACTGCCTTTACCTCACCGGGCGGATCGCCCAGTTCGGCCGGGCATTCGCCGGCGACGTCGGCCGGCGGATGTTCGAGCAGTTCGCGGGTGGCGGTGGAGAAGACCGCGGTTCCGCGGGGCACCCGCCGCCCCGCCGGAGCCCCGAGCGCCATCGTCCTGGTGGCAGGCACGCTCCGTTCGCGAGCGCGCAATTGGTGGCGGCGCATCCGCGGCCGTCGTTCCGGCAGGACTCACAACACGTGATGAGGGGAACTCAACGGTGAGCTCGACTTCGACGATCGACACCTCGGCTATGGACCGAGTGCTACGAGACGCGGTCGGCGCTGGGCACGCGCCCAACGTCGTCGCCGTCGCGGCGGATCGTGACGGCATCATCTACGAAGGCGCGGCCGGACCCCGTGCCGCGGGGGCGCCGGAGCCGGTCTCGGCCGACTCGCACTTCCGGATCATGTCCATGACCAAGATGGTGGGCACCGTGGCCGCGCTGCAGCTGCGCGACCGCGGCGAGCTCGAGTTCGACGCCCCCATCGACACCTACCGGCCCGAGTTCGCCGATATCCAGGTGCTGGAGGGCTTCGACGGCGAAAACCCGGTGCTGCGCCCGCCCGCGAGCCGTGCGACTGTCGCACAGCTGGTGACGCACACGAGCGGCCTGAGCTACTGGTTCTGGAACGCCGACATCCTCAAGTGGGAGCAGGCCACCGGCACACCGAACGTGCTGGCCGGCAAGACCGTGATCTTCGACGGGCCGATGGTGGCCGACCCGGGCACGACATTCGAGTACGGCATCAACACCGACTGGCTCGGCCGGGTCGTCGAGGCCGCGTCCGGCAAGTCGCTCGACGTCTACTTCAAGGAGAACATCACCGGCCCGCTCGGCATGGCGGAGACGACGTTCGTCCCGAGCGCCGAGCAGCGGGCCAACCTGGTGCCCGTCCACGTGCAGGATAAGGACGGCACCTGGGCGGTCACGGAGATCGACCTGCCGACCGAGCCCGAGTACTACACCGCCGGCCACGGGCTCTACTCCACACCGCGCGACTACCTGAAGTTCCAGCGCATGTTGCTCGGCGGCGGCACGCTCGACGGGGTCGAAGTGCTCCAGCAGTCCACTGTGGACGAGGCGTTCACCAATCAGGTGGGCGAGATGGAGTTCCCGGCGCACATCCCGACCGCGGACCCGGCGACGACGCACGAGCTCGACCTCGGCCCGGGCCTCAAGTGGGGCTGGGGCCTGGTGCTCACCACGGCGCAGCAGCCGGGCATGCGCGCGCCCGGCAGCGGTGCGTGGGCGGGATTGTGCAACACGCACTTCTGGGTCGACCCGGCGAGCGGCATAGCCGGCGCGATCTACTCGCAGTCGTTGCCGTTCGTCCCGCCAGGGCAGCTCCAGATGTACGCGGATTTCGAGCGGGCGCTCTACGCCTCGCTCTGAACCCGGCGAGAACCGTGAAGGGCGCTCTTCCCGTTGCGGGGTAGCGCCCTTCACGGCGTTTCACGCAGTCACATCAGCTCGTCGCCGGTCAGCGGATCGGGCCAGGCACGCTCGACCTTCGAACTCGTGTTCGACGTGATGGGAACCCTGCAACGCGGGTCATGCCATGCTGGCACCATGACCGGCAACGACGAGGACCTTCCGGTGTTGCTCGTCGACGGATCCCGTTTTTCCGACTTCGCGGGCTTCGTCCGCGAGTTTTCGCGCCTGCTCGACGGCTACCGCTGGCGTGGGAGCCTGGACGCCTTCAACGACGTGCTCCGGGGCGGCTTCGGCACCCCGGACGGCGGCTGGGTCCTGCGCTGGCTCGACTCGGACGTGTCTCGCCGCGCGCTCGGATACGAGGCGACAGTCCACTGGCTGGAAGAGAATCTCCTGGTCTGCCACCCGGGCAACCGCTCCGCCGTCGCCGCCAGGATCGCCGCCGCCCAACGCGGTGAGGGCCCGACCCTGTTCGACGCGATCGTCGACATCATCCGCATCCACGGCCCCGGTGGTCGAGAATCCGAGGACGGCATCCTGCTGGAACTGGCCTGACCGGCGCTGTCCGAACCGGACCGCACACCCGCCGGGTGAACAGCCTGACCTCCGCTCGATCGCCCGGAATAGGGTGACAGTCATGGTGTGGGGACTGCTGTGTGCGCTGCTCTCGGCCGTGGCGTATGGCGTCGCTTCGGTGATGCAGGCCGTGGCGGCGAAGGCGACGCCCGACGCGGGCGCGGGAGTCGACCCGCGGTTGCTGCTGCGGGTGCTGCGGCAGTGGAAGTACGTGGCGGGCCTGGGGCTGGACGTGCTCGGGTTCGTCGCGCAGATCGCCGCCCTGCACGTGTTGCCGTTGTTCGTCGTGCAGGCCACGCAGGCGGCGAGCCTGGCGGTGACGGCCGTGGCCGCTCGGGTGTTCGGCGTGCGGCTCGGGGCGCGCGAGTGGGCGGCCGTGGTCGTGGTCTGCGCGGGGCTCGCGCTGCTGGGTTCGTCGGCGCAGAGCGAAGGTTCGGACCAGGTGGGCCTGGGCTTCCGGCTGGCGCTCGCGGGCGCCGTGGTCGTGCTCGGGCTGGCCGGGATCGCGGCGGGCAAGGCCGGGCGCCGCGTCCGGACGCCGGCGCTGGGCCTGATCGCGGGCCTGTGCTTCGGGCTCGTCGCCGTGGCCGGCCGGATCATCCCGAGCCTCGCCCCGCTCGACCTGCTGACCGACCCCGCGCTCTACATCGTCGCCGTCTCTGGCGGCATGGCGATGCTGTTCTACGCCACGGCGTTGCAGCGCGGCAGCGTGACCACGTCGACCGCGATGATGGTGCTCGGCGAGACAGTGCTGCCCTCGCTCATCGGCGTCGTGTTGCTCGGCGACCGCACGCGGCCCGGCTTCGTGATCGTGGCCGTCGCCGGGTTCGTGCTCGCGGTCACCGCGGCGCTCGCCCTCGCCCGGTTCGGCGAGCCGGCGCCGATCGAGCAGCCCGTCTGAGGATCAGCCGCGGTTGCGCCGCCACTGGCTCGACAGCAGCCACATCAGGTAGAGACCGCCGATCGCGCCCGTCGCGATGCCGACCGGCAGCCCTTCCTCACCGAACACCAGGCGCGTCACCAGGTCGCTGGCCACGAGCAGCAGCGCGCCCATCAAGGCCGACGACACGAGCGCCGGTTTCGCCGAGCGCGCCAGCCGTTTCGCCAGCTGTGGCGCGGCGAGCGCGACGAACGCGATGGGTCCCGTCGCCGCGGTGGCGATCGCGCACAGCGTCACGGCCACCGCGAGCAGCATCGCCCGGCTGCGCTCCACCGGCACGCCGAGCCCTTTGGCCGAGTCGTCGCCCATCTCCAGCAGCGCGAGCCGGCGGCCGTAGCCGAACGCGAGCGGCAGCAGCACCACCACGGCGATCGCGACCGGCCAGATCTCGTCCCACCCGCGGCCGTTGAGGCCGCCGACGAGCCACGCCTGCGCGGCGTACGCGTCCTGCAGCGAAGCCCGCGTGATCAGGTACGAGTTCGCGGCCGTGAGCATGGCGGCGACCCCGATGCCGACCAGGATCATCCGGAACCCCTGCAGCCCGCGCCGGTAGGCGAGCAACCCGACGGCCAGCGCCGTGAGCATCCCGCCGACGAGCGCGCCGAGCGCCACTTCGCCGGAACCGCCGTGCGCCAGCACGATCACGAGCAACGCGCCGGTCGCCGACCCCTCGGTGAAGCCGATGACGTCCGGGCTGCCCAGAGGGTTGCCCGACAGGCTCTGCAGCACGCCGCCGCTCACCGCGAGCGCCGCGCCGACCAGGATCGCGAGCAGCAGCCGCGGCAGCCGCAGCGTGGTCACGATGAACTCCGTGCCCGCGTCGCCGAAGCCGAAGAGCGTCTTCACGACGTCGAGGACCGACAGCGGGTAGTCACCCGTCGTCATGCTGACGGCGCTGAGCACGAGCAGCGCCACGGCAAGCACGATGCCCACCGCCAGCGCGCGCGGTGTCACGCGCAGCGAAACCCGCCGCACCCGGACGGGACGTTCCTCGATCGCGGTCACAGGCGCGCCAGCTTCCGCCGCCGGCACAGGGCGATGAACACCGGCGCGCCGAGGAACGCCGTCACGATGCCCACCTGCAGCTCCTCCGGCGGGTTGAGGATGCGGCCGATCACGTCGGACCCGATCAGCAGCACCGGCGACAGGATCATCGAGTACGGCAGCACCCACCGCTGGTCCGGACCCACCAGGATCCGCACCGCCTGCGGCACCGCCAGGCCGATGAACGCGATCGGCCCGATGGCCGCCGTCGAAGCGCCGCACAGCAGGGTGACCGCGATCGCGCCCAGGACCCGCGTGCGGCCGATGTGCGCGCCGAGCGCCTTGCCGGTCTGCTCGCCCAGCGCGAGCACGTTCAGCGGCCGCGCGAGCAGCAGCGCCAGCACGATGCCGATCGCGATGAACGGCGACACCTGCACCAGCACGTCCGCGCGCCGGCCGCTGAGCGAGCCGACGTTCCAGAACCGGAACTGGTTGAACGTGTCGGGGTCGATGAGCAGCACCGCACCGATGTAGGCCTGCAGCACCGCGGTTAACGCCGCGCCCGACATCACGAGCCGGTCGGGCGTCGCGCCGCCGCGGCCGGCCGTGCCGAGCAGGTAGACGGCCACCGAAGCGACCGCGGCGCCGAGGAACGCGAACCACACGTAGCCGAGGACGGTCGTGACGCCGGTGAACGCGATGGCCGAGACCACCGCAGCGGCAGCGCCGTTGTTCACCCCGAGCAGGCCCGGGTCGGCGAGCGGGTTGCGCGTGAGCGCCTGCATTACCGCGCCGGCGAGCCCGAGGGCGGCGCCGACGAGGGCGCCGAGCAGCGTCCGGGGCAGGCGCTGGTCGTGGATGATGACCGCGTCCGCGCTGCCGTCGTTGTGCCAGAGGACCGACCAGGTCGAGCCGAACGGGATGCTCTTCGAGCCCACCCAGAGGCTGACAAGCATGATCAGCACGAGCAGCGCGACGGCACACACCAGGCCGCCGCCGCGCCGGGTTCGGGCCCGCCCCCGGTGTGCGGGTGGCCCCGCCGCCACGGGTGGGCTGACGCTGACGACCACCGACACCTCCTGGGGACCGGGCACTCCTTCGCGGGCGGTTCTTAGACTAGCCTTACCTATCAAGATGCGGTGCGGGCGGCACGCTGAGCAGGTGGAGCGAAGGGGAGGGCGCCGGTGACGACGGCTGCAGCGACGACCGGGCGGGACGTGCTGCGGCACGCGATCTCCGGACAGCGGGGGGCCGTGACGCTCTCGTCCGTTCTCGCCGCCGCGCACCAAGGGGGTGAAGCCCTGGTGCCCGTGGTGATCGGCGTGGTCATCGATCACGCCGTGGCCGACAGCTCCGTGCTCACGCTGCTCACCTGGCTGGGGGTGCTGGCGGTGGTGTTCCTGGTGCTGTCCTACAGCTACCGCTTCGGCGCGCGGGCCGCGGAACGCGCCGCCGAGCGCGCGGCGCACGACATCCGGCTCTCGCTCTCGCGGCGCGTGCTGCATTCGCGGGGCGGCACCGAAACGGGCGCGCTCGCGGGTGAGCTGGCCAGCATCGGGACGTCGGACGCGCGCCGCGTCGGGATGATCAACGCGACGGTGCCGTTCGGGATCTCGGCGCTGGCGGGCCTCGTAGTCAGCGCGGTCGCGCTGCTGCGGATGTCGGTGCCGCTCGGCCTGCTGGTGCTGCTCGGCACTCCCCCGTTGCTGTTGCTCGCACACCTGATCGGCAAGCCGCTGGAGAAGCGCAGTGAGGTGGAGCAGGAGCGCGCGGCGCACGCGTCAGGCGTCGCGGCCGACCTGGTGGCGGGGCTGCGGGTGCTCAAGGGCATCGGCGCCGAACCGGCCGCCGTCGACCGGTATCGCCGCACCAGCCGGGATTCACTGCTGGCCACCGTGCGCGCCGCCCGCGCGCAGGCCTGGCACAACGGCGCGCTCCTCGCGTTGACGGGCATCTTCATCGCGCTGGTGGCGCTCGTCGGCGGGAACCTGGCGGCAAACGGCGACATCAGCGTCGGCGACCTCGTCGCGGCGGTCGGGCTCGCGCAGTTCCTGCAGACGCCGTTCTCGATCTTCGCGTGGGTCAACGGCCAGTTCGCGCAGGGCCGCGCGTCGGCCGGGCGCGTCGCGACCGTGCTGAACTCCCCGCTCGCCGTGCCCGAGGGCAGCGCGTCGCTGCCGGCGTCGGCCGCGGGCGGGATCGAGCTTTCCCGCGTGACGCACGGAAAGCTGCGGGAGCTCGACCTGTCCGTGCCCGCCGGACAGCTGCTGGGGGTCGTCACCGCCGACCCGGCCACGGCCACCGACCTGCTCGACTGCCTCGGCCGCTTCACCGACCCCGGTGCGGGCACGGTGCGCGTCGACGCGGTCGACCTGTCCACTGTGGACCCGGACCGCGTGCGTGAGGTGGTGCTCGTGGCCGCCCACGACGCCGATCTGTTCGAAGGAACCCTGGAGGAGAACGTGCGAGCGGGTGGCCCGGCGGTGCCGGACGGAGTGCTGGCGGCCGCGGCCGCCGACGAGGTGGCGAGCACGCTGGCGTCCGGCACGGCCACGGCCGTCACCGAACGGGGGCGCTCGCTCTCGGGCGGGCAACGACAACGCGTCGCGCTCGCGCGGGCGCTGGCGGCGGACACACCGGTGCTCGTGCTGCACGACCCGACCACGGCCGTCGACACGGTCACCGAAGCCCGGATCGCCGAAGGCATCGCCCGATTGCGCCGCGGCCGCACCACGATCGTGGTGACGACCAGCCCGGCGCTGCTCGCGGCCACCGACCGGGTGGTGCTGCTCGACGAAGGACGCGTGGTCGCCGAAGGCGAGCACGCCGGCCTCGTGCGCGAGCGCGCCGACTACCGCGCGGCGGTGCTCTCGTGAGCACCCGCGAACTGCTCCCGACCGCGGACGGGCACCGCATCCGCGCCGTACTGGGCGAACTGCTGCGCCGCTCAAAGGCGCGCGCCGCCGGGTCGTTCGCCTTCGTCGTGGCCGCCACGGCCGTCGGCCTGCTCACCGCGCCACTCCTGGGCCGCGTCGTCGACATCGTCGCGCAGCACCGCCCGGCCACAGACCTCGTAACACCGGTGGTGGAGCTCGTGCTCGTGGCGGTCGCGTCGGCGATCGCCACGGCCATCGGGACCTCGATGCTCGCGCGCCTCGGCGAGACGATGCTGGCGGATCTGCGTGAGCGGTTCGTGGACCGCGCGCTGGGCCTGCCGCTCGAACAGGTCGAGAAGGCCGGTTCCGGCGACCTCACCACGCGCGTGACCAACGACGTGTCGGTCGTCGCCGAGGCCGTGCGCGAGGCGCTGCCGGAGCTGGGCCGGTCGGTGCTCACGATCGTGCTGACGCTCGTGGCCATGGCCGTGCTCGACTGGCGGTTTCTCCTCGCGGCCCTGCTCGCCGTGCCGATCCAGCTGCACACCGTGCGCTGGTACGTCCGGCAGGCGAAGCCGCTCTACGCGGCGCAGCGGGCCGCCGTCGGTGCCCAGCAGCAACAGTTGCTCGACACGATCGGCGGTGCCAAGACCGTGCGCGCGTTCCGGCTGGCCGACGAGCACGTGGAGCGAGTGCGTCAGCGTTCGGACGGCGCGGTCGAGCTGGCGCTGCGCGGGATCCGCCTGGTCACGCGGTTCTTCGGCCGGCTGAACCTCGCGGAGTTCATCGGGCTCTCGGCCGTGCTGGCGGCGGGTTACCTGCTCGTGGGCGCGAACCTCGCGACGGTCGGTGTCGCCACCGCGGCGGCGCTGTACTTCCACAGCCTCTTCGGTCCGATCAACACGGCGCTCGCGCTCGTCGACGACGCGCAGGCGGCCGCGGCGAGCCTCGCGCGGCTGATCGGCGTGGCCGACCTGCCGGCACCGGTCGAGCCGCAGCAGCCGGCCCATCCGGTCGACTCGTCGGTGAAGGCCGGCGCGTTGCGACACTCCTATGTGGACGGTCACCCGGTGCTGCGGGAGGTGGACCTCGAACTCGCGCCCGGCGAACGCGTCGCGCTGGTCGGCGCGAGTGGCGCGGGCAAGACGACGCTGGCGAAGCTCATCGCCGGCATCCACCAGCCGGGCTCGGGTTCGGTGTCGCTCGGCGGCGTGGCGCTCGCCGACCTGGGCCCGGCCCAGACGCGGCGGACCGTGGCGCTGATCAGCCAGGAGGTGCACGTCTTCAGCGGCACGCTGGCCGACGATCTGCGGCTGGCGCGGCCCGAAGCGTCCGAAGAGGACCTTCGCGCGGCGCTGACCACTGTCGGCGCGCTGGAGTGGGCCCAGGCGCTTCCGGAGGGGCTCGACACGGTCGTCGGCGACGGCGGGCATCAGCTCACCGTCACGCAGGCGCAGCAGCTCGCGCTCGTGCGGCTCGTGCTGGCCGACCCGCCGGTCGCGATCCTCGACGAAGCCACGGCCGAAGCGGGCAGCGCGGGCGCCAAGACGCTGGAGGCGGCCGCCGCGGCGGCGCTCGCGGGGCGGACCGGGCTCGTGGTGGCCCACCGGCTCACGCAGGCGGCGGCGTCGGACCGGATCGTGGTGCTCGACGCGGGCGCGGTCGTGGAGACGGGCACGCACGACGAGCTGGTCGCCGCGGGCGGGCAGTACGCGACGTTGTGGGCCGCGTGGTCGGGGACGCGCCGGGTGGACGACCCGGTAACGGAGTGAGGCTCGCCGCGGTGGACGTGGTTGCATCGACAGGGCGGTCTGACTTAGGTTAGGCAAACCTGATTAATCGAGAGGACCGACGATGGCCCGCTTCTCCCTCCTGTCCGCCGCGCGCGGGCGCGCCCGGACCGCCGGGGCGCTCGCCGCGGCACTCGTGCTCACCGGCGCGCTCACGGCGTGCGGCTCCGACACCCCCGCGGCACCGGGCTCGACCGGTGAGTCCCACGCCACGGACCCCGGCGCGTTCCCGGTCACCATCGAGCACAAGTACGGCTCGACCACGATCGAGAAGGCGCCGCAGCGCGTCGTCACCGTCGGCCTCACCGAGCAGGACTCGCTGCTCGCGCTCGGCGTCGTGCCCGTCGGCACCACCGACTGGCTCGGCAACTTCCCCGGCGCCATCGCGCCGTGGGCCAAGGCGCAGCTCGGCAACGCGCCGCTGCCGACCGTCCTGAAGGACGCCGACGGGCCGCAGTTCGAGAAGATCGCCGCGCTGAAGCCGGACCTCATCATCGGCCTGTACTCGGCGCTCACGCAGGAGCAGTACACCACCCTGTCGAAGATCGCGCCGACGATCGCGCAACCCAAGCAGTACAACGACTACGGCATCCCGTGGCAGGACACGACCAGGACGGTCGGCAAAGCCGTGGGCAAGGCGAAGGAAGCCGACGCGCTCGTCGCCGGGGTCGAGGACCAGTTCGCCAAGGCCCGCGCCGCGCACCCGGAGTTCGCCGGCAAGAGCGCCCTGATGGCCACCCAGTACGACGGCTACTTCGTCTACGGCAGCGAGGACCCGCGCTCGCGCATCCTGACTTCGCTGGGCTTCCAGCTGCCCCCGAACCTCGACCAGCTCATCGGCGACAAGTTCGGCGCGAACATCAGCGCGGAACGCACCGACCTCCTCAACGTCGACGCCCTGGTCTGGATCGTCGACACCATCCCGGGCGGCCAAGCGACCCTGGCGAAGGACAAGCTGTACTCGGGCCTGAACGTCGCGAAGCAGAAGCGCGAGGTCTTCATCGAAGACCCGAGCACCTACGGCAGCGCCACGTCGTTCGTCAGCGTGCTCAGCCTGCCCTACACGCTCGAGCGGATCGTCCCCCAGCTCGCCGCCGCCGTCGACGGCAATCCGGCCACGGACGTGAAGCCCGCGGCCTGATCCCTGTGCACGCCCCAACGCCCGGCCGGGAGACGTCCTCCGGCCGGGCGTTGTGACTGCCTGCCGACTCAGCTTGCCGGCGAGCCAGCGGACTCAGTCCTCGGTGGAGTACACGAGCCGATCCACGTAGTGACGATTTCGTCGAGAACGGACAATGGCACCTGGCCCTCGGAAAGTACTGCCGTGTGGAAAGCGCGAAGGTCGAAGTGGTTGCCGAGCACGTGACGGGCCTGGTTACGCAGTCGGCCGATCTCACGGCGGCCCACCATGTACGCCAGGGCCTGCCCCGGCTCCGACAGGTAACGGTCCACTTCGGACTCGATCAGCGCCGGAGCCATCGGGGTGTTGGCAAGGAGGTACTCCACCGCGCGCCGGCGGCTCCAGCCCTTGGCGTGCAGCCCGGTGTCGACGACCAGTCGGGCCGCGCGGTTGGAGTCCATCGCGAGCATGCCCAGCCGGTCGAGCGGACCGGAGTACAGACCCATCTCGTCGGCCAGCCGTTCGGCGTAGAGAGCCCAGCCTTCGCGGAACGCGGTGACCTGCGCGGTGCGGCGCAGCAGCGGCAGGTTCGTGCGTTCCTGGCTCAGCGTCATCTCGAAGTGGTGACCCGGCACGCCCTCGTGGAACGCCGTGACCTGCGCCTTGTGCCTCGGGACATCGGCGGGGCTCCTCGTGTTCACGAAGTAGGTGCCCGGCCGGGCACCGTCGAGGCTGCCGACCAGATAGGCGGAGGGAACACGGGACGAGCTCGTAGGTGGGTACGCGGCCACCTCGCATTCCGACGAAGGCATGGCGGCGAACCAACCAGGTGCGGCCGCCGTTGCCCGCACTACCGCGTCGCGGGCCGCGAGGAGCATCTCCTCCCCGGTGCGGAACCGGAGCGTCAGGTCGCCCCGCAACCGCGCGAAGATCTCGCTCAGCCTCGAAGTCCCGAACACCGCCGGGCCGAGCGCCACGTACTCCTCGCCGAGCTCGGCGACGAGTGAGAGACCGATCCGGTGCAGTTCGTCCGGCGAAAGGCCGGTCGTGGTGTGTCCGCGCACGGCGGCCGCGTACCGGATCTCCCCGCCCGGCAGCCAACACACCCCAGCGTGGTCAGCGTCGCGGCCGCGTGGCAGGAGCTCGCTGGTCAGCACGTCGCGGTAGGCCCGGATCGCGGGGGCGGCAACCTCTCCGAGGATCTCGTCGCAACGGTCGCCGAGCGCACCCTCAGCCGACCGGCGCAGCGTGCCGAGGTCGGCGAGCTGGTCGTCGAGGTGCTTCACGGCGGCCACCACGAGGTGCGCGACCGGGAGCAGCCCGGCCGCCATGCCGTCGCGATGGCGCCGGGTGAGCGTCTCGAAGAACGTGGGCAGGCTACGCAATCGGCCCACAAGGTCCTCGCCCATGGTCAGCGGCAGTGTGGCCAGATCGAGCAGCAACCCGGGAACAGGGGTGAGGATGAAGTCGCTGACGGTGAACTCGGTCCACCGGCCCTCGGCCCGTTGACTGTGCATCCGTGCCTGCTGAACGACGACCGCCCGGGTGACCAGCTCGGAGGCGGTCAGCTCGGCCGGGTCCAGCCGTTCGGCGCGGTCCGCGATCCGCGCGACGGTGGTGGCGAAGTCCGATTCGGTGGCTTCGCCGTAGTCGGGCAGCCGGTCGCCATAGCCGGGGATGCCCTGCACGATCGCGGACATCGGGAACCGGTCGAGCACCGTCCGATGGAGCTCATCAGCCAGCTTCGTGACCTCGGACATCGTTCCCCCAACGGCCGGACCGGACCCACTCATCGTGTCATCCCGATCCTGATCGGTCGCGGGCACGCCCACAGCGTGGTGAGTCGTCTTCGACTGCAGTCCCCCTTCCGAGTTCCCAACCCGAGAGAAGCCGTCGCTCGTCAACGAACCTCAGCACAGAGCCTGAAACACCGAACCGTCCGGCCGGAAGCTCTCCGCCCGGGCGGTTTCGTGTTGCTGCGTCAGGACTCCATGGCCTCGATGAGCGACTTCGGCCGCAGGTCCGTCCAGTTCTGTTCCACGTAGTCGAGGCACGGCTGGCGAGCGTCGGGGCCGAAGGCGGTGGTCCAGCCGGCCGGGACGGCCACGAACTGTGGCCACAGGCTGTGCTGGCCCTCGTCGTTGACGAGCACGAGGTAGGTGCCGTCGGGGTTTTCGAAGGGGTTGGTCATGGTGTTGTCCTTTCTCACTGCGAGTTTTCGGCGTGGCGCACCAGGGCGCCCAGCGCGCGGAACCACGTTTCGGCCAGGTCGCGCACCCGCGATTCGGGTGCGAGGGCCTCGGGCCACGACCAGTGGGCCGCCAGGGCGGGGCCGTCGGGCCGGTCTTCGGCCAGCGCGTTGACGGTCAGCGCGTGGGAGACGCGCTTGCCGGGATCGGCGCCGAGGTCGGCGGCGTCGCCCTCGGGGGCGTAGTCCCAGTCGCCCTGGTCGGCGTGGCCGAAGCGGCCCATGTAGTTGAACTCGATCTCCGGCTCCGGCAGCGCGGCGAGCTCCGGCCCGGTCACGGGGTTCAGGTGCCGCAGCAGCCCGAAGCCCGTGCCCGCGACGGGTGCGGCGTCCAGCTCCGCCCGCACGCGCTCGAGTGCCGTGCGCGCCGCCGGGCCGCCCGCCAGTGCGTCGGCGAGGTCGAGTTCGCCCAGGTCGAGGCAGACCGGCACGACGCTGGTGAACCAGCCGACCGTGCGCGACAGGTCCGCGCCGCCGGCGAGCTCGTCCTCGCGGCCGTGGCCCTCGAGGTCGACGAGCGTCGCCGTGCCCTCGCCCGCGCCGTGGCGGCGGCGCCAGTCGGCCACCGCGAGCGCGAGGCCGGTGAGCAGCACGTCGTTCACGGTCGCCCGCAGCGCCGCCGGCACGCGGCCCAGCAGCGGACCCGTCACCGCCGCCGGCAAGGTCAGCGACAGAGCCGCCAGCCCCGAATCGACGTCCATCTCCGGATCACGCGAACGCAGCAGCGGCAACAGATCGCCGCCGGCGAGCACCGAGCGCCACCGGTCCAGCTCAGCCTCGCGAGCCGGCTCCTGCGCCCGCGCCGCGAGCTCCTCCGACCACCGCCGGAACGACACGTCCACCGGCGGCAGCTCCGGCTTCCGCCCGGCGGCCACGGCCTCCCACGCCGCCGCGAAGTCGGGCAGCAGCACGCGCCAGGACACCCCGTCGATCACGAGGTGGTGCACCAGCACCAGCAACCGGCCCCGCGCCGGCCCGGCGTCGAACCAGGTCGCCCGCAGCATCGCGCCGGCGTCCGGGTCGAGCCGCGCCCGCGCGGCCAGAGCTTCCGCCGCGATCACGCGCTCCAGCTCCGCACCCCCGAGCCCGCGAACGTCCAGTCGCGACACCCAGCCGCTCACGTCCACCGGTGCCGGCACCCGCAACGCCCACCGCTCGGGCTCCCGGTCGAGCCGCGCCCGCAGCATCGGGTGCCGGTCGACCACGGCCCGCAGCACGGAAGAAAGCCTCTCGCTCGTCACCTCGGCCGGCGTGATCAGCAGCGCCGCCTGGTGGTACCCGGCGATCGGGCCGCCCAGCTCCCGCATCGCGTGCATGATCGGGGTCAGCCCGACGGTGCCGGTGCCGTCGTCGGACACCGGCTTCACGACGCCGGCCTCGGTGGCCACCGTCGCGAGCCCCGCCACCGTCCGGTGCCGGAAGATGTCGCGCGGCGAGATCCGCAGCCCACCCGCGCGGACGCGGGCCACCAGCTGCATGGCCACGATGCTGTCGCCGCCCAGCGCGAAGAAGTCGTCGTCGACGCCGAGGCCCGGCACGCCGAGCACCTCGCCGACCATCGCGCACAGCTCGCGCTCCCGCTCGGTCGACGGTGCGCGGCCGCCGACCTGGGCCGAGAAGTCCGGCGCGGGCAAGGCCGCGCGGTCGAGCTTCCCGTTGGCCAGCACCGGAAGCCGCTCCAGCACCACGAACGCCGCCGGCACCAGGTGATCCGGCAGCGCCGACGCGGCGTACTGCCGCAGCTCCGCAGCGTCCACCGGCGCCGCCGGCACCACGTACGCCACCAGCTGCTTCACCCGCGCCTCGCGCACCACGACCACCGACTGCGCCACCGCCGGGTGCCGGTCGAGCGCCGCCTCGATCTCCGCGGGCTCCACGCGGAAGCCGCGGATCTTCACCTGGTCGTCGGCGCGGCCGCCGAAGTCGAGCCGGCCGTCGGGCGTCCACCGCGCGAGGTCGCCCGTGCGGTACATGCGCGTGCCGGGTTCGCCGTACGGGTCCGCGACGAACCGCTCGGCCGTCAGCGCCGACCGGCCGAGGTATCCCCGCGCCAGGCCCCCACCGGCGAGGTACAGCTCCCCCGTGACGCCCGGCGGGACGGGCCGCAGCGAACCGTCGAACACATACGCGCGGGTGTTGGCCACCGGCCGGCCCACGAGCGGCCGGTCACTGTCCGCGATCCGCGCCACCAGCGCGTCCACAGTGGACTCCGTCGGCCCGTAGAGGTTGACCGCCTCGGTCCCGTCCAGCTCGGCCAGCCGGCGCCAGAGCGCGTCCGGCACCGCCTCGCCGCCGACGCCGACCACGGCCAGCGGGCACCGGTCGCCCTCGACGAGCCCGGCGTCGGCCAGCTGCGTGAACAGCGATGGCGTGACCTCGATGAAGTCGAGGCCCTCGCGCCGGATCAGGTCGGCGAGCTGCTCCGGGTCGCGGCGCACCTCGTCGGGCACCACGTGCACGGCGTGGCCGTCGAGCAGCCACAGCTGCGGCTGCCACGACGCGTCGAACGAGAACGACCACGCGTGCCCCACCCGCAGGTGCTCGCGCCCGGCGCGGGCCACGGCCGGCCGGTGCAGCGTCGCCCGGTGGCTGTGGAACAGGTTCACCAGCCCCGCGTGCGGCACCACGACGCCCTTCGGCGTGCCCGTCGAGCCCGACGTGTAGATCACGTACGCCGGGTTCTCGGGCCGCAGCGGGCGCAGCCGGTCGGCGTCCGTCAAGTCCTCTTCGGACACTTCAGACACCTCGGCCGCCAGGAGATCCGGCAGCAGCACCGTGTCGTCGAACTCGGGCAGCACACCGCGGACCTCCGTGACGGTGACCAGCAGCCCGGGCCGGGCATCCGCCAGCATCGCGGCGAGCCGTTCGGCCGGGTAGTCCGGGTCGATCGGCAGATAGCCCGCGCCGGCCTTGTGCACGGCGAGGATCGCCAGCAGCACGTCGGCCGACCTCGGCAACGCCAGCGCCACCAGCGTCTCCGGCCCGGCACCGCGCTCGACCAGGGCCCGCGCGAGCCGGTTGGCCCGCGCGTTCAGCTCCGCATAGGTCCACTTCGCCCCGCCGACGACCGCGACGGCGTCGGGCGAGCGGCGCACCTGCGCCTCGAACAGCCCGGCGACGGTCGACGGCTCCACCGCGCGCGCGTTGTCGTTCCAGTCGCGCAGGATCCGCCGCGACAGCTCAGCCGGCAGCACGTCGACCGTCCCGGCCGGACGGTCCACTTCGGACGCCATCGCACCCAGCAGCAGTTCCATGCCGGCGAGCAGGCGCTCCGCGTCCTCGTCGGTGAACAGGTCCGCGCGGTACTCGGCGGTGAGCCGGAGCCGCCCGGCCGGTTCGACGGCCCACGTCAGCGGGTAGTGCGTGGAGTCGCGGTGGTCCACGATCGTCGCCCGCAGCCCGTCGTCAGGATCGTCCTCGGCGCCGGGGTAGCTCTCGAACACCACGAGCGTGTCGAACAGCTCGCCCAGCCCGGCCTCGCGCTGGATGTCGGCCAGCCCCACGTGCTGGTGCGGCAGGAGCGCGGCCTGCTCCTCCTGCACGCGCTCCAGCAGCGCCGACAGCGGTTCGGCCGGGTCGTGACGCACGCGCACCGGCACGGTGTTGATGAACAGGCCGAGCATCCGCTCCATTCCGGGCAGCTCCGGCGGTCGGCCCGCGACCGTCGCGCCGAACACCACGTCGGTGCGCCCGGTGAGCGACGCGAGCAGGAGGCCCCACGCCGTCTGGACCAGCGTGTTCACCGTGAGCCCGCGCTCGCGCGCCAGCTCCGTCAGCTCGGCAGTCGCTTCACGGGGCAGTTCCAGCGTCCGCTGCTTCGGCAACGCGGGCGCCCGATCCGGGTCCACGGGCGCGAGCCGGGTGGGCTCGGCCAGGCCGGCGAGCGAGTCCCGCCAGGCCGCCTTGGCCGTGGCCTCGTCCTGGTCACGCAGCCAGCCCAGGTAACCGCGGTACGGCAGCGCGGGCGGCTGCTCCCGGCCGGCATACAGCGCGGACAGCTCGGCCAGCAGCTGCGGCACGGACCAGCCGTCGAGCAGCAGGTGCTGGTGCGACACCACCAGCCGGTGGTGCCCGTCGGCGAAGCGCACGAGCAGGAACCGCAGCAGCGGCCCGGCGCTGACGTCGAACCGGCGGCGCTCGTGCGCGAACTCCGCGTCGAGGGCGTCGTCGGCCGCCTCCCGCCACTCGGGCTCGGCCGAACGCGCGACGAGCGCGACCGGACGCCCGGAAGCCAGGTACCGGTAGCTCGTGCGCAGGTTCGGGTGCCGCCCCAGCAAGTCCCGCACCGCCTGCCGCAGCCGGGACGGATCGAGCGGGCCGGCGAGGTCGAACCCGAACTGCACCGTGTAGACGTCCGGGCCCTCGGTGTCGGCCGTGGCCAGGAACAGCAGCCCCGACTGCAGCGGCGTGAGCGGCCAGACCTCGGCCGCGTCGGGTGCGCTCGCCTGCAGCTCCGCGCGTTCCGCCTCGCTCAGGTCCAGCAGCGGCCGTCCGTCGTCCGACGACGGCGTGGCCAGCACCTCCCCCGCGACCTCCGCGAGGCCGGTGATCGTGCGGTGGCGGAACACGTCCCGCGCGCCGAGCAGCAGACCGGCGGCCCGGGCGCGGGCCACGAGCTGCATCGCGACGATGCTGTCGCCGCCAAGGCGGAAGAAGTCGTCGCGCACGCCGACGCGCGGCAGCCCGAGCACGCCGGCCACCAGCTCCGCGAGCACTTCCTCGCGGGGTGTGGCCGGAGCGTCGTCGCCGGCCTCGAACTCCGGTGCGGGCAGCGCCCGGCGGTCGAGCTTGCCGCTCGGCGTCAGCGGCAGCTCGGCCAGCGCCACGACGGCGGCCGGGACCATGTGCTCGGGCAGCGTCTTCGCGACGTGCTTGAGAACGGCGCTGTCGAGCAGGTCGTCCGTGGCCCCGCTCGCGACGACGTAGGCCACGAGCTGCCGTCCTTCGTGGACGATCACGCGCGCCTGAGCGACGGCCGGGTGCGTGCCCAAAGCGGCCTCGATCTCGCCGAGCTCCACGCGGAAGCCGCGGATCTTGACCTGGTCGTCGGCGCGGCCCAGGAACTCGAGCTCCCCGTCCGCCGTCCAGCGCGCGAGGTCGCCGGTCCGGTACATCCGCTCGCCGGGCGCGCCGAACGGGTCCGCGACGAACCGTTCCGCCGTCAGGCCCGGGCGCGCGTGGTAGCCGCGCGCCAGCTGCACGCCGGACAGGTACAGCTCCCCCGCCACGCCCGGCGGCACGGGCCGCAGGCGCGCGTCAAGGACGTGGGTGCGGGTGTTCCACACCGGACGTCCGATCGGGACCCGGCCCGACGCCGCCACTCGCGCGGGCGCCGCGGTGACGTCGACCGACGCCTCCGTGGGCCCGTAGAGGTTGTGCAGTTCGGCGTCGAGGTCGAACTTCGCCACGACGTCGGCCGGCAGGGCCTCACCGCTGCACAGCACGCGCCGCAGGCTCGGGCACGCGCGGGCGCCCGGTTCGCCGAGGAACACCTCCAGCATCGACGGGACGAAGTGGACGGTCGTCACGCCTTCACGCTGGATCAGCCCCGCGAGGTACACGGGATCCGTGTGCCCCTCGGGTTTGGCGACCACCAGCGTCGCGCCGGTGACGAGCGGCCAGAAGAACTCCCACACCGACACGTCGAAGCTCGACGGCGTCTTCTGCAGCACGCGATCGTCGGCGGTCAGTGCGTACTCGTCCTGCATCCACTGCAACCGGTTCACGATCCCGGCGTGCGGGACCACGACGCCCTTGGGCCGCCCGGTCGAGCCCGAGGTGTAAATCACGTACGCGGGCGCGTCCGGTGGAACCGTGAGCTCCAGGTTCGTGCTGCCGTGACCGGACGCGTCGACCGGGCCGTCGAGCACGACGGCCGGAGCGGCGTCGGCGAGCATGAACTCACGCCGGTCGGCCGGGTAGTCCGGGTCGAGCGGCAGGTAGGCCGCGCCCGCCTTGTGGATCGCGTAGAGCGATACCACGAGGTCCAGCGACCGCGGCAGCGACACCGCGACCACGGACTCCGGCCCGGCGCCGTTCTCGCGCAGCCACCGGGCGAGCTGGTTGGCCCGCGCGTTCAGCTCCGCGTACGACAGCGACGCGCCCTCGAACACCACCGCGGCGGCATCCGGCGTCCGAGCGACCTGCGCCTCGAACAGCTCCGGCAGTGTCGCCGGGACCACGTCGTGATCGGTGGCGTTCCACGTCGCCAGCAGCGCCGATTCATCGTCCGACAGCACGTCGACCGACCCGACCGGCACCGAGGGATCAGCGGCCACCTGCTCCAGCACCCGCACCAGCCGCGTCGAGAACGACTCCGCCGTCGCGCGGTCGAACAGGTCAGCGCTGTACTCCACCGCGCCGGCGATCGCGCCGCCCGGCTGCTCCAGGAACCCGAACTCGAGGTCGAACTTCGCGACGTCCTGCGTCACGTCCTCGCGCACGACCTGCAGCCCTGGCAGCTGTGGCGAGTCCGCGCCCTCCGGCAGGTACACGACCATGGTCTGGAACAGCGGGTGCCGCGCCAGGGAACGCTCCGGGTCCGCCACCTCGACCACGCGGTCGAACGGCAGGTCCTGGTGTGAGAACGCGGCCAGGTCCGTCGCCCGCACCCGTCGCAACAGCTCGCCGAACGCGGGATCGCCCGCCAGATCCGTGCGCAGGACCAGCGAGTTCACGAAGAACCCGACCAGATCCGTCAACCGTTCGTCCGTGCGCCCGGACACCGGCGCGCCCAGCGCGATGTCGGTGCCGGCGCCCAGGCGGTGCAGCAGCGTGGCGACCGCGGCCTGGCTGAGCATGAACATGCTGGTGTCGTGCCCGATCGCCAGCGCGCGCAGCCGCGCCGTGAGCTCGGCCGGCACCTCAAACGTCACCGTGCCGCCGCGGTGGCTGGACTCCGCCGGCCGCGGCCGGTCGGCGGGCAGATCCAGCTCCTCCGGCAGCCCGGCGAGCGCGTCGCGCCAGAACGAGCTCTGGCCCTCCTGCTCGCCGTCGAGCACGGCCTGGTGCCACAACGCGTAGTCCGCGTACTGCACCGGCAACGGTGTCCACTCGGGAGCGACACCGTCGAGCCGCGCGCGGTAGGCCGTCGCGAGGTCGGCGAGCAGCGGGCCTTCCGACCACTCGTCGGTGACCACGTGGTGCAGCAGCACCAGCAGCATGTGCTCGTCGTCGGCCACGGTGAACACGCGCACCCGCACCGGCGGGGCCTCGTCGAGCCGGAACGGAACGTCCACTTCGGACCGGATCCCCGCGGTCACCTCGGTCACGTGCTCGACGGCGAAGTCCAGCGGCGCGCCGGCGAGGATCCGCTGCGCGGGGACCCCGTCGTGTTCCTCGAAGACCGTGCGCAGCACCTCGTGCCGGGTGACGACGTCGCCGAACGCCGCGCGCAACGCGTCGAGGTTCAAGGCGCCCCGCAGCCGCCACGTGTGCGGCACGGAGTACGTCGACGTGGGGCCGTCCAAGCGGTAGAGGAACCAGAGCCGTTGCTGCGCCGCCGAAAGCGGGAGCACCTCCGGCCGCGTCGCCGCCACCAGTTCGGGCCGCCCGGCCGACAGACCGTCGAGTCGGGTGGCCAGCTGCGCGACCGTCGGCGCATCGAACACCGTGCGCAGCGGCACGTCGACGCCGAGGGCGCCCCGGATCCGGCTCACCAGCCGCATCACGAGCAGTGAATGCCCGCCGAGAGCGAAGAAGTCGTCGTCGACGCTCGGCTCGGCCACGCCGAGCACCTCGGCGAAGAGCTCGCACAGCTCGGTCTCGCGCGCCGTCCGGGGCGCCCGGCCGGACCCGGCCGAGAACTCCGGCGCCGGCAGCGCACGGCGGTTCAGCTTGCCGCTCGGGGTGAGCGGCAGCTCCGCCAGCTCGACGACCGCCGCCGGAACCAGGTGCGGCGGCAGCGTTTCCGCGGCCCGCGCCCGCAAACCGGCCGCGTCCAGCGCACCGGCCGGGACGACGTAGGCGACCAGCAGCCCGTCGCGCGCGGCCACCCGGACCTGCGCCACCGATGGGTCGCCGGCCAGCGCGGCCTCGACCTCACCGGGCTCGATCCGGACGCCGCGCACCTTCACCTGGTCGTCGGCGCGGCCCGAGAACTCCAGCACGCCGTCGGCGCGGTGGCGGGCCAGGTCGCCAGTGCGGTACATCCGCGAACCCGGCGGGCCGAACGGGTCGGCGACGAAGCGATCCGCCGTCAGGCCGGGCCGCCCGAGGTAACCACGGGCGAGCTGGGCGCCCGCGAGGTATAGCGCGCCGGTGACGCCCGGCGGCACCGGCTGCAGGCGCGCGTCGAGCACGTACGCGCGCACGTTCCAGCCCGGCCGCCCGATCGCGATCGGCCCGCCGTCGTCGGTCCAGGCCAGCACGTCGATCGACGTCTCGGTCGGGCCGTAGAGGTTGTGCAGCGGGATGCCGAGCACCTCGCGGACCCGGGCGGCCAGGTCGCGTCCCAGCGCCTCGCCGCCGACGACGATCCGCGTGAGGCTCGTGCACCCGGCCGCGGCGGGTTCTTCCAGGAACAGCTGCAGCATCGACGGCACGAAGTCGGCGGCTGTCACGCGCTCGGCCTGGATCAGCTCGGCCAGGTACCGCGGGTCGCGGTGCCCGTCCGGGCGCGCGACGACCACGACGCCGCCGACCATGAGCGGCCAGAACACCTCGCTCACCGACACGTCGAAGGTGATCGGCGTCTTGTGCAGCATGCGGTGCGTCGCGTCCATCGGATAAGCGTGCTGCAGCCAGCGCAGCCGGTTCACCACGCCTTCGTGCGGAACAACCACGGCCTTGGGCCGACCGGTCGAACCGGACGTGTAGAGGACGAACGCGGGGTTCGCCGGGCGCGCCACGCGTTCCGGTGCCGTGGCGGGGTAGCCGTCCAGCCGCCCGAGGAGCGCCGGGTCGTCGAGGACACACACCGCAGCGGCATCGGCGAGCAGGTACTCCACGCGCTCGGCCGGCTGGCCGGGGTCGAGCGGCAGGTAGGCGGCGCCCGCCTTGTGCACGGCGTACAGCGCCACGACCAACTCGACCGAGCGAGGCAGCGCGACCGCGACCACCGATTCGGCGCCAATGCCCTGCTCCCGCAGCCAGTGGGCGAGCCGGTTGGCCCACGCGTCCACCTCGGCGTAGGTCAGGGAAGTGCCCTCGAACACCACGGCCACGCCGTCCGGCGTCGCCGCCACCTGGGCCTCGACCAGCTCCGCCACGGTCGCCGGTTCGCTCTCGTGCGCGGTGTCGTTCCACTGGCGCACAACGAGATCGCGTTCGTCGTCGCCGAGCAGGTCGTACTCGCCGATCGTGGCGGCGGGTTCGGCGGCAACCTGGCCGAACAGCGAGACCAGCCGCGCGAGCATCCGCTCCGCCGTGCCCGCGTCGAACAGGTCGGTGGCGTACTCCAGCTGCAACGTGATCTCGGCACCGGCGCCGTCGACCATTGTGAAGCTCAGGTCGAACATCGCCGTCTCACCGGGCACCTCGAGCCACTCGGTGGGCAGCCCCAGCACGTCCGGGTCGCCGTCGGGCCGGTAGTGGTAGCCCGTCATGACCTGGAACAGCGGGTTGCGCCCCGGCACGCGGTCCGGGTTCAGCTCTTCGACCAGCCGGTCGAAGGGCAGGTCCTGGTGCGAGAACGCGGAAAGGTCCGCTTCGCGCAGCCGGGCGAGCAGCTCGGCGAACGTCGGCTCACCGGACAGGTCGGCGCGCAGCACGAGCGTGTTGACGAAGAACCCGACCAGCTCGTCGAGCGCGGCGTCGGTGCGGCCCGCGATCGGCGCGCCCAGCGGGATGTCCTCGCCCGCCCCGAGCCGGTGCAGCAGGGTCGCGACGGTCGCGTGCAGCACCATGAACATGCTCGCGCCCGACGACGCCGCCAAGCCGTGCAGCGCTCGGGCGACCTCGGCCGGCAGTCCGGCCCGCACGGTCCGGCCGGCACCACTCGGACGGGCGGGGCGGGGCCGGTCGGCCGGCAGAGCCAGCTCGTCCGGCAGGCCGCGCAACGCCGTGGTCCAGAACTCCAGCTGCTCGGAACCGAGCCGGTCGAGCAGCGCCTCCTGCCAGAGCGCGTAGTCCGCGTACTGCACGGGAAGCGGCGCGAGCTCCGGCGAGCGGCCGGCCACGCGCGCCTCGTACGCAGTGGTCAGGTCCGCGAGGAACGGCCGGTCGGACCATTCGTCGGTGGCGACGTGGTGGAGCACGATCGCCACCACGTGGTCACGATCGTCCAGCCGCAGCACCTCGGCGCGCAGCGGCGGCTCGCGTCGCAGGTCGAAGCGGTACCGGGCCAGCTCCCGCAGCCGCTCGGGCACGTCGGCCTCCGCGCAGTCCCCGACCGTGAGCTCCGGCTCCGCCGCGGGCAGAACCCGTTGGTACGGCGAGCCTTCGTGGTCGGCGAAGACGGTGCGCAGCGACTCGTGCCGGGCGACGACGTCGCCGAGCGCGGTGCGCAGCGCGGCCACGTCGAGGTCGCCACACACGCGGAAGAACAGCGGGAAGTCATACGCCTCGCCGACCTCGCCCAGCTCTTCCAGCAGCAGTAGCCGGCGCTGGGCCGCAGACAGCCGGACGCGCTCGGGCCGTTCCGCGCGCACAACCGACGGCCGCGCGGGTTCGCCGCTCCCGGCCCGCGCGGCCAGCTCCGCGACGGTCGGGGCCTCGAACAGGTCCTTGATCGCCAGCTCGGCGCCGAGCTCGGTCCGCGCGCGGCTGATCAGACGGGTGGCCAGCAGCGAGTGCCCGCCGAGGTCGAAGAACGAGTCCTCCACGCCCACGCGCACGAGGCCGAGGACCTCGGCGAACAGCTCGCAGAGAACCTCTTCCTCGCGCGAGGCCGCGGGCCGGCTCTCCGCCAGCGACACGGCGGGTTCGGCATCGGGCAGGGCGCGGACGTTGAGCTTGCCGTTGTCGGTCAGGGGCAGGCTGCCGAGCGTCACGAACGCCGCCGGGACCATGTAGTCGGGCAGCTGCCGCTTCAGCTCGTCGCGCAGCACCTGCACCAGTTCGGCGCTGCCGCGCGCGGCGGTGGGGCGGTTGGCGAACCGCGTGAGGTTCGTGCCCGTCGCAGCGGGCACGTACAGGCCCGAGACCGGTGCCTCCGCGCGGACGAACACGGCGTCGAACACCCCGTCGACGCCGGTCGACCACGTCGTGTGCACGGCATAGCCCAGGCGCTCACCCAGGCGGTGCACCGCTTCGGGTTCGATGCCGTCACCGGTGCCGTGGAAGCGATCCAGCACGTCGAGCAGCGGCGCGCCCGCGTCGAGCGCCCGCATGGCGGCGAACTCCGCGGCGAGCCGCGCGTCCGGAATCCGGCTGACACGCAGCTGGTCGCCGGTCAGCCTGCTCTCCAGCTCGGCGAGCGAGCCGGCCTCGTCCCACAGCAGGCGCGGCGCCTGCGCCACCGGCACCTCGCCCGCGGTGTCCTTGGTGAGCACGACGTCGTAGCGGTAGCGGCTCAGCTCGTTGTGCAGTTCGGCCCGCTTCACGCGGATGCGGGCGCCGACGCCGGGCAGCGTGTGCGCGAGCGCCGTGAAGTAGTCCGGGTCGAGCAGGAGCTCCTTCTCCAGCGCGGCTCCGCGTTCGATCGCGCGGCGCAGCTGGGCGACGTCTGACGTCGCGTCGGCGCGCGTGAGCTGGATGGCCGTGTGGAACGACCTCACCAGCCGGAGGTTCCGCACGTCGCCGACGAACAGCGAACCGCCCGGCGCGAGCAGATCGAGCGCCGTGCTCAGCACCTGCGTGAGGTAGTCGACGCTCGGGAAGTACTGGATCACGGAGTTGATGACGACGGTGTCGAAGTGGCCGCGCGGCAGGTCGCCGAACTCGTGCGCCGGCTGCGCCCGCAGTGCGACCTTGGCGGCCAGCTCCGGATCCCGCTCCAGCTCTCGCGTGAGCTTGCCGATCACCGGCGCGGCGAGGTCGGTGCCCCAGTACTCCTCGGCGTGCGGCGCGAGCTGCCCCATCAGCAGGCCGGTGCCGACGCCGATCTCCAGGATCCGCCGCGGCGCCAGCTCCTCGATGCGCGCGACGGTGGCCGCGCGCCACTCCCGCATGTGCGCCAGCGGGATCGGCGTGCCGTCGTAGCTGGAGTCCCAGCCGGCGAAGTCCTCGGTGAACAGCGCGGTCGGGATCTCGGTGTACTCGTCGGAGTAGATCTGCTCCCATTCGCCGACCTGGTCGGCCTCGGCCGCGTCGCGCTCGTCGCCGCTCAGCTCGGCCGGCACGACGTAGCCGACGAGCCGCTGCAGCCCCGGTGCCGACGGGTCCGGTCGCGCGATCACGGCCGCCTGCGCGACCTGCGGGTGCCGCGCCAGCGCCGTCTCGATCTCGCCCAGCTCCACGCGGTAGCCGCGGATCTTCACCTGGTCGTCGGTGCGGCCGAGGAAGTCGAGGTTCCCGTCGGGCCGCCGGCGCACGAGGTCGCCCGTGCGGTACATGCGCGCGCCGGGCTCGCCGAACGGATCCGCGACGAACCGCTCCGCGGTGAGGGCCGCTCGACCGAGGTAGCCGCGGGCCAGGCCGGTGCCGGCGATGTAGAGCTCACCGGGCACGCCGTCGGGCACCGGCCGCAGCCAGTTGTCCACGATGTACGCGCGGGTGTTCCAGATGGGCTTGCCGACGGTCGGGGTGTCGCTGTCGGTCGTGCCGCCCCCGAGGGTGTTGATCGTGTACTCGGTGGGGCCGTAGAGGTTGTAGCCGTAGACGCCTTCGGTGTCGCGCAGGCGGTTCCAGACCGATTCGGACACGGCCTCGCCGCCGAGCAGCACCAACGCGGGGCGGTGGCTTTCGGGACCTTCCTCGAGCAGGCCCTCCTCGATGAGCAGGTGCGCGTAGGTCGGCGTCACGTTCACCACGTCGACGCGATGCCGGTCGCAGTACGCCACGAGCGCGCGGGCGTCGCGGCGCAGGTCCTCGTCGCACACGTGCACCTCGTGGCCCTCCACGAGCCACAGCAGCTCTTCCCACGACATGTCGAACGCGAACGACACGGTGTGCGCGATCCGCAGCCGCCGCCCGCCGGCCGACTCGATGGCCGGCCCGAAGATCGCTTCCTGGTGGTTGAGCTGCATGTTCGTCAGGCCGCGGTAGGGCGTGACGACGCCCTTCGGCTTCCCCGTGGAACCGGAGGTGTAGATGACGTACGCGGGGTGTTCCATGCGGTCGGCACGGTCGCGGCCGAACAGTGGGCGTTCGGCGTCCGCCAGGTCGCCGCCGGACAGCGCGCCGAGTTCCGCGCGCGTCTCCTCGCTGTCGAGCAGCACGCGCGGCAGGTCCTGCGGCAGATCCCGCGCGACGGCCGTGGTCGTGACCAGGCACAGGGGGCCGGCATCGTCGAGCATCAGCGCGAGGCGGTCGGCCGGGTAGTCGAGTTCGAGCGGCAGGTACGCGGCTCCGGTGCGCAGCACGGCGAACAGCGCCACGACCATGTCGATCGAGCGCGGCAGGCCGAGCGCGATCACGCGTTCCGGCTCGGCGCCGCGGGAAAGCAGCAGGCGGGCCATGCGGTTCACGGCTTCGTCGAGCTCCGAGTAGGTCAGCGTCTGCTCGCCGAACACGAGGGCGGTGGCATCCGGCGTGCTCGTGGCCTGCGCGGCAAGCAGGTCGGCGATCGTGTCCCGCACCATCGGGTGCTCGGTGGCCGACCAGATCTCCGCCAGCTCCGCGCGGCGCTCGGCGGACACCGTCTCCAGCGCGCCGACAGGTGCGGTGAGGTCGCCGACGAGCTGCTCGACGAGCCCGGTGAACCGGCTCAGCAGCACGGCGGCCTCGTCGGCCGCGATCACGTCGTCGCGGTAGGACAGGGTCACGCGCATCGACTGCCCCGGCGTGACGACCAGCGTCAACGGGTAGTGCGTGGCATCGACGTTCACGAGGCTCGAGATGCCGTGGCGGTGGCGCAGCCCGGCGTAACGCTCGTCGCCGTCCGCGCCGCGGAGCACGAACAGCGTGTCGAACAGCACGCGGTGGCCGGCCTCGCGCTGCAGCACGCCGAGGCTCATGAACTCGTACGGTGTGAGGTCCATGCGCTCGGACTGGATGCGGCGCAGCAGGTCGAGCACCGGCTCGTCGGGCACGAGCCGCACACGCGCCGGCACGGTGTTGAGAAACAGGCCGATCGTGGTCTCGATGTCCGGCACGGCGGCGGGGCGCCCGGCGACGGCGGCGCCGAACACCACGTCCTGGCGGCCGACCATCGTGGACAGCACGAGGGCCCACGCCGCGTTGAGCACCGAGTTCACCGTGAGACCGTGGCGCCGGGCCTCGTCGCGCAGCCGGTCGGTCAGCTCGGGCGTCAGGTGTGTGTCGAGGTTGACCGGCGTGACGGGTTCCAGCCCCTGCGTGTCGGGGCCGATCAGCGTCGGCTCGCCCAGCCCCGACAGCGCCAAGCGCCACGCCGCCGTGGCCTCCTCGACGTCCTGGCGGGACAACCACTCCAAGTAGTCCACATAGGACCCGCCGGTCGGCTGTTCGCCGCCTTCGTAGTGCGCGAAGAGCTGCTCGATGAACAGCCACGCGGACCAGCCGTCCCACAGCAGCAGGTGCCGGTTGAGCACCACGCGGGCGCGTTCGTCGCCGAGGCGCACGAGCGTGATCCGGAACAGCGGCGGGGTAGCGAGGTCGAACCGGGTCGTCCGGTCGCGCTCCATCAGCTCGGCCAGCTGCCGCTCACGGTCCGCTTCGGACAGTCCGCGCAGGTCCACTTCGGTCACCGGCGGCGGGAAGCCAGCGGTGACGAACTGCACCGGCCCGCGCAGGCCTTCGCTAGTGAAGCCCGCGCGCAGGCTGGGCGTGCGGTCCATCAGCGCCGCGCACGCGGCACGCAGGCGATCGGCGTCGAGGTGCCGGTCGAGGTCGATGGCCTCCTGGATCGTGTAGACGTCGATGCGCGACTGGTCGTAGCTGGAGTGGAAGAACAGGCCTTCCTGCAACGGCGAAAGCGGCCAGATGTCCGACAGCGGCAGCGGGCTCAGCCGTTCGACGTGCTCGATCTCGTCCTGTGCCAACTCGATCAGCGTGAGGTCCGACGTGGTCAGCCCGGCCGCGGCGACGTCCGTCCCGGCGAGGTCGGCCAGTGCGGCGACCACGCGGTCGACGAAGTCCGGTGTGGCACCGGCGAAGGTGAGCGCCAGCACCGGTCCTTCCGGCGTGTCCTCGCAGACCGCGCCGATGCGCAGCGCGTGCGCGCCGACCGGTGCGCCCGGGCCGGCCGCGAAGTCCCAGTCCTGCGCGCCGAACGACACGTGGCCCGCGTAGCGCAGCAGCACGTCGGCGCGGGCGAGCTGGGCGAACAACGGCGCGGCCTGCGGGTTGAGGTAGCGCAGCAGGCCGTAGCCGAGCGTGTCGGGGGCTGCGCGGACGAGGTCCTTGACCTGCTTGAGGTCCGGCGCGGTCAGCCGCACCGGACGCGCGGTGTGCAGCGCGCCCACCGCGGCAGGTGTCCCTTCAGGACGGTCGAGCACGTCGACGATCAGCTCGCCGCCGGCTTGCGCGAGGGCCGTGAGCAGCACGTCGGTCACGTCTCCGCGCACCGACGCCGGCAGCTGCTCGACGAGGGCCCGGCTCTGGTCGAGGGGGAACCGCACGATGCGTTCGATCTGCGTCCCGGCGACGGGGACCGTCGCGGCACCCGGCGCGAGCGTCGCGGCCCAGTGTTCCAGGTCCGCCAGCAGCTCCGGCGCCTGCGCTCGCTCGGTGACGGCGCGGGCGTGGGTGCGCAGCGAGGTTTCCACCGCGGCGAACACCGGCGTGCGCCCGGCCTGCACCGCCGTCCATACCGTGGCGAGGTCGGCGGCGATCGTGCGCCACGACGGCGCGTCGACCAGCAACGGGTGGGCCGTGAGCACGAGCCGGTCGCCGGACCGGACGGCCTGCAGCAGGATCCCGGCGTCCGGGTCGAACTCGGCCGTGGTGTCCGCGGCAGTGGTGTCCGCAGCCGTGGTGTTCGCGGCAGTGGTGTTCGCGGCGAGCAGCACCTCGGCGGCGTCGACCGCGCCGGCCGGGCGCGTCTCGAGCGACCACAGCACGGACGCGACGCGGCTGCGCTTGAGCCGCAGCCCGTCGTGGTGGTCGAACACTGCCTGCAGAGCGGCCGCGAGGCTTTCGGTGTCCGCATCGGCCGGCAGGCGCAGCTCGATCGACTCGGCACCGCTGTCGCCGAATTCGCGCAGGCGGTGGACCTCGGGAAGCAGCGGCACGTCGCCGACCCCGTCCGGGTCGGACACCGGCCCCTGCGCCCGGGGCTCGCCACCGAGCGCCGCCAGCGCGGCGGGCGTGCGGTGGGTGAACACGTCCTTCGGGCTCAGGTCGAACCCGGCCCGGCGGGCCCGGCTCGACACGCTGATCGACGTGATGCTGTCGCCGCCCAGCAGGAAGAAGTCACCGTCCGCGCCGACCTCGGCCAGCCCGAGCACGTCGGCGAAGATCGCCGCCAGGGCGGACTCGCGGTCGTCGCCGCGCTGCACCGTCGCCGCGGCCGCGGGGACGGCCGGCGCGGGCAGGGCGCGGGTGTCGAGCTTGCCGCTCGGGGTCAGCGGGAACTCGTCGAGCACCACGAGGGCGTGGGGCACCATCGTCGCGGGCAACGCCGCGGTCAACGCGGCCCGGAGCTCGTCGGTGTCCACGGCACCGGCTGCGTAACCGACCAGGGCGCCGTCGTGCACGACGACCGCGGCCGCCCGGACGCCCGGCTGCGCCGCGAGCACGGCCTCGATCTCGCCCAGCTCGACGCGGTTGCCGCGGATCTTCACCTGCCGGTCGGTGCGGCCCAGGTACTCGAGCTCGCCGTCCGCGCGGCGCTGCACCAAGTCACCCGTGCGGTACATCCGCGCGCCGGGCTCGCCGAACGGGTCGGCCACGAACCGTTCCGCCGTCAGCGCGGGCTGCCCGTGGTAACCCCGCGCGAGCTGCACGCCCGCGAGGTACAGCTCCCCCGCCACGCCGTCGGGCACCGGGCGCAGGCACGTGTCCAGCACGAGCAGGCGCGTGTTCCACACCGGACGTCCGATGGGGACAGTCGTTTCCGGACCGTCGCGGAACGGGAAGTACGACACGTCCACGGCCGCCTCGGTCGGGCCGTACAGGTTGTGCAGCGGCACCCCCGTCAGCCGCCGCCAGCGTGCCGCGGCCTCGCCGGGCAGCGCCTCGCCGCTGGTGAACGCGCGACGCAGCGACGCGGCCCAGCGCGGATCGCCGGTGACCTCCTCGACGGAGAGGAACGCGGCCAGCATCGACGGCACGAAATGGAGCGTTGTCACACCGTGGGTGCGGATCACCTCGGCGAGGTAGGCCGGGTCGCGGTGGCCGTCGGGCCGGGCGAACACCACGGCCGCGCCTTCGCGCAGCGCCCAGAAGAACTCCCACACGGACACGTCGAAGCTCGACGGCGTCTTCTGCAGCACGCGGTCGTCGGCGCCCAGCCGGTACTCGTGCTGCATCCACACGAGCCGGTTGACGATCGCGCGGTGCGTGACCACAACACCCTTGGGCCGGCCGGTCGAACCGGACGTGTAGATCAGGTAGGCGGCGTCGTCCGGCCCGCCAACCGCGCCGGGAACCTCGACCGCGGTGCTGTCTTCGGGGCCGTCGACGGCCACCTGTTCGGGCCCTGCCGGGACCTTCGCGGCCGTCCCCGGTTCGATGACGACCAGCGCGGCCCCCGAGGAAGCGAGCATGTACTCGAGCCGTTCGGCCGGGTAGTCGAGGTCGAGGGGCAGGTAAGCCGCGCCGGACTTCAGCACGCCCAGCAGTGCCACCATCAGCTCGGCCGAGCGCGGCACCGCGACGGCGACCACCGACCCGGGCCCGGCACCGCGGGCCCGCAACCGTCGGGCCAGCGCGGCCGCGCGAGTGTCCAGGTCCGCATAGGACAGTCGCTGGTCCTCGAACAGCACCGCAATCGCGTCGGGAGCCTCGGCCACGTGCCGCTCGAACGCCGTGAGCAGCGTTTGCTCCGGCACTGACACGGCGGTCGCGTTCAGCTCTCCCAGCCGCTCCAGCTCGGCGGCCGAGACGAGGTCCACGTGCGCCACCGGCGCGTCCGGGGCCGCGGCGAACGCTTCGAGCACGCGCACGAACCGCTCCGCGAGCTGCTCGGCCGCCCGTGCGTCAAGGCGCGCCGCGTCGAACTTCAGCCCGAACTCGAGCGTGTCGCCCGGCGTGGCGATGAGCGCGACCGGGTAGTGCACCGCGTCCACGACCTCGACGCCGGTCACGCGCAGCGCGCCCGCGTCGTCGTTCTCGCGCGGGTAGTTCTCGACCACGACGAGCGTGTCGAAGAGCTCTTCCTGGCCCACGCCGGCGATCCGCTGCAGCTCGGCGAGCCCGAGGTGCTGGTGGTCCAGCAGCGCGGCCTGCTCGTCCTGCAACCGCCGCAGCAGCCCGGCGACGGTGTCGCCCCCGGTCCAGCGGACCCGCACGGGCAAGGTGTTGATGTACACGCCGACGGCATCCTCGATCCCCGCGACACCGGGGTCGCGGCCCGACACCGTGCTGCCGAAGACCAGGTCCCCACGGCCGATCAGGCGGCCGAGCAGCAGAGCCCACGCGCCGTGCAGCACGGTGCCGAGCGTGAGCCCGTGCTCGCGCGCGAACGTGCCCACGCGGGCGGTGGTCGCCGAGTCGACGGCGAAGTGCACGCGCGAAGGACGCCGTGGCGCCACTCCGGCGGGCGTGGTCACCAGGCGGGTCGGTTCCTCGACGCCCGCGAGCGCTGCGCCCCACGCCTGCCGTGCCGCGTCGTGGTCGCGCGCGGCCAGCAGGCGCAGGTGCGCCGTCCGCGAGGCGGGTTCGGGCCGAAGCGGTTCGGTGGTGCCGTAGCGCGCGAGGATCTCGCGCACCATCACGGCGACCGACCAGCCGTCGGCCACGATGTGGTGGAACGTCAGGGCGAGCCGCTCGCGCCCGACGAGCGTGGCGCGCAGCAGCGGCGGCCGGTCGAGGGCGAAGCGGCGGTCGCGGTCGGCGGCGAGCGCGTCGGCGGCGCCTTCGGGCGAGACCTCCCGCCACGGCAGCTCGGAGTGCGCGGCCACGACCTGGACCACTCGGCCGTCGTCGAGCTGGCGGAAACCCGACCGCAGCGACGAATGGCGGTCGAGGAGGTTCTGCACGGCGCGGCGCAGCGTCGGCGGGTCCACCGGCCCGGCCAGGTCGAAGATCTCCTGGACGGTGTAGACGTCGTCGTCCTCGAACGCGGCGTGGAAGAAGAACCCTTGCTGCAACGGGGTCACCGGCAGCACCTCGGCGTGCGAGCCGAGGGCGGCCGAGTCCGTTTCCGACAGTTCCAGCAGCGGCTCGGCCGATTCGTCGGCTGTGGTCACTTCACCGGCGCACCCGGCGAGCGCCTCCGCGGTGCGGTGCTGGAACACCTGCCGTGGCGTGATGGCGAGGCCGTGGCGAGCGGCGCCGAGCACGAGCCGGATCGACGAGATGCTGTCGCCGCCGAGCGCGAAGAAGTCGTCGTCCGCGCCGACCGAGGGCACGCCGAGGACGTCGGCCATCACCGTGCACAACGCGACCTCGCGCGGCGTCCGAGGCGAGCGGCCCCGCGCCAGCGCCCCGAAGTCGGGCAGGGGCAGCGCGGCGCGGTCGAGCTTGCCGTTGGTCATGATCGGCAGGCGATCCAGCGGCACGAACGCCGAGGGCACCAGGTAGTGCGGCAACGCCCCTTCGACGTGGGTGCGCAGATCCTTCATCAGCGACGCGGGATCGCGGTAGACCACCGGCACGTTGGCGAGCGGACCGTCGGTCGCACCGAGGTACGTCGCGACCGGCTCCTCGCGCGACAGCACGAGGTCGAACGCCGTCGCCGTGTCCCCCGACCACGTGGCCGCCGCGCGGTATCCGGCCGCGCCGGCCAGCTCGACCAGCACGTCCGGGTCCGTGGCCGCACCGCGAGCCGGCGCCGGCTCCCCGCCGAGCGCCTGCAGCGCCGTGAGATCCGGGATGAGCCGCTCGTTCGGGATCCCCGTCACGCGCAGCGCGGCCGGCTGGTGCTCGCCGAGGTGAGCCGAGAACGCGTCGGACGAGCCCAGCTCGGCCCACGGCACCGCCGGAACCTCGCGCGGGGCAACGGGTTCCGTCCGCAGCACGACGTCGTAGCGGTACCGGCTGAGCTCGTTCTCGTACGTCGCGCGCTTCAGCCGCAGGTCGGCCGCGGTGAACGCACTGATCCGCCGAGGCAGCGCGGCGAAGAAGCCCGGGTCGAGCACCAGCTCGTCCTCGCGAGCCACAGCCGCGTCGACCGCGGCCGGCGTCGCGTCCCCCTGCGCGGCCGCGATGCCCGCGCGCAGCACGCGCTGCAGGCTCAGGTTCCGCACGTCACCCACGAACACTGAGCCACTAGGGGCGAGCAAGCCCGTGACCTGCCGCAACACGTCGACGAGGTAATCCGCGCTCGGGAAGTACTGCACGACCGAGTTGATCACCACGGTGTCGAAGTGTCCGGCAGGCAGGTCGCCCAGCTCGTGCGCCGGGCGCGCCCGCAGGTGCACCTTGCCCGCCAGCTCCGGCCGGTCCGCGACACGGGTTTCCAGCAGCCGCACCACTTCTTCGGACAGGTCCAGCGCCCAGTATTCATCGGTGTCCGGCGCGAGCTTCGACAGCAGCAGCCCGCTGCCCACGCCGAGCTCCAGAACGCGACGGGGCCGCAACGCCCGAATCGAGTCCACGGTGGATTCCCGCCACGCACGCATGTCGCCCAGCGGCAGCGATTCCCCGTCGTAGCTGGAGTTCCAGCCGGTGAACCCCTCGTCGAACGGGTCGCGACCGGCGACCGAGTAGAGCAGCTCGTGCACGTCCTTCCAGCGGTCGACCTGCGCGGCCTCCCGCGCCGCGTCCCGGTCGGCGCCCGGCGCCTGCTCCGGCACCACGTACGCGACCAGCCGCCGGTCACCCGGCTTGACCTCGCGCGGCACCACGGCCACGCGTGCGACGCCGTCGTGCGCCGCGATCACCGACTCGATCTCACCCGGCTCCACCCGGAAACCGCGGATCTTGACCTGGTGGTCGGCGCGGCCCAGGAAGTCGAGGTTCCCGTCTGCGCGCCAGCGCACGCGGTCGCCCGTGCGGTACATGCGCTCCCCCGGGCCGGCGAACGGGTCGGCCACGAACCGCTCGGCGGTGAGCCCGGCACGCCCGACATACCCGCGCGCGAGGCCGCGGCCGCCCACGTAGAGCTCGCCCTCGACGCCCGGTGGCACGGGGTTGAGCGCGGTGTCCAGCACGTAGCAGCGGGTGTTGGGGTCGGGGCGCCCGATCGGGATCGGCCCGGTCCAGTCCGTTTCCGCGAGCCACAGCGTGGAGTTCACCGTCGCTTCGGTGAGCCCGTACGCGGCGACCACGCGCAGGTCCTTCGCCCAGCGCGCGATCAGCTCGGGCGGCACGGTTTCCGTGCCGACGATGAGCACCGCGCCTTTCGGCAGCTCGCAGTCGGCCGGCAGCGCGGCGACCAGCGAGGGCGGCAGGATCATGTGCGTGGCGGCGTTGTCGGCGATGTAGCCGGTGAGCTCGACGCCCGCGACGCGGCGGTGCGACGGCACCACGATCACGCGCCCGCCCACGCACAGCGACATCACGAGGTCCCACACCGTCACGTCGAACCCCGCCGACGCGAACTGCACGACCCGGCTCTCGGGCGTGATCCCGATGCGCTCGGTGGCCGTGACGATCAGGCTGCCGATGCCGTCGTGCGAGAGCACCACGCCCTTGGGCTTGCCGGTGGAACCGGAGGTGTAGATGACGTACGCGGCGCGGTCGAGCCGCAGCCCGCCGCGGTCGACGGGCGCGCCGTCCAGAGCGGTGAGCTCCGCGCGCACAGCGGGGTCGTCCAGCAGGACGACGTCGTCGACCACGGGCAGCTGGTCCGCGGACTCGGCGACCGACAGGACGACGCGCGCGCCCGAGTCCGTCAGCAGGTACTCCAGGCGGTCCTCGGGCAGGTCCAGGTCCAGCGGCAGGTACGCGGCGCCGGCCTTGAGCACGCCGAGCAGGCCCACGACCAGGTCGATCGAGCGCGGCAGCGCCACGGCGACCACGTCCTCGGCCCCCACCCCGCGGGCGGCGAGCAGGCGCGCCAGGCGGTTCGCGGCGGCGTCGAGCTCGGCGTAGGTGAGCTGCTCGCCCTCGCACACCACGGCGACGGCCTCCGGCTGCCGCGCGACGACGCGGGCGAAGGCCTCGGGCCAGTTCAGCTCCGGGGATTCGGCGGGCGACGTCGCGAACTCGGTCAGCACGAGCTGCCGTTCGCGTTCGGTGAGCAGGTCGATCGCTGCGATCGGGCGGTCGGCGTGCGCCGCCATGGCGTCGAGCACGGCGAGGAAACGGCGCTCGTGCTCGGCGAGCGTCCCGGGGGTGCCGGCGGCCGCGAACTCGAGCCGCAGCCCGCCGCCCGCGCCGGCGTCGTGCGCGGTCACGGCAAGGTCGGTGACGGGGCCGAGCGCGACGCTGTGCACTGTCGCCACAGCTTCGCCGAATGCGACCGAGACCTCCGGCAGGAAGTTGAGGCTCAGCCCGGTGAGCTCGTGCATCCCGCCGGTCAGGTTCTCCTCGCGCGCGAGGTCCTCACCGCGGTAGCGGCCGTGGTCGAGCAGGTCGGCGACCTCGCGGGTGACCGCCGAGACCAGCTCGGCCGGTGTCGCCGAGGGCCGCGCGGAAACCCGCAGTGGCAAGAGGTTCGACAGCATTCCGGGCCGGCCGCGCAGCTCGGCGTCGGGACGCGCCGCGACGGGCAGGCCGAGCACGAGGTCCTCGGCGCCCGTCATCCGGTGCGCGTAGGCGGCGAGCGCCGCGAGCACCACGCGCGACAGGCGGGTGCCGTGGTTGCCGGCGAACTTCCGCAGCGCGTCGGCGCGGGCGGCCGGCAGCGTGACCGACCGCCGGACCACCTCGCCGTCGCCGCCGGCCAGCCGCACCGGATCGGGCCGGCCGGCGAGCTTTTCGCGCCAGTACGCGCGGTCCGCTTCGTGCGCGGCCGATTCCCGGTACTCGCCGTCGGCGGCGAGGAGCGGCGCCACCGACCAGTCCATAGTGGACGTGGCGCCGTCGTAAAGCTCCGCGGCCCGGCGGGTGAGCACCGCCTGGCCGTACGCGTCGGTCACCAGGTGGTGGAACGTCTGCGCCCACCACACGCGGTCCGGTCCCAGCGCCAGCACCGCGTGCGCGGTCAACGGCCCGCACCCGAGGTCGACCGGCTCCGCCAGTGCCGCCCGCACCCACGCGTGCGCCGCCGCTTCGGAGTCAGGTTCGCCGGACAGGTCCACCACGGGCACCTCGGCCACCCACGTCGCCGGGTACTGCCGCGGCACGCCGGTCTCGTCGGCCTCGGCCCTCACATGCAGCCCCTCGGCTTCGCCGACCGCCCGGCGCACCGCGTCCGCGAGCCGCGCCGGATCGACGCGGCCGCGCACGTCGGCGTACCAGCCGATGAGGTACGCCGGGTCCGCCGGGGCGAGCGACTGCGCGAAGAAGACCCCGGCCTGCGCCGCGGTCAAGGGGGAACCGGGCACGACGCCGGTCATCTGGGAGCCTCCACCGTTGGACTGAAGCTGGACTGACTGGGCGCCGCGCCGTCAGCGCGTGCCGCTCACCGCGTACTCGGGCAGGTGCGCCACAGCGGCCCGGCGATCCACAATGGACTGCAGGATCTCGCCGACGCGCACCGCGGTGTTGGACAGCAGCGACGACGTGATGCCATGCGTGTGCTCGGTACCGCCCTGCAGGTAGAGCCCACCGCGCACGGCGGCGTCGGTGGTGATGCGGTAGTCGCGCTCCACGCGCAGCCGGCCTTCCGCGTCCCGCCGGCAACCCGTGGCAAGCTCCCCGAGCAGCGGCGTCGGGTCCGCCGGCAGGTACCCGGTGGCGTAGACGACCTCGTCGGCGTCGAGCACCGCGCGTTCGCCGGTGGTCAGCGATTCAACCGTCGCGCGCACGTGGGTGCCGTGGTCGGTCACGTCCACGGGCCGGGACACGTTGAACAGCCGCAGCCGCTCCACACCGAGCACCTTCTCCTGGTACACGCGGCGGTAGAGCTCGTCGATCAAGTCGAGGTCGACCGCGGAGTAGTTGGTGGCACCGTGATAGCGCATGAGCCGGTCCTTCACGGGTTCGCTGGCGCCGTAGAAGTGGTCGACCGCCTCGGGGTCGAAGATCCGGTTGGCGAACGAGCTGTCGTCGGCCGGGCTGTAGCCGTAGCGGGCGAAGACCGCGCACACCTCGGCACGCGGGAACTCGTCGTGCAGCAGGGCCGCGACCTCGGCCGCGCTCTGGCCCGCGCCGACCACCACGAACCGCTTCGGTTCGCTGTCGCGCAACCGTTCGACGCGCGGCAGCAGCTGGCTGTTGTGCCAGATCCGCTCACCGCCGGTGACGCCCTCGGGCAGGTTGGGCCGCAATCCCGTGCCCAGCACGAGGTTGCGGGCACGCAGCTCCACGATCTCGTCGCCGGACTTCGCGCGAACGTCGAAGAAGACCACCTCGTCGCCGTCGCGGACCGGCTCGACCGAGACCACCTCGGTGCCGTAGGACACGACGTCGTCGACCTTGGCCGCCGCCCACTCGAAGTAGTCGTGGAACTCGATCCGAAGCGGGAACAGGTTCTTGTGGTTGATGAAGTCGATCAGCCGGCCCTTGGCGTGCAGGTAGTTCAGGAAGCTGAACTCACTCGTCGGGTTGCGCATGGTCGCGAGGTCCTTGAGGAACGAGACCTGCATCGTGGCGGTGTCGATCAACATCCCGCGGTGCCAGCCGAAACGCGGCTGGCGCTCGAGGAAGTGGGCGGTGACCGTGTCACCGGACCCGGGCGCGGCGTTGTGTTCTGTCAGCGCGATCGCGAGGGCGAGGTTCGATGGTCCGAACCCCACCCCGACCACGTCGTACACCGGCACCTGGCCATCGACCACTGCTCGTGACATGAAAGTCCCCTAGCGCGGCACTGCCGCATCTCGGTTCGGCTCAGCTCCACTCGAAAAAGCTCAGGAAACCCTAACCTAACTTAGGAGAGGCTCAGCTAGTACCTTGTGGGTGATGTTCGTCCCCTCGACCGCGAAAGGGATTCGCCGATGCGCGTGGCCATGTTCGGCTACCAGACCTGGGGGCACCGCACCTTGCGGGCCCTCATCGACGCTGGTCACGAGGTCGTCCTCGTGGTCACGCACCCCAAGAGCGACCACGCGTACGAGAAGATCTGGGACGATTCGGTGGCCGAGCTCGCCGAGGCCAACGGAATCCGCGCCCTGCTGCGCAACCGCCCCGACGACCCCGAGCTGCTGGCGGAGCTCAAGGCCGCGGAGCCGGAGCTGATCGTCGCGAACAACTGGCGGACCTGGCTGCCGCCGGAGATCTTCGACCTGCCGCCCCACGGCACGCTCAACGTCCACGACTCGCTGCTGCCCGCGTACGCCGGGTTCTCACCGCTGATCTGGGCGCTGGTCAACGGCGAACCCGAGGTCGGCGTGACCGCCCACATGATGAACGCGGAACTCGACGCCGGCGACATCGTGCTGCAGCGCGCTGTGCCGGTCGGCCCGAAGGACACGACCACGGATCTGTTCCACCGCACGGTGGATCTCATCGAGCCGATCGTCGCGGAGGCGCTCTCGCTCATCGAGACGGGCACCGTGGTGCCGATCGCCCAGGACCGGTCGAAGGCGAGCTTCTTCCACAAACGCGCGCCGCGCGACAGTCTCATCGACTGGACGTGGCCCGCTTCGGACATCGAACGGCTGGTGCGGGCGCAGTCCGACCCGTACCCCAACGCGTTCGCCTACCACCGCGGTGCGCGGCTGCGGATCGTGCGCGCGTCGGTGTCGGCCGGGCACTATGGCGGCACGCCGGGCCGCATCTTCATCAAGGAGGGCGACGGCGTGGTGATCGTCGCCGGTCCCGAGGCGCGGCGCGGTCACTCCCCCGGCCTGCTGGTGGAACGCGTGCGCACGGAGGACGGCACGGAGCTGGCTGCGGCCGACTACTTCACGATGATGGGCGGGTACCTCACCGACCGGCCGTGAGCGCGTTTTGCCGATCGGCTGAAACTGCCGGGTGAGCCGAGTTTGTCGGTGTGCCGGGTTACGGTGGCCGCAACCGTAACCCGGCGTGAGCGCGCCGGGCCCGACCACTGGAGGAACCCGAGATGGCCACCCCGATGTCCGCTGAACGCGCGCGCACTTTCCTCACCGAAGGCAGCCGCAGCGCCATCTTCGTCACCGTCCGTGCCGACGGCCGCCCGCACGCCGTCCCCGTGTGGTTCGCCGCCGACGGTGACGACCTGCTGGTCAACATCACGCAAGACAGCGTGAAAGGCCGCGCGATCGTCGCGTCGGGCGAGGTCGCGCTCACGGTGCACGACGACGTGCCGCCCTACAGCTTCGTCTCGGTGAACGGGACGGCCGAGATCGTGACCGACCCCGCACGCGTGCGCAGCGGTTCGGAGCTCATCGCGCGCCGCTACCTGCCCGCCGAAGGAGTGGACCAGTTCGTCGGCTACGCCACCTCGCCGGGCAAGGTCCTCGTGGTGGTCCACCCGTCGCACACCACGGGGGTCGACGCCGTGGCCGGCTGACGCGTCAGGACTCGGTGACTTTCCCGTCCGCCACTTCGAAGCGCCGCGTGACCGAGACGGCGTCGAGCATGCGGCGGTCGTGGGTCACGAGCAGCAGCGTGCCGGGGTAACGGTCCAAAGCGGACTCGAGCTGTTCGATCGCGGGCAGATCGAGGTGGTTGGTGGGCTCGTCGAGCACAAGCAGGTTCACCCCGCGCGCCTGCAGCAACGCGAGAGCGGCGCGCGTGCGCTCGCCCGGCGAGAGCGTGGCCGCGGGGCGCAGCACGTGCGCGGCCTTGAGGCCGAACTTCGCGAGCAGCGTGCGGACCTCGGCGTCGGGCAGCTCCGGGACCTCGCGCGCGAACGCGTCGGCCAGCGGGACGTCGTCGAGGAACAGCTGACGCGCCTGATCGACCTCGCCGACGACGACGCCGGGGCCGAGCGCCGCGCTGCCCTCGTCGAGCGGCAGCCGGCCGAGCAGGGCGGCCAGCAGCGTGGACTTGCCCGCGCCGTTGGCGCCGGTGATGGCGACCTTGTCCGCCCAGTCCACCTGGAGGTCGACGGGACCGAGCGTGAAGGGGCCGCGGCGCACGACAGCGCCGCGCAGCGTGGCGACGACCGCGCCGGCACGCGGGGCCGCCGCGATCTCCATGCGCAGCTCCCACTCTTTACGCGGCTCGTCCACGACCTCCAGGCGCTCGATCATGCGCTCGGTCTGGCGCGCCTTCGACGCCTGCTTCTCCGTGGCCTCGCTGCGGAACTTGCGGCCGACCTTGTCGTTGTCGGTCTGCTTGCGCCGCGCGTTCTTGACGCCCTTCTCCATCCAGCCGCGCTGCATCTGCCCGCGCGCCTCCAGCGCGGAGCGGGTGGTGGCGTACTCCTCGTAGTCCTCGCGCGCGTGACGCCGCGCGACGGCGCGTTCCTCCAAATAGGACTCGTAGCCGCCGCCGAACGTGTTCACCTGCTGCTGCGCGAGATCCAGCTCCACGACGCGGTCCACGGTGCGGGCGAGGAACTCACGGTCGTGGCTCACGAGCACCGTGCCGGCACGCAGGCCGGTGACGAACCGCTCGAGGCGGGTGAGGCCGTCGAGGTCGAGGTCGTTGGTGGGCTCGTCGAGCAGGAAGATGTCGTACCGGCTCAACAGCAGCGACGCGAGCCCGGCGCGCGCGGCCTGTCCGCCCGACAGCGAGACCATCGGCTGGTCGAGGTCCACGGCCAGCCCCAGCTCCGCGGCGACCTCGCCGGCGCGGTCGTCGAGGTCAGCGCCGCCGAGGGCGAGCCAACGGTCGAGGGCCGTCCCGTACGTTTCGTCCGCGCCGGCGACGCCCTCGGTCAACGCTTCGGTGGCGGCGTCGAGCTCACGCTGCGCTTCGGCGACGCCGGTGCGCCGTGCGAGGAACTGCCGCACCGACTCCCCCGGCCGCCGCTCGGGCTCCTGCGGGAGCTGACCGACGGTGGCCGTCGGCGGGTTCAGCCGGATCTCCCCCGACTCGGGCGGCTGCAGCCCCGCGAGGGTGCGCAGCAGCGTGGACTTGCCGGCGCCGTTGACGCCGACCAGCCCGACGACGTCGCCAGGAGCGACGACCAGGTCGAGGCCGGAGAACAGGATGCGGTCGCCGTGGCCGGAGGCCAGGCCCTTCGCGACGAGTGTTGCGCTCATTTCCCGGCTGATTCTACGGGTGCCGCTCCGCGCCGCCGACGCGCTCCCAGTGTGTCGAGTGTCGTCTCGGTCACTGAACGTGGGTAGCCTGGGCGGGTTACGAACCACGGAGCAGTGAGGTCGGTGAAAGCGATGGCGGAACCCGCCACGTCGGTCACGCTCGGCCAGCGCGCGAAGCAGCGGGAACCCCGCTCGGCGGCGCCGCGGCCGACGGTCAGCAGGCGCCGCGAGGTCAGCCACGCGAGTGCCCGGTCCCTGTTGATGACTGTGCTGGGCGAGTACGTGCTGCCCCGCGACCGTCCCGTGTGGACGTCCATGCTCGTCGAAGCGCTGGGCATGCTGGACATCGAGGAGAAGTCGGCGCGCCAGGCACTCGCGCGCTCGGCCGCCGAGGGCTGGCTGGTGTCCGAACGCGTCGGCCGGCGCGTGCGCTGGTCGCTCACGCCGCCGGGCCGTCGCCTGCTCACCGAAGGCGCCGAGCGGATCTACGCGTTCGGGCGCGAGGCCGTCGCGTGGGAGGGCCGCTGGCTGATGCTGATCGTGTCGGTGCCCGAGGCCAAGCGCGACCTGCGCCACCGGCTGCGCACACGCCTGACGTGGGCCGGGTTCGGCTCGCCCGTCGCGGGCGTGTGGGTGAGCCCCGACCCCGGCCGGCAGCACGAAGCGCAGCAGATCGTGGCGGAGCTGCAGCTCGACGCCCAGGCGATGTCCTTCACGGCCGCGTACGGCGAGGTCGGTGAGCAGGAGAGCATGGTCGAGCGGTCGTGGGACCTCTCGGAGCTGACCGACAGCTACGAGGACTTCATCGACCGCTTCACCGGCCTGCGCCCCACTGGCGACCCGGCCGTGCTGCGCGCGCAGACCGAGCTGGTGCACGAATGGCGGCGTTTCCCGTTCCTCGACCCGCGGCTGCCGGCCGAGCTGCTGCCCGCCGAGTGGAGCGGGCGCAAGGCGAGCGAGCTGTTCCACCGCAAGCACGTGGAATGGCGGCCCGCGGCCCAGGCGTACTGGGACAAGCTGCTGGACAACGAGGAGAACGCGTGACCCGGCTCGACCGCGAAGACGGCCTGGCGGTGCTGACGATCGACGCGCCGCCGCTCAACCTCTACACCGCTTCGTTGCAACGCGACTTGCTCGAAGCCGTCGCCGCCCTGGAAGCCCAGCCGGCGCGGGCGTTGCTCATCCGGGCCGAGGGCCGTGTCGTCAGCGGCGGCGTGGACGTCGCGCTGTTCGACGCACAGGGCTCGCCGGCCGAGGCGAAGGTGTTCTTCGACGAGCTGCTCACGGTGCCCGACCGCATCGCCGCGCTGCCGTTCCCCACGGTGTTCGCCGCCCACGGCCTGTGCCTCACGTGGGCGTTCGAGGTCGCCGTGGCGTGCGACCTGCTGCTGGCCGCTTCGCGGGCCAAGTTCGGGCTCGTGGAGAAGGTGGTGGGCCTGACGCCGACGATGGGCGGCACCCAGCGCCTCGCCGCGCGTGCGGGAGTGGCCCGCGCCAAGGAGTTCGTGTTCACCGGCGACACGTACTCCGCCGAGACGCTCGAACGCTGGAACGTGGTGAACCGCGTGCTGCCCGACGAGGGCTTCGACGCCGCGGCGCGCGAGTTCAGCGCGCGCCTCGCCGCCGGCCCCACGCAGGCGCACGCGGCCACCAAACGCGTACTGGCGCATTTCGAGCACGGCGGTGTGCCGGAGGCCAACGCCCACGTCACGTCGATCGCCGCGGAGCTGTTCGACACCGAGGACCTGCGCGGCGCGGTGAAGTCGTTCCTCGCCGAGGGGCCCGGCAAAGCGAGCTTCACCGGCCGCTGAGGCCTCAGCGCGGCAGCTGCCCCACGTGGTCGACGATCCCGTAACCGACCACGGCGCCCTGCGTGGTGCCGAGGTAGGTGTAGGTCTTCGCGTCGAAGACCAGGGTCACCCCGTGGCCGGGCCAGGTGATGCCGACGCCCGGGCGGCCCGCCGCGTCGGTCACGTGGTCCACGGCCTGCAACCCGGGCACCTTCGCGGCTGCGTCGAACAGCGCGGCCTTGGTCTGCGGCCGCAGGTACGTCTCGCCGACGAGCAGCTGGACGTCCTTGCCCATCGCGTTCGCGTCGCCGGCGTCTCCGCTGTGGTTCTTGTTCAGGTAGCTGAACATCGCGTCGGCGGTGGTCGGCAGGTCGGTGCGGTACGCCGGCGTCACGACGCACGGCTCTTCCCTTCCGTTCGCAGCCGGGTTGTTGGCGCCCTCGACGCGGTACTTGCCGTCGACGCACGCCTGAAGGGTGAGCGTCTGGCCGTCTTGCTCGACGTAGCCGTCGTGCTTGCCGTCGGCGGAGATCCAGGCCTCGCGGTCGCTGTTCGCGTACTGCGTCTTGACGTAGACGAACTGGTCGGGCCGCGGCGGGGTGTCGGGCAGCTTAAGGGCCTCGGCCGCGGCGCCGTGCAGCACGCGCACGGGGTCGGCGGCCGCTTGCGGCGGCGTCAGCGGTCCGTCTCCGGTGGGCGCGAACGAGACGACGGCGGTGATGGCCGCCGCAAGCCCCAGTGTCGCTGCGCCGGCCTGCCGAAGGCGTTTCCCGGTCTTGCGGCGAGGCTCGCTCGCGGCGGCCGCGAGCAGCCGGGCGCGGGCGGCACCCAGGTCGGCCAGGTCGGGCAGCGGGACGTCGGCCGCGCGGTCGCGGACCAGCTGCAGCTCATCCATGGGACGGAACCTCCTTCACGTCGGGGTGTTCGGCACCGCCGAGGGCGGCGCGCAACTGGCGGCGGGCGCGGTTGAGCCGGGACCGCACGGTCCCGACGGGGATTCCCAGCGCCTGGGCCACCTCCTCGTAGGCGAGCTGCTCGGCAGCGACGAGCAGCACGACGTCGCGGTCTTTGGCGCTGAGCGCCGCGAGCGCCGCGCCGAGCTCCGGCCCGCGCGCCTGGGCGCTGACCTGGGCGGCCACGCGGTCGGCGTGCCCGTCGACCGCGGCCTGCGGGCCGACGGCGCGCAGCAGGCGGTACTGGCGCACCTCGTCGCGGCGGTGGCGGCTCAGGATGTTGGTCGCGATGCCGTAGAGCCACGGCCGCGCGTCGGGCCGGGTGCCGTCGTAGTGAGCCCGTTTGCCGAACGCGACCAGGAACGTGTCCGCCAGCGCGTCGTCGGCCACGTCCCGGCCCAGCCGCCGCGCGAGGTAGCGGTGGATGTGCGGTGCGTGCCGGTCGAAGATGGCGGCGAACAGGTCGGGCTCGGCCACGGACCGGCCGATCACCCCCGCGTCGTCCATCGATCACCCCTTCTCGGATGCAGTGTCACGGGTTATCCGCAGAAGCCGCCATTCGAGTTCATTCAGCGGGCTGAACGTATTTTTCGAATGCGAATGATGTCCACGTGCGTGCTTGACGTGAGGTGGTCTGGACCATGACACTGGTGCGCAGCGCTCACCGGTGATCGAGATCGACGACGACCTCCCTTCCCCCTCACCGAGGAGAGCCATGTCCTTTCGGGCCCGAAAACTCGCGTCGCTGGTCGCGACGATCCCTGTCGCGCTGGGACTGCTGGCGGCACCGGTCTCCGCCGCTCCGGCCACGTTCACCCACCCGGGCGTGCTCGTGAGCCGTCCGCAGCTGGACTTCGTGCGCGCCAAGGTGAACGCCGGCGCGCAACCGTGGAAGAGCGCGTACGACCAGATGATGGGCAGCAAGTACGCCTCGCTCACGCGCACGGCGAAACCCCGCGCCGTCGTGGAGTGCGGCTCGTACTCCAACCCGAACAACGGCTGCACCGACGAACGCGAAGACGCCATCGCCGCCTACACCGACGCCTTGGCCTGGTACATCACACAGGACGCGCGCTACGCGCAGAAGGCCATTGCGTTGATGGACGCGTGGTCCGCGACGATCACCAGCCACACCAACAGCAACGCACCCCTGCAGACGGGCTGGGCCGGCGCGTCGTGGTCGCGCGCCGCGGAGCTCATCAAGTCGACCTACACGAGCTGGCCCAACGCCGGCCGCTTCGCGACGATGCTGCGCAACGTCTACCTGCCCAAGCTCCTGGCCGGCTCCAACAGCAACGGCAACTGGGAACTCGTCATGACGGAGGCCGCCGTGGGCATCTCCGTCTTCCTCGACGACAAGTCCAGCTACGACTCCGCCATGACCCGCTACCGCAACCGCGTCGCGGCCTACGTGTATCTGTCCACGGACGGCGCCCTCCCCAAGACGGTGCCCGGCAGCGGACTGTCCACCCGCGACCAAATCGTCAACTACTGGCAGAAACAAAGCACCTTCACCACCGGCCTCACCCAGGAAACCTGCCGCGACTTCGTCCACACGGGCTACGGCATCGCCTCCATCGCCGACGTCGCCGAAACCTCGCGCATCCAGGGCCAAGACCTCTACGGCACCGACATCGGCGAGCGCCTCCGCCAGGCCCTCGGCTTCCAATCCAAGTACGAACTCGGCGCCGCGGTCCCCAGCAATCTCTGCGGCGGCTCGTTGAACCTCGGCCTGGGCCCCGTGACCGAAGTGGGCTACAACGCGCTGCACGGCCGCCTCGGCATCGCCATGACCAACACCCAAGCTCTGACCGAACGCCAACGCCCAGCTGGGACGAACAATCTCTTCGTCGCCTGGCAGACGTTGACGCACGCCGACAACCCGAACTGACGCCCTGTCGGCCCTGGGGATCACCCTCTGTTGTCGGGGTTCCCGCAGGTCAGGGCATAAATGTGGGCCTCCCTGCAACCCCCCGATCGCGACCCGCTACAGTACTTACATCGCGCTTCACGGAGCACCTCCGCGGAGCACGGGTCCGGGCTGTGGCGCAGTTTGGTAGCGCACTTGACTGGGGGTCAAGGGGTCGCAGGTTCGAATCCTGTCAGCCCGACCGGAGATTTGAAGGGCCCGTGGGCAGCAAACTCGCTGCTCACGGGTCTTTTGCTGTCTGCGCTGACTTGTGCCGTTGATCTACGCGTCCGCGTCAGCGTGGACCAGTTGTGGACCAGCCAAGTAGGCACACTGTCTCGACCTGTGTTCGTGTCGTGCTTCGCGCCGCTATTGGACGGATCGCGCGGTGGCCCGCCTTGCGCATCCACTCGACTGGCCCGGTACAGGCAGGGTCCGCGGCCGGCCCCTTGTCGCGCAGTGGCGGCCCCGTTTTGAGTCCAGCCCGGAAACGGCCCCTGACCTGCGCGGTAGCTGATCCCCGGCGGTGGTCCGAGGTGAAGTGGACAGCGCCGAAGCGGGTCCGGGCGACCCGTCCGCGCGTGGTCGTCAACACGCGGCAAGGGCCACAGATGCTGGCGGCAAAGCCCGTGATCGTGGCGCGCATCGAGGGAATCGAACGGCCCTGGGTCGTCCTCGAGCTGCGCTCGCGACAAACTGACGCCGCACTTGATCGACCCCCTGGTGTTGGACCTGCTGATCGACCCGCGCCGGTCCGGGAAATGGCAGTTGGCGTCGGTGTGCGCGCTACGGCGTCGAGCTCTCGGACGAGGACGCGCAATCCAGCAACGCCGACTGCCTCGCCGACGCCCGGCTTGGGTACCGGATGGCGGCCCGGTACCCGAAGCTCGCGGCCATGCCGCTGCCGGAGCTCCAGGTCTGGCAGGCCGGCCGTGCGCAGGGGATGGGCAACCCGCAGACTTCGCTGCGCGCGACGCGCTCGGTCCCGGAGTGCTGGATAGCGGAAACGACCCCTTCGGGTGGACACAGGACCCGTCCGTCGTCATGGTTTGTACGACGTTTGTTGAAGAATTGCCACCGACGGAGATCTTTGAAATTCTCCACGCGGAGCAGCTCGACTCGCGGATGTCGTCTACGCAGTTGGCCATGGCGGTCGGCAATGACCGCAAGGGGATCCGTGTCGCAGACATGGGAGCTTGGGCCCTCACCATCGAGCTTGAGTCGCTTGTTGCTGTCCGTGACGAGGTCCTGGCGAGGCTCTCCGCAAGTCGGAGACGTGTCGTTCAGGTCTATAGGACCGGCTCGGGGATGGAGAGTTTCGGCTACTGGCGCGACGGCGAGTTGCAGTGTCGGTTTGAACCGACCAATCCTGCGAGGCGAACAGGATGCGACCCTGATGTGCTCGTGAGCGAGATGCGAGCTTCAGGGATTGAGCCTGCATCCGCCGAAATGTTGCGAGGATACGAGATGTACACGCTGGCTGCCGAGGTGACCGGCGTGATCGCTGACACTGGTCTGGTGTTGGAGGCGGAGCTCGAGTCAGGTCTGGTGGCTCGCAGACGTCGTCGAGTCAGCTAACTCGTCAGGAGCGACGGGCTACCGGGGTCATCAACAAGGCCCCAGCAACCCGTCGGCGGTTCGCTCTATTTGGACCGGTCACCCTTCCCGCCTCACAGAGCAGCAGGCCGAGCATGCGGTGGCGGGTGGGGTCGCCGCCGCATGCGATCGGCGCAACGGTTCGCCTATAGGGCATGGTTCAAGTCGTCGGACTGTTCGCTGTCCCCACGAGCATTCGATGGGCTATCCCTCAATTGTCAGCTGCGTCGGGCCTGCGATTTGAAGCTTCTGTTGGACAACGACGTGGTCGAGCTGCGCCGCCAGTCGCGGGATCGTCGTTGATGCCAGGTACGTCTCGGCGCCCGCGTCGATCATGCGGCGGACCGGCCCCTCATAGCGGATGCCCAATTCCGGGTCCTCGATCTCGGCGACAACGACACGCGCCTTCGGGTACGTCTCGTGCAAGGCGCTAATCAGCTGCGGGCTCGCCGGCGGCACCAGCACCACATCCGCCGTCTTCGGCGCGGAGTGCAAGTCCAGCACAAGGTAGTCCGACCCCAACTGCTCGGATAGCGCCGCACGGGCCGCACGGGACAGCTTCATCGTGGTGGCCACGACCGTCACGTTGTCGTAGACGTCCCGCGTGCCGGGATCGACGTCGAACGCGGTCCTTGTTACGGTCGCGATCGGTTCGCCGTCCCTCGTGATCACGAGGTCCTCGCCGCCGATGATGAGGTCCGCGACGTCCTGAGGCAACTGCCGCACATCGATACGGGTCGTCATAGCACTCGATCATGTCACAAAGTGCGGTGCAGTAACTCGGCCAGCGAATCACCGACGGCCGTCAACGCCCACACACCCGGGCTGCTGCAGCGATACGGCGTCGGTCCTGACACCGCCGCAGCGCTGTTCCTGGCCGCCGACGACAACCCACACCGGCTCACCAGCGAAGCGTCTTTCGCGGCACTGGGCAGACCCCGGTTCCAATTTCGGACCCTGTCAGCCCGGCAGACACAGACACGGGGCCTGTGAGCAGCGAAACCGCAGCTCACAGGCCATTTTAGTTGAGCAGTCACGTGGTGAATGTTGTCTACACGACGCGCAGGCGTCGACCACTGGTAGACCTGGGCGCCGATAGGTGGGCACTCAGCAGGTCGCCGGCATCCCGGATCGAGGCGAGGTCGGGGTGGAGATACCGCTGCGTCGTGCTGAGCGAGCCGTGGCCCGCGATCATCCGGAGTACGTGGACCGGTACCCCTGAGTCGGCGAGCCAGGTCAACCCCGTGTGCCGGAGGTCGTGCCGCCTGAGGTGCTCGTACCCCAGCTTGGTAACCACCTCGTCCCAGTGTGTCGCGTCCCGGAGAACCGCGGTCGTCACGCATCCGCCACGCGGGCCGGTGAACAACCTGGCCATTGGGTCGGCACCGATCGCGTCGAGGCGGCTCGCCACCAACGGGCGGATCTCCTCGATCAACGGCACTTTGCGCGCACGCCGCCCTTTTGTGGCCTTGTTGATCAACCCTCCGGGACCCGGCGTCGTCTGCCGGCGCACCGTCCATATCCAGCTCTCGCGATCGACGTCGCACACCCGGACGCCAGAAACCTCGCCGATCCGGGCCGCCGTGCACGCCTTGAACTTCACGACGTGACCCCAGCCCACGTAGTTGTCAGCAGCGCGCGCAACGAGTGCGCCCGCCAGCCGCTCCAGCGTCTCCCAGTCCGGCAGCGCCAATGACCGCGGATCGTCGAGCTCGTCCTCGGCGAGCTGGAACTCGCGCTGCCAACCGGTGATCCTAGCGGGGTTCCGGTCCACGAGCCCGTCGCGATATGCCTGCTCCATCACCCGGACCAGCATCGCCAGGCTGTTCTTGATCACCGACTTGGTGCACCCGTCCGCAATCCAGCTCATGGCCGCACGATCAACCGCGCCGTACGTCACCATCCGAACGGGAATGTGGCCGAGCGTCGGTTTCACTCGCTTGCGCCAGCCCGCCAGATACGGGTCGGTCGTCTTCGCGGCCAATCCCCGGAGGGCAAGGGGAAGGTTGAGGTCACCGTATGTACCGAGCGGCATCGTGGCGGCGTTCGGGTTAACCCCGCCGGCCGCGAGCTTGCGCATCTCGTCGCACCAAGTCTCCGCCGCCTCTCGGGAATCTTTCGAGCGCGACACCGATCGGCGCTTTTTGGTGACCGGGTCCGTCCAGCGAACGCGCGCTCGGAACGGGGTAGCCCGCCCCTCTGGCCTTCTCGTCGGCGTAGGTAATGGTACTACGTTCATATTTGATGAAGAAACAAAACGCACGATCGCTGTCCCGTCAAGTCAGGTTCAGCTTGCAATCGCCGCGTTCTAATTCCAGCGGCGTCGAACCACGTCTTCCTGCCGCGTGATGACACGGCGAGCCGACGCAGCCGCAGGTGTTGCGCGACGGGAGGCCCCGCATGCACCGCAGACTAGCCGGCTGCTTCGCACAGCCATGACTGGACTGGACCGCGGACATGCTCACGGCCTGGCACGGTCTATGCCCGGTCCCCACAGTCAGGAAATCCGCTGCCGTGCAGGTCAGAGACCACTTCCGGCTGGATTCAAAACCCGTCCAGTGAGAGTTCGAATCTCACCGGGGCACATCTTCTGACCTGCACACGCCAGTCCCGCCGCACAGCCAACCTGGTGCTGTCCGGCTACGTCCGGCTAGATCCGAGCAATTGTCAAGACCTGTGGATCGAGTACGAGGCGCCGCTCGCGCGGTCTGGTTGATCGTGTTCTGAGTTGGCGCTAGTGGAACCCTTGGCGTGTGCTCCCCGCTCTCTGCCGCGTGGAAGGGACCATCGTCCTGCCATCATCGGCATATGGGAAAGAGCTACGAGCGGATAGACGGCAGACTGCGTGCCTTCATCGAGGCGCAGCACATCTTCTTCACCGGGACGGCGCCGCTGAACGGCGGCGGCACCGTCAACCTTTCACCCAAGGGCTTGAACGGCTCGTTCGCCGTGCTCGACGAACTCACCGTGGCCTACCTCGATTTTGCTGGCAGCAACGCTGAGACGATCGCCCATCTGCGCGAGAACGGCCGCATCACCCTGATGTGGTGCGCCTTCGACGGTCCGCCCAACATCGTGCGCGTGCACGGCCGCGGAGAGCCGGTCTTTCGCGACGATGCGCGTTGGGCGGAGCTGATGGGGCACTTCCCAGACATCGACCCGATCCTGCACGGCCTGCGCGCGATCATTGTCGTGACCGCCGAGAAGATCCGCGACACCTGCGGGTACGCGGTCCCGTTCATGACCTATGACGAGGACCGGCCGCTGCACGCGTCGCGCTTCGCGCGCGAGTCCGATGAGTCCCTCGACGTGTACTTCCAGAAGAAGGAGTACATCGCGACCAGCATCGACGGCCTGCCGGGGTTGCCGCTGCGGCTGCCACCGCTTCCGCGCGCTGAATAGGACCCCGGCCGCTGGGCGGACACCACAGCGAGTCTGTCCGGACGGAAGTCATGCCTCCAGAGTCTCCTCCCGTTCGACCAGGTGGCCGCGCTCGAAGCGGGCGCCGGCGCGGAGGAGCGCCACGAGACGGGGTGCGTTCACCGCACGCCAGCGGGGCCGTACGTTCGCCGACTCCAAGCGTTCGCCGCTGCCGCAGGGTCGTCTGCTGCAGCTATCGTTTCGACGTACGAGGGAGTCGCCGCCGCTCGGAGCCTGTTCTCCTTGGTGTATCCCAGGACCACACACCACAGCTGCTGACCGGTCGCCGGCCACGGTTCGCCAGGCTTGTCCGTGATGTGTGAGCTGTCCACATAACCGCTTTCACCGTCGTGGGACTCGACCAGGAGACCGTAGTGTGCGTGACCGATAATCGAACAGCGGACGATGTCGTATCGACGGCGTGCCGGTGACTCCATGGGACCTCCTACAACGTCTTCGTCTGTGGCTTACTTGCTGTTCATCCGCTCGTGGTGGCCGCATACGCGGTGGCGGGTGTTCGGTCGGCGCACCGACCGTACGATGCACCACGGCAAGGCCCGTACCCCTCAGGTCACGCTCGGCGTCCCAGCGGCGCGAGCTCTAGTGTGCCACTCAGCTCGTGGACGCCACGCCTTTCTCCGAACGGGTCACGATCTATTTCCGGTCCACGCAACGGCCTCTGGGAGCAGCCTCTTCTCCACCGCGAACTCTCGCCCATCGCTGAAGCGTTACGGGCGTGGACCAGACGTGGACCACCACACCCGCGACAGGTGCGAAACACCCAAGTCGAGGAGACTCACCTGAGCGCCTGCGTCGCTGTTTTCGCAGGTCACGCGTGATGCGAAATCCTGGGGGTCAAGGGGTCGCAGGTTCGAATCCTGTCAGCCCGACCGGAACAAAAGGGACGCTTGAGCGGCAACATCGCAGCTCAAGCGTCCCTTTCGCGTTCAGGGGTCATCACGGTCATGATCCCCGCTGGGGACCCTTTGGAGACATGCCTGACTAACTGCCTGACTACGGTTCCCGGACCCTTCGGCCCACGATGCCGTCCATCGCCGTTTCGGCCTCGACCATCACCGGCCGAATCTGGTGCCGGTAGACGCGCTCGGTCACTAACTCGGGGGCAGCCCACCCCCATTGGTCTCGTCGGTGCCCTGGATGATCTGCCCTGTGACCGCACATGCCTGGCTCAACAGCAGCGACCAGCTCACCCCCGGCAAGGAGCTCTACAGCTCCGACCGGACGTTCAAGTGGTGGGACTACACCCCCAGCCATGGCCAGCTGCTGCTGCGCAGCGAGGGCGGCACTGACCGGACGCGCGTCGACGTGCTCTTCAAGCCCGTCGACGTGATCAAGGTCCGCAGCCACTACCAGAGGCTTCAGATCCGCTGCGCCACCCCAGCCGAGCAGACCCAGATCCAGGCTGAGACCCCCGAAGTCACCTACCGAGACCCTGCGGACAACAAATTCGGCCAGGGACACCACTATTTCGTCCTGCAGCCAGCAGGCGGCGGAGTCGACTACATCGTCGCCCGGGCCGTCGGCTGGCACGAGGACCGCGACCTCGGCGAGCCCAGCTACTTCGCCGACCCCTCCGGCGGCAGCGCCCCATGGTCGCCTCCAGCCAAACCCCGGTGGGCGCAAACCGCGCTCAACGGCGTAGCCGGCGGGCTCGGCAGTCCCATGGCCACGATCGACGAACTCGTCGACGCCATCCGCACCACCGGCGACCTCCCCACCGAGGACCGCTCCCGCTACCGCTACATCTACGTCCTCACTATGGGCACGCGGGACGGAGACACCAATGCCATTGGGGCGTTCCTCACTCACGACGAAGCTGAACGGCGACTGCAGCAACTGGCCGGTCGCCACGCCAACTTCACCTGCACCATCAACGCGATCCCCATCGGAATCTGACATCCTTGCGGACGATCCCCAGTTAGCGCAGAGAAGCTTGAACAGGAACCGCACAGTCGCCCAGTCGCACTGGTTGCGCAGGGACCGTGCCCATTCCGGGTGCAGTGGCTGGGTTCCGGGGCCCGACTCGCCACCGGCCACGACCCAGTAGTGCCCGAGGGTGCCGCGCCGGCGTTCGGCGAACGGCTTGGCGTAGCAGTGGTCGCAGCCCTCGGAGACCTCGGTGCACCCGGTGACGGGATCCCAGGTCGCGTCGGTCCACTCGATCGTGGTGGTGGCGCTCATCAGGCGGCGCTCCTTCCGTCCGCGGTGTGGTTCTACAGCGGCAGTTGCTCTGCGCGGGTGCGGTGGTGGGGACCAGGCGAGCGAGTCGGCCGAGTCGATGTAGGCGTGATGCTTGAGCGGACCGAGTGTTTTGAATCCGAACCCGTGGATCCGTTGGACGCCGTGGCGCCGCACGGCGCGCAGGATCTCTCCCGCGAGCGTGGTGTCCTCAGCTGGCTGAATGCGCCGTTCCCCAGAACCTGGTGTCTCATGAGACATCTGAATCGCGGTGGATGACACAGCTGGGGGAAGTCGTTGCGGTTCCTGGTTGGTATGGGAGTGTTGACCGCGAGCCGCATGAGCAGGCACCCGTAGGCTGCACGTCCGAGTCTTTGCGGCGGAATCAGCACTTGCGTGGGGTCGTCCTGCTGCCCGATGGGACGCCGATTGTGTGTGGTGTTGTTGCCATCCGCGAAGACAGCGGGATCGACTGGCTGGACTTCTATCTGCCGCTGGGCGCGTTGGGACGCGCTGATCCACGAGTGGGTGCATTCCCATACCCGTCCGAAGGCGAGGGTGCGCTGGCGCACTTGGCCTGGCGGCGGCCCATTGACGACTGGCTTGCCGAAATCGGCAGGCAGTTGTACTCCCGTGTTGGCTACTCGCTCGGGCTGATCGTCCATGCGGTGTCCGGCCAGGTTTATGCTGCCGATCTTGCCGAGGAACCACCCGAGCAACGCGGCATTGGCTACCTCATTCCAACCCACGGCAAACTCCGCTACTGGCCGGCCACCAGTCAGTCGATCATGCCCGCTCGTGCCCGCCGGACCGGTTGACTTGCCGGGCCCCAGAACTCGGTGTCTCGTGAGTTGTCGCTGCGGGGGCGGCTCGGCCGTACTCGGCAGGCTGTCTGGGTGGAGTCCTCGGCGGTGAGCTCGTCGTTGCGGCCGTGGTGAAACAGGTCGATGTGTCCGCAGTGGCAGCGGTGCACGATGAGGGCCATCAGGCGGCGCTCCTTCCGAGATTGCGGCGAGGGTTGGCTTTTCCGGCTGCCAGCGCGGTCGTGATCACGCCGTGGGGGCCGAGGTCTTTGGCGGCCGACTTGTCGTCACCCCAGGCGGCCCAGGCGTTCTCGAGTGCGGCGAGCGCGTCGGGTTCGGGCGGGGCGTGGGCGCCGACGAGTTGGCCGAGGGCATAGGCCGAGCGGGACAGGGTGTCGCGCCGGGGGCGCCGGGGGCGCCGGTCTCGGCTGCGATGGCGGCTGCGACGTAGGCCGACGTCCGCCCGCCGACCCCGCCTACTGTGGAGGTGGGCGGGGTGGCGCGGGCCGGGGCGACGGTGGCGCGTTCGGTGCAGACCTGGACCAGCCAGGCGGGCAGCTCGACCGGGTCGGTGTCGTCGGTGACCCGGTAGACGCCGTGGTCGGTGGCCGAGCCGGGGGCGGCGACGTAGCCGCCACCCGCGCGGGTGTCTGGGGGGTGATCCTGGCCGGGTTCCGGTCTACGAGCCTGTCGCGATACGCCTGCTCCGTCACGCGGACCAACATCGCCAGGCTGTTCTGGATCACTGACTTGGTGCACCCGTCCGCGATCCAGCTCATCGCAGCACGATCAACCGCGCCGAACGTCACCATCCGAACGGGAATGTGGCCGAGCGTGGGTTTCACTCGCTCGCGCCAGCCCGCCGGATACGGGTCGGTCGTCTTCGCGGCTAATCCACGCAGCGCAGGCGAAAGGTTGAGGTCGCCGTATGAACCGAGCGGCAACGCGGCGGCGTCCGGGTCGACCCCGCCGGCGTCGAGCTTTCGCATCTCGTCGCACCAGTCTTCCGCCTCCTCTCGGGAGGCTTCCGAGCGCGACAGCGATCGGCGCTTCTTCGTGGCCGGTCTGTCCAGCTAACGCGCGCCCGGAACGGGGTAGCTCGATCCTCGTTGCGGGCGTCCGGGTCGTCCGGCACCGGTCCGAACGCGTCCATGGCCCACTGCTGCGGTTCCTCGGCCACGCACTCGCCGAGTTCCCGGCGGCGCTGGTCGGCGGTGTCGGCCAGCGGCGCAGGTAGGTCGTCCACTGCGCGTCGTCGACCGTCAGCAGCCGGTCGGCGTAGGAATCGCCGACCGGTTCCAGGCTCGCGTTTCCGGTGATGCGGTGGTGGAGCACGTTCGACATCTGCCGCACCCCAGACAGTGACTCCGTCGCGATCGCTGCGGCGAAGACCTGGCGCGGGTCGTGCCCCGCCAGCTCCGCCCGGCGCAGCAAACGCGCCAACGTGGGCGCCCCGTCCTCGGCGGCGATCCGGGCGCGCTGGTTCTCCGTCAGCGTCCCGGATCCCACCAGGTCGCCCAGCCACCGCGCAGCGCGGCCCGCGGTCGCCAGCTCGGTGGCGTCGGCGAGCAGTTCCCGGCGTGCGGATCGCCTCGTTGTCGGCGGCGGCCTCCGTCGCCTCCGCCAGCCCCGAACGCTGCAGCCCAGCGCCCTGGAACGCGCACGCCAGCACCGCGGCCGGACCCTTGCTGTCAAGACGCGCTTGATTTCGGAAACCCTCGGACTTTCACGCTGGGTGAGCTCGTTACCGAAATTTGGTTCCGTCCGGTATTCGGGATACGGCGGAATCGGGGAACTCCGAAAGAGCGACGAACGAGAAATCGATTCACCTTCGTGCGAGGGGTCGAAATCGGGCCGGAACAGGTGTAGGCAGGAGTCGCGGTGGGTCGTGGAGGTGTCGGATGGACACTGGTGGGCTGCCGGGGCGGGGTTCGTCCGCGCAGGTTGCCGTGCTGAGCGAGACCGGGCGCACGCGCGTCTGCCGGGTGTCCCTCGGGAATCAGACCGTGGTGTGCAAGCAGCCGCTGGGCCCGGACGCACCCGAGCGGCTGCGGCACGAGCGCGCGATGCTGGAACGGCTTCGCGGGGTTTCGAATGTCGCGCAGCTGCTGGACGCGCCACGCTATGCGGGGTCGATCGTGCTGGCGGACGCCGGCGGAAGAAGCCTGGCCGGACGGGCGGAGCCACTTCCCGTCGACGTCCTTCTCGGTGTCGGGCTCGGGGTGGCCCGAGCCGTGGCGGCGATGCACCGGCGCGGGGTGTTGCACCGCGACATCACCCCCGCGAACATCGTGCTCTCCCCCGACGGCACCCCGTGCCTGCTCGACTTCGAGCTGGCGACCTCCCTCACTGACCCCGCTCCCCCCTCCCCCGGCCGAAGCGACATCGCCGGGACACTGGCCTACCTCGCGCCCGAGCAAACCGGGCGGACCGGCCGTCCGGTGGATCAACGCAGCGACCTCTACGCCGTGGGGGCCACGCTCTACGAGCTGGCGACGGGCGCGCCGCCGTTCGGCTCCGGGGACCCGCTGCGCCTGGTCCACGGCCACCTGGCCCGGGTGCCGGCACCCCCGGTCGAGGTGAACCCGGCCCTGCCGGCCCCACTGTCCGAGATCATCCTGCACCTGCTGGAAAAGGAGCCGGACAACCGCTACCAGACCGCGGAGGGTGTCATCCACGACCTGGAACGGTTGCGCGACGCCCGGGCCGGGCGCGCCACGGAACCGATCCGGATCGGGCACCACGACTTCCCGCGCCGGCCCGTCGCCCCGGCACGGCTGGTGGGGCGCGATACCGAGGTAGCCGCGTTGCAGGCGGCGTTCGAGGACGCGCTGGCGGGCCGGTGCCGGGGAGTGCTGATCGGCGGCGCGGCCGGAGTCGGCAAAACGGCGCTGGTCCACGAGCTACGGCCGGCGGTCACCAGCCGGGGCGGCTGGTTCCTGGCCGGCAAGTTCGACCAGTACCGGCGCGACCTTGAATTCGACGGGGTGTTCCAGGCGTCCCGCTCGCTGGGCCGGCTGCTGCTGGCCCAGCCGGAGAGCGAGCTGGCCCAGCTCCGGCAACGGATCACCGACGCGGTCGGCCCGAACGCGGGCCTGCTGACCGCGGTCGTGCCGGAGTTCGCCGCCCTGCTGGCCGTGCCGCCCGACCCCGGCGATCTGCTCACCGCGCAAGTGCGCGCGCAGCACAACGGCGTTCGCATCCTGCGCGCGGTCACCTCACCGGACCGGCCGGTGGTGCTGTTCCTCGACGACCTGCAATGGGCCGGCCCCGGCCCACTCGGCTTCGTCGACCTCCTGCTCGATACCGACCCGATCCCCGGCCTGTTGCTGGTGGGCGTGCATCGGGACGACGGGAACTCGGCACAGCCACCGACGCTGTCGCGATCACGCGACCGGGTCGGCGTGCGGTACCTGCAGCTGGAGAACCTGCCCACCCCAAGCCTGATCGCCCTGGTCGCCGACATGCTGCACGCCGACGCGGCCGCGGCGGCGGGCCTGGTCGAGGTGATCGCGCCACGCACCCACGGCAACCCCTACGAAACCGTGCAGCTGCTCACCGCGCTGGCTCACCACGGCGTCCTCACCGCGACCTCCGCGGGATGGCAGTGGGACCCCGCAGCGGTGCGCGCCCACCTCGGCCCGGCGGAGGGCGGCGACCTGCTGACGTCGCGGATCCAAGCCCTGCCGCCACCGTCGCGGCAGCTGGTGGAGGCGATGGCCTGCGTGGGTGGGCGAGTCGAGACAGATGTGCTGCAGACCGCCACCGGCGAGCCGGCGGACGTGGTGGCACAGCGCCTGACCCCGCCGGCCGATGAGGGTCTCCTCGTGCTGGAGCACGGCGCCGTGCGGTTCCGCCACGACCGCATCCGCGAGGCCATCCTGGGCGGGCTCAGTCCCGAGCGGCGAAGCGCCTTGCAACTGGCCATGGCACGACGGCTCGCCGGAGCACATGGCCTGTTCGCGGTCGCCGCCGAGCAGTACCTGCCGGTGCTCGACGCGGTCGAGGACCTCGCGGAGCGGCGAGAGATGACCGAGCTGCTCCAGCGCGCGGCCGGCCAGGCCGCGCTGATCGGCGATCACACGCTGGTGAACGCGCTCCTGGTGGCCGCGTTGCGGGTGGTCGATCCCGCGGAGACCGCCGTGGCGCTCGAGCTGCGCACGGCCCGGCAGGCGGCGCTGTTCAGCTTGGGCCGCCTGGTGGAGGCCGACGAGGAGTACCGGGAGATCGAGCGGCTCTGCCCGAGCACACCGGACCGCGCGGGCGCGACCGCGATTCACGTGCGCAGCCTTAGCTTCCAGGCCCGGTTCGGGGAGGCGATCAGCCTGAGCCTGCAGTCGCTGCGAGAGTGCGGGCTCGACGTCCCGTCGGCGGAGCGGCTCCCCGCCGAACTCGACCGGAGGTTCGCCCTCCTGCACCACTGGCTGGAGCACAGCGATCCCGCCGACGACCTGGCCCGGCCGGACCTCACCGACTCCGTGCTCCTGGCTGCGACCCACGTGCTCGACGCGGCGTTCCTGGCGGCCTACTTCGCCGCCGATTTCGCCTGGGTCGCGTGGCTCGGGCTGGAAGGCTTGCGGATCTGGATCGAGCACGGCCCCGGCCCCACCATGCTCGGGCCCGCCGGCGCCGCCGCCTACTGCGCCGTGTCGCAGCGCGGCGACTACGTCGGCGGATACCGGGCGTCATGGCGGCTCCTGGCGTGGGCCGAGGCCCGCGGCGCCGAGCCCGGCATGTCGCGGGCGCGCCACAGGTCCGCCCTCTTCAGTTGCTGGCTGGAGCCGATCGAGAACGGAGTCCACGAAGCTCAGCGGGCCCGGGAGGGGCTGATCGCCGAGGGCGACCTGGCGAACGCCGGCTACACCTACCTCTTGACAGTGCGGTCCCTGGCGGACTGCGCCCCCTCGCTGGAAAGCCTCCTCACCGAGGTCGACGGTGGACTCAACTTCGTGCACCGGACCGGCAACGAGCAGACCGGACAGGTGCTCGAGACCTACCGGTGGCTGGCCGACGTGCTCCGCGGCGGCAGCCCTGCCGACCCGATCACCCTCGACCGGTTCACCGATAACCCTCTCGCGCTTCTCCACGCGTATCTCGCCCGCGCGATCGCCGCCGCCGTCTCGGGGGATCTGGCCGGTCTTGTCCGAGAGAGTGCGGCGGGAATGCGGCTGCTCCCGGTTGCCGCCGGCTTCTACCCCACCGCCGTGGTCCGCTCGCTCCACGGGCTGGCCCTCGCCGAGCAGGCCCGCGCGGCCGACGGCGACGAACGCGCCGCGCTGCTGTCCGAACTGGACGAGGTGACGGGCTGGCTGGCCGGCCGGGCCGCGGACGCCCCGGACAACTTCCTGCACCTGCTGCGGTGGGCGGAGGCCGAGCGGGCCTGGGCGGCGGGTGCTGTGCAGGCCGCCGAGCTGGCGTTCGACGCGGCCCGCAGCGAGGTCTCCCGCCGCGCCCGGCCCTGGCACCGTGCGTTGATCACCGAGCGCGCCGCGCGCTTCCACCTGGCCCGCGGCCTGGACCACGCCGGTCGCGAACTGCTCGCCCAGGCCCGTGGGCACTACGCCGCCTGGGGCGCGAGCGCCAAGGTCACCCAACTCGACTGGGCCTACCCCACCCTGCGACGACACTTCGAGGCGAGCCTCGGGCTGGCCGTGAACCAGCCCGGCGAGCTGCTGAATCAACCCGGCGCAGTCACCACGGGCACCCTCGACCTGCTCGGCATTCTTTCCGCATCCCAGGCACTGAGTTCCGAGACCAGCATCGAGCGCCTGCACACGCGCGTCGTCGAGGTGCTCAGCGCGATGACCGGGGCCACCGGCGTCCGCCTGCTGCTGTGGAGCGACGACCGGCAGGACTGGCTGCTGCCCGACCCCACGGGCGCCCCCGGTCACGACCGCGCGGTGCCGATGTCGGTGCTGCGCTACCTCCGCCGAACCGAGACACCACTGGTGGTCGACGACGTCACCCACGATGAACGCTTCGCCGACGACCCGTGCTTCACCGACCTCGCCGGCTGTTCGCTTCTCGCCGTACCCATCCTCAGCCGCGCAACCCTACGAGCCGCGCTGCTGCTGGAAAATCGCCTGATCCGCGGCGGGTTCACCACCGACCGGCTCGACGCCGTCAAACTCATCGCCGGCCAACTCGCCGTCTCCCTCGACAACGCCCAGCTCTACACCCAGCTCACCGCCTCCCGAGCCCGCATCGTCACCGCCGCCGACCAAGCACGCCAACGCATCGAACGCGACCTGCACGACGGCGCCCAGCAACGCTTGGTCGCTCTCACCCTGCGCCTGCGCGCGATCCAAGCCGACATGCCACCGGACACCGGCCACCTCACCACCGAACTCGACAACCTCGCCACCGAAACCACCGGCGTGCTCGACGAGCTACGCGAAATCGCCCACGGCCTCCACCCCGGCATCCGGGCCACCGGCGGACTCACACCGGCCGTCCGCGCACTGGCCCGCCGCTCACCGATCCCGGTCGAGCTCGACCTGCACCCGCTACCACCCCTACCCGAACCCATTGAAGTCAGCGCCTACTTCATCATCGCCGAAGCCCTGACCAACGCGGCCAAACACGCACGCGCGTCCTCGGTCACCGTCACCATCGATCCCGACCCCCCCACCGGCGTCCTGCGCATCACGGTCCGCGACGACGGCGTCGGTGGCGCCGACCTCACCCGGGGCACCGGGCTGCTCGGCCTCAAAGACCGCGCCGAAGCCATCGGCGGCCGACTCCACCTCCAAAGTCCACCCGACGCGGGCACGAGCCTGCACCTGGAGCTTCCCCTCGCGGGACCGGACCAGAGATCACCCCGACCGACCGGCCGGCCAGACCTGGATCCGCCAGGTACCGCGACGCCGAGCGGTGCGGCGTTTCGCTAGCCGGGTAGGACCGAACGCCAGGCGTCTCACTGCTCGGTCAGGGTCCCTCCGCGACCGGCCGCCGCACTCCCCCTCGGTGCGGTGGCCGGTCGCTCTTCTGCGACGTGAGCCGCGCGACCGCCTCGGTCATGTGCCTGCAGTACAAAGAAGGGTTCCCACCTTCGGCCGCGGCAGCCACTCAACGAACCCGAGGCCTACGGCGGTCGCTGTTTTCGCAGGTCACGCACGCCGCGAAATGCTGGGGGTCAAGGGGCCGCAGGTTCGAATCCTGTCAGCCCGACCGGACAAACGCAGGGCCCTTGAGCGGCGAAATTGCTACTCAAGGGCCCTTTTCGTTGATAACACCTCAGAGCCTATTTGATCTTGAGCTCGCCACCCCGGGGACAACTTGGGACAGGAGCAGCCTCCCACCGGCTACATCGCGAAGGTCGACATCGCGGGTTTCCCTCGCGCGGACCTGTTCTGGTCCAGCCCGTCGTGTCCGCAATGGACCGACGCGCGCGGCGTGAAGCGCGACTTCGACCGCCCCACCCAGGGCGTCACGTTCGACATCGCCCGGGGTCCGGCCGCGACCGACCGGGCAGCTGCGCGGGCGCGGGCGTTGATGGAGGAGGTCCGGCGGTATTGCGGGCGATGCGGCGTAAGGGCCGGCCGGCACTGGCATTGCCGGTGCTCATCGGGTCACCTCCACCAGGTCGTATCGGGTGTGCAGCTCGGTCCAGTCGGCGTGGTGCCGGCCATCAGGGGTGTGCCAGCGGCCGTCCGGGCCGGGGCACCACTGGCGCATCAGGTCGTCGCGGACGGTGGGCCGGTCGCCCGGCGCCGGCCTCCCACCGAGCCCGGCCGCCAGCCACACCCGCGCCCGCCGCGCGGTCTCGGTGGTGGTCACGACCGACCACCGGCCCGCTGCTGCCCGGCCCGGCGCACGCACCACGCCTTGACTTCGGCAGCTGGCGAGGTCCTGTCGATGGCCAGGTCGCGGTCGAACTCGCGCGCCTGCACGGCCTGCTCATGGCGCCCGATCGACGGGGGCAGGACTCCGCCCCACCCGGGCAGTACGCACATGCCGGTCCAGCGGTCGAACCCGACGAGGACCCCGTTCGCGGTGGGTTCGAGCGCCGGCGCCACGCCCGGGGCGCCGCCGATCGGCAGATACGGCCGGGGCAAGGCCACTGTCACGTCGCCGATCTCCTGCTCGTTCGTCATCCCAACGACGCCCTGGCCAGAGAGGTGAAAGGACACGAGGTTGAGGTAGGTCATCGCTTGTTTCCCTTCCGGGAGGTCTAAGTGGTCTTCGGAGCCGCGAGGCGAATGGGGTGCTGGGCCTCGGCAGCGGAATTGGTTGAGCGCGGCATGAAGCGCCCACGCGGGCTCGCTCGGAACCGGGTCCGGCGCGGCCACAGGTAGGGGTGGGGTTGTCGCGGCGCAGCACCACCGCGCCGGTGCCGGACGGGGTGGACATGCCGAGCACAACCAGGTGGGGCCAGGCTGCCTCCGCATGTCGGCCACCAGATGGAGGCACCATCGAGGAACGCAGACAACCGCCGGCTGACCAACAACAGACCCGACGGTGGGGACCACACGTCACGCACGGCAGCGAACGACCAGGCGATTCGGACTCGGCAGATGATCACGCACACGGGCTCTGAGCTGGGAAGACCCAACTCCCACGTCCTCGGGGTCAAAGGGTCGCAGGTTCGAATCCTGTCAGCCCGACCGGATCGGCCACGTTCACGCAGGTAAACGTGGCTTTTTCATGCCCCGGGTATGACTCAGCCCGGGGGCTGACCACATTTTGCCCACATGCCCCGGGGCTGATCATCACGCCGCCATGCTCGTGGCGTCGCCTTCCGGTGGAGGTCCAGGACGTCGGCCAGCTCGTCGAGGGGGTCCGGGAACAGTTGCCCGTAGACGTTGAGCGTCATCGCCGCCTCGGCGTGCCCGAGCATCTGCTCCACGACCCGCGCGACATCGTGGCCCAGCTGCCAGTCGCGGAGACGAGAGACGACAAATTCGTCGGCACGCGTGATGCCATGATCACCCTCGATGGCACTCCCGCTGGACCTGTTGTCGTACAGATCAGCCAGGCGCTTCCGGACCGATCACCCGCACTCGGCTCGGATCGGGCCACTCGGCAGGTGTCTGGTCGAAGTACACGTACTCGAGACAGCTCAGCCTGCCGTCGTCGGCAAACAGGATCACTTGCCCTGGGAGCTCATCGCCGACCGGCAGAACCTCGAGCTCAGACGGCACAAGTCTCGAACTCACCCGTGCAATCGGCGCGGCGTCTCCCGCCCGCAGATCGACCGAGGGACAACCGCAATCACAGCGCCCGACGACGACGGCAGACGTCGATTGTTCTCGCAGCTGCGCCGCACCGACGAAGTCGGGCGAGAGCACGAGGTCGAGCATCACCCGTTCCTGCGCGGTGAGCGGCCTCGGCGGATCGATCTTCACCCGGTCAAGCCTGCCCTGTCCGACCGTTCGCCTTCAACCAAACGCCTCGAACCGCACGTCAAGCGCAAGCCGGCCATTCCGGGGCCGCGCCACCATCGGCCGGATCGCGCGGGGCCGCCTCCGGTAACCATGCGACCGGCCGACGGCCGACCACAAGAAGCCTCGCCGGACGGGCGGGTCTCCGAGACAGCGAGCACATCGTGTTCACGAATGTCTTGAAGCCGGCTCAGCCCGCGACGCTGATCCGATCGCCGCCACGCACCAAGCGGATCGGGCCGTCGAAAGCCGAGGCGGCGGAAGTGCGCAGCTGCTCAAGCCAAGAAGCCTCGCCGGAAGCGAAGTGGGTCAAGGCCAGCGAACGAGCCCCCGATCGAGTCGCGATCGCCCCGGCATCAAGAGCGCTCAGGTGACCATGATCCGTGACATCCGGCGCGTTCAACGTGGCCTCCGCCAGCAACAAATCCGCATCCGCCGCCAGCTTCACCGCGGCGTCGGTCATGCCGGTGTCCCCCGTGTAAGCCAGAACAGCCCCGCCCGACTCGACGCGGATGCCGCAGTTGGGGAGGACGTGGCGGAGTTCGTGGAGGCCGATGGTGGCGTCGCCGACCTCGAAGCGGTCGCCCGGCTGGTATTCGCGGACGTCGAAGGCCCGCTCGAAAGCCTTGTCCAGCAAGGGCATCGTGGTGACGGGGAAGAGGGCGGCCCAGCGGGTGAAGACCTCGGTGGCGTCGGCGGGGACGAACAGGGGCACGCGGCGCAGGGAGGCGCAGCGGGCGGCGGGGCCGCCGGGGAACGTCAGGGTGGCCGACAGCAGGGACTTGCCGATGGGCAGCAGGTCGTAGCAGTGGTCGGCGTGCAGGTGGCTGATGACGACGCCGTCCAGGTCCGTCGGGTCGCAGACCGCGGAGAGGGCAGTCGCGACGCCGGGGCCGCAGTCCAGGAGAAGCCGCGCCGATGCGGTTTCGACGAGGTAGCCCGAACTGGCTTGGCCGTCGGCCGGCATTCCGGACCGGCAACCGAGGACGGTGAGGTGCATGTTCGCTTTCCGATCTGCTGGTGTTCGCAGGGCTTCCGCGCAGCATGACCGGTCCGGACCACCGGAACAGCCCGGCGAGGGAAAGAGCTACCGCACGATTGGCACTGCCTATCGAGCACCGCTCACACGTCGAGGACCAACTGCGCCGAACGGGACCGGGAGACGCAGATCATCATCGACTTGCCCGGCGCGCGGAACAGACCCGGCCCGGGTCCTCGCGCAGCACCGCGATCCAGCGAGTACTGCCGCGTGTCGCCCGGCCGCACCTCGACGTCGATGTGCGCGCCCGGCGTCCACGCCGGCAGTCCGTCGCCGCTCAGCGCGAACGACACCACGTCCCCGGCCTCCGTCGTCCTGGCCATCACCCGTACCTGCCGCACGTGTCCTCCTCCGCGTCGTGATGCGTCCAGAGTGGGCACCGCGCGCGGGCGAGAGGGCCTCCTTCGACGATTTCGACTCGCCTGATCGGAAATTGCAATAGACTCGCCTCAGCACGAATCGGTGCACCGATTCCGTTTCGCAATGGCACGATAAAAAACCCTGATAACACCGTCGTCGAAAGCGATCGACAACCGCTCACAACAGACCATTTCCCCAGGTCAGAGCAAGTACAAAAGCGCGACGCAGCCTGGCCTGCCGTTCATCCTCCGGACATTCCGGCGTGCTCCAATTCGCCGGCATCAGCGAGGAGATCGAAGGGACATTCGGTGGGCCACATCCGGGTTCGAGGAGCAACCAAGCGTTTCGGTGCCGTGACCGCGGTCGACGGGGTGACGCTGGACATCGCCGACGGCGAGTTCCTCGTGCTGCTCGGGCCGAGCGGGTGCGGCAAGTCCACGCTGCTGCGCGCCCTCGCGGGGCTGGCCCCGCTCACGGCCGGGCAACTCGAGCTCGACGGCCGCGACATCACCCACACCCCGCCGCGCGAGCGCGACCTGGCGATGGTGTTCCAGAGTTACGCGCTCTACCCGCACCTGTCGGTGGAGCGCAACATCGGCTTCCCGCTGCGCGCCCGGCGCGAGTCCCGCAAGGACGTGCGGCGCAAGGTCGGCGAGGTCGCCGCGACGCTGGAGCTGTCCGAGCTGCTGCACCGCCGTCCGCGCGAGCTCTCGGGCGGGCAGCGCCAGCGCGTCGCCCTCGGGCGGGCGCTCGTGCGCGACCCCGGCGCGTTCCTGCTCGACGAGCCACTGTCCAACCTGGACGCGAAGCTGCGGGCCTCCACCCGCTACGAGCTCGTGGAGCTGCACCGCCGGCTGGGCACCACGTTCGTCTACGTCACCCACGACCAGGTGGAGGCGATGACGATGGCCACCCGCATCGCGATCCTCAACCAGGGCCGGCTCGAACAGATCGGCACCCCGGCCGAGGTCTACGACGAGCCGGCGTCGGAGTTCGTCGCCGGCTTCCTCGGCTCCCCGCCGATGAACCTCTTCCCCGCCACCGTCGTCTCGCGCAGCGGCGAGCTCGTCGCTGTCGCGCCCGGCCTCGAAGTCCCGCTGGGCCGCCGCGGTGAAATCCCCGACACCGAGGTCGTCCTCGGCATCCGTCCCGAGCACCTGCGCCCGCACGGCCCGCGCCCGGCTCTGCACGGTGTCGTGCGGCTGCTGGAGAACCTCGGCGGCGAGGAGATCGCCCACCTCACCGTCGGTTCCGCGCGCGTGTGCGTGCGCGGCCCCCGCCCGCTCGGCCTGGAGCCCGGCGACGAGGTGGGGCTCGCCACCGAACCCGCCCACGTCCACGTGTTCCACCACACCACCGGCCGTCGCCTGCGCTGGCAGGACAACCACGCCGACGCCGCCCTCCCCTCCGAAGAAACAGAACAAGGAGTTCCCGCATGAGAATCCCCCGTTCCCGCGCCGGCGGCCTGCTCGCGCTCGCCGCGCTGCTGGGCGTGTCGGCCTGCGGCGTCGGCACGCCGACCGCCTCCCAACCGTCCACTGTGGCCCAGGCCCCGCAGCTGGCCCCCGGCCAGCAGGTCTCGATCGTGTTCGAGAGCTACAACTTCGGCCTCGCCGGCACCTGGACCGACACGTTCAACGAGCTCATCGGCCAGTTCGAGAAGAAGTTCCCGAACATCAAGGTCACGCCGCAGAAGCCCAACGGAAGCGACCCGAACCCCGCCCACAACTCCACCTCCAGCGTGCAGACCGAGATCGCCGCCGGCAACCCGCCGGACGTCGCGCAGCTCGGCTTCGACACCCTCGCCTTCGCCGCGGGCCAGCTCGGCGCGCAGCCGCTCGACGACCTGTTCGGCAAGAGCGAAATCGACTCCGAGTTCGGCGGGCAGTTCCCCTACGCGAACGCCATCCGCACCATCGGCAACGTCGACGGCAAGACCTACGGCGTGCCGTTCGTGCTCTCCACGCCGGTGCTCTACTACAACGCCACGCTCTTCAAGCAGGCCGGACTAAACCCCGACAACCCGCCGAAGACGTGGGCCGAGGTCCAGCAGGACGGCGCCAAGATCAAGCAGGCCACCGGCAAGGACGGCGCGTACGCCGACTGCCTCGTGCGCTCCGCGAGCGACTGGTGCTTCCAGAGCCTCGTGCGCTCGGCCGGCGGCCGCGTGCTGTCGCAGGACCGCAAGCAGCTGACCTACGACCAGGCGCCGACCGTGCAGGCCGTGAAGCAGATGCAGGACATGGTCACCGCGGGTGCCATGCCGAAGCTCAGCCAGGTGCAGGCCACCGCCGCGTTCCCGCGTGGTGACCTCGGCATGATGCTGGAGAGCAGCGCCGCGCAGGGCGGGTACCTCAAGGGCGCCCAGGGCGCAGGCTGGGAGCTGCGCGCCGCGCCGATGCCGAGTTTCGGGGACAAGCCGACCGTGCCCACCAACTCCGGCGCCGCGCTGTACGTCTTCTCCAAGGACCCCGCCAAGCAGCGCGCCGCGTGGGAGCTCATCAAGTTCCTGACCAGCGCGGGGGCCTACGACGTGATCACCAGCAAGATCGGCTACCTGCCGCTGCGCCTGGGCCTGCTCGACGACCCGGCCCACCTCAAGCCGTGGGCGGACAAGAACCCGATGATCAAGCCGAACGTGGCCCAGCTGCAGCACATCGAGCCGTGGGTCGCCTTCCCGGGCACCGGCTTCCAGCAGATCCGCGACACGATGATGGACGCCGTCGAGAAGTCCGTGTTCCAGGGCGCCGACCCGCAGACGTCGCTCACCGCCGCGGCGAAGCAGACCGCGTCGCTGCTGCCCGGCGGCGGCAAGTGAGGCTCACGGCTCCCGAGCTGACCCTGATCCAGCTGAGCGACCCGCACATCTGCGCCGAAGGCGAGCTCCTGCATGGGGCCGTCGACACCTTCGCCACGCTGGACACCGCGCTCGGGACGATCCTGTCGTCCCGAGCGCGGGTCCACGGCCTGCTGCTCACCGGCGACCTCGCCAACGAGGGCAAGCCCGAGGCGTATCGGAGGCTCGCCTCGGCACTGGCGCCGGCGGCGGCCGAGCTCGGCGCGGAAGTCGTGTACGCCATGGGCAACCACGACGAGCGCGCCGCGTTCCGCCGGGAGCTGCTGCCCGAGTCGCCGGACCCGATCGCCGCGGTGGACTCGGTTCACCGCATCGAAGGCGTCCGGGTCGTCGTGCTCGACAGCAGCACGCCGGCCCGGCCCGACGGGCGGCTCGAGCCCGCCCAGCTGGAGTGGCTGCGCGACGAGCTGGCGAGCCCGGCCCCACGCGGCACGATCCTGGTGGTGCACCACCCGCCACTCCCCTCGCCTGTGCCGTCGGCGCACCTGCTCCGGCTGCACAACGCGGACGACCTGGCGGCGGCGCTGGCGGGCACGGACGTGCGGATGATCGTCACCGGCCACGCCCACCACACCGGCTGCGGGTCGCTGGCGGGGATCCCGGTGTGGGTCGGGCCGGCGCTCGCCTACCGGTCGGATCCGCTCCCGCCGCCGGGCCGGATGCGCGGGCGGGTGGGCGCGGGGATCAGCCGCATCGACCTGATCGACGGGACGTTCGTCGCCACCGCGGTCGAGATCGGCGACGCGCCGGTGGTGTACGACGAGGACAAGGAGGAACGCGTGCGCTACGCCCTGGACAAGTTCTTCAAGGACGGGTGAACGATGTTCGTCGAAATCCCGGCACCCGTGGTGGTGGTCCCGGCGCGCGTGGCTCGGCCGGCGCTGGTGCGGCGGCTCCTGCGCGGGGCGCCACCGTACCTTTACCTCCTGCCGGCGTTGGCCCTGCTGGTGATCTGGACCTACCGCCCGCTCGTGCAAACCGCGCAGCTGTCGTTCTTCTCCTGGAACCTGTTGCCCACCCAGCCGGCGACACCGGTGGGGCTGGGCAACTACGTGCGGTTGTTCCAGCTGCCCGCCGTGGGCCAAGCCGCGCTGCGAACCCTGGAGGTGATCGGGGGCCTGATCCCGTTCACACTCCTGGTCCCGGTGCTGGTCGGCCTGCTCGGCCAGCGCGTGCGGGGCCGGGCACGCGCGGTGTACCAGGCGCTCGTGTTCGCCCCGCTGCTGGTCGCGCCCGTAGCCAGCGCAACCGTGTGGGAGTGGCTGCTCGAACCGTCGGGCGGCGCGGTGAACCGCGTGCTGGGCACCCACGTGAACTGGCTGCACGACACCACGTGGGCGCAGCCCGCGATCATCCTGGTGACCGGGTGGCACCTGATCGGGTTCGCGGTGCTCGTGGTGTCCGCGGGGCTGTCCAACATCAACAGCGACTACAGCGAGGCGGCCATGATCGACGGCGCCTCCCGCGGCCAGATCACCCGCTGGATCACGCTGCCGCTGCTGTCGCCGACGCTGGTGTTCCTGGCGCTGATGACGGTGCTGCTGTCGGCGCAGTGGACCTTCCCGCTGATCGACACGATCACGCAGGGCGGCCCGTCGGGCGCCACCACGAACGTCTACTACCTGCTGTGGGACTACAGCTTCCACAGCTTCGACGCCGGGCTCGGCACGGCGGCGGGGATGGTGCTGTTCGTGGTGTTCGGCATCATCGCCGCGGGGCTCGTTTTGCTCAGCGAGAAACTGTCCGTCCACGACGACTGAGGAGGCGTCCATGGTGGATTTCGTTCCGGGAGCGAGCTCGCGCCTGCGGGCCCTGCCCGGGCACCTGGCGCTCGGTGCGCTGGGCGTGCTGTGCGTCTTCCCCATCTACTGGCTCTACGCGACTTCGCTGCGCCGGCCCGACCAGGTGCTGTCGCTCTCGCCCATCCCGTGGCCGCTCTCGCTCGGCAACTACGCCGAGGCGATCCAGCTGGTCGACATCCCGCAGCTGCTGATCAACACGACGCTGGTGGCGCTGCTGACGGCGCTCGGACAGCTGCTCACCGGCCTGCTGGCGGCGTACGCGTTCGCCGGCTGGACCTTCCCGCTCAAGCGGCTGTGCTACCTGCTGTTCGTGGGCACCTGGCTCGTGCCGTTCCAGGTGACGATGCTGCCCAACTACGTGCTGCTGCTGCAGCTGGGCCTGCTCAACACCCTCGGCGGCGTGGTCGTGCCGAACCTGTGCTCGGCACTCGGCGTGATCCTGCTGCGCCAGCACCTCGACGGCTTCCCCAAGGAGCTCCTGGAGGCGGCCAAGATGGACGGCCGCTCCTCCTGGCGGACCTTGTGGACGGTCGTGGTGCCGAACCTGCGGGCCCCGCTCGCCGCGCTGGCGATCCTGCTGTTCGTCACGGCCTGGAACGAGTACTTCTGGCCCGCGATGGTGCTGCAGCGCAGCAACGACGTGCTGCAGCTCGGGCTGCGCAGCTTCATGATCAGTGAGGGCGGCCAGGGCACCTACTGGGGACCGCTGATGGCGGTGGCCGGCCTGGCGTGCCTGCCGATCTTCGCGCTGTACCTGGTGCTGCGCCGCCACATCGTGAACGCGTTCGTGCGCTCCGGTCTGAAATGAGACGCGGCGAACCCACTGGATGGGCGCACCCGCGGCATCGGTGTCGTCGGCCTGGTCGTCATGATCTGATCGACTTGTGTGATGGCGGGCTGGAGAACGGGCCGACGGCGTCGAGACATTCCAGAAACGAATCCCGCAGCCGATCGTCCTGATCGTCACGCCACACCACGTAAAGGTCGACGGCGGGCACGGGATCGTAGAGCGGAACCGCGACCGTGCGCGCGCCACCCGCGACGGCCCCGGCGAGCATCGCCCGCGAGATCGACGCGAAACCCACGAGGGATCGTGCCGTCACCAGGATCTCGGTCGTAGCCGGGTGATCGATCTCGTGCACGACGTCGAGCCCGATGCCTGCCTCGTCGGCGGCCCGGACGATGGCGTCGTACATGGCCGGGCACAGATCCCGTTCGAACAGCACGCACGGTTGGCCGGCCAGCTCGGCGAAGGGCACCCCGGGGCGCCCGGCCCACTTGTGCCGCTGCCGCACGACGGCGACGAGCGAAAGCCGCATCAAACGCCGGTAGCGGAACTTCGCCGTGGCCGGACGGCCGTAGACGAGCGCCACGTCGAGCGCGCCGCGCTCGAGCGCCTGAAGCTGCGGCCCGGTCCGCTTCTCCTCCAGCACCACGGCCACCTCCGGGTGGTCGGCCTGCATCTTCTCCATGACCGAGGGCAGGACGTGTTGCGCCGCGGGGAAGTTGTAGCCGACGCGGATCGTGCCGGAGCGACCGGCGGCAGCCTCGCGGACGGACCGCCCGGCCTGCTCGACCAGGCGCACGAGCTCACGCGCCTCGGCTTCGAACGCCTGCCCCGCCCGAGTCAGGTGCACCGCGTGGGTCGTCCGCGCCACCAGTTCCACGCTGAGGGTGCGCTCGAGACGTTGCAGCTGCTGGCTCAGCGATGGCTGGGTGAGGTGCAGCTTCAGGGCGGCGCGGCCGAAGTGCAGCTCGTCCGCAAGCGCCAGGAAGGCCAGCACGTGCCGGTACTCCATCACCACCTCCGCGACCCGTGGTCCGTCATCTTCACCCGCCAAGGCGAACACGCCGTGAACGGACCTCGAACCCGGGCGGGGCATAGCGGATCTCAAGGGTGCCGGAGCCGGCGGCAAGTGGTCCGCCAGGTCGCACGCATCGGGAGCAGCCCGCCGTGATCACCGGCCTGCTGGAGAAGTTCCTCGCCTGAGGCTCACGCGATGCGCGCCTCCGCCCGCGCGGGCGCGTGGAACGGCCCGGCGGCCTCCAGGCAGTCGAGGAACGCCGTGCGTGGGCTGTGCGGCCCGTCGCCTTCGCGCCAGACGGCGTAGAGGTCGATCATCGGGACCGGGTCGTAGAGCTGGACCCACGTCGGGCGCACGCCGCCGGCGGTCCCGATGCCGAAGATGCCGCGTGACACCGACGCGAAGCCCACCAGCGGCTTGACCGAGACAAGGATGCCCGTCGCCACGGGGTCGTCGACCACGTGCGCGACCCTGAGCCGCACGCTCGCACGCTCGGCCGCGGTCATGATCGCGTCGTACATCGCCGGGCACTTCTCGCGGGAGAACAGGATGCACCCCTGCCGGGCGAGCTCGGCGAACGGCACGCCCGGCCGGCCGGCCCAGCGGTGCCCCTGACCGACGATGGCGATCATCGGCAGACTCATCAGGCGCCGGTGGCGGAAATCGCTGGTGACGGGGTGCCCGTAGACGAGCGCGACGTCGAGCTCCCCCTCCGCCAGCGCGGCGAGCTGCGCCCCGGTGCGCTTCTCCTCGAGCTTGACCGACAGCTGCGGGTGCTGCACGTGCATCATCGCCATCGTCGCCGGCAGGATGTGCTGCCCGGCCGGGAAGTTGTAGCCGACGCGGACCGTTCCCGTCCGCCCCGCGGCGGCCTCGCGGGCCGAGTCCGCTGCCTTCTGCGCCTGCGCCATGATCGCGCGGGCGTCCACCGCGAACGCCCGCCCGGCCGAGGTCAGCCGCACCTCGTGCGACGTCCGGTCCACGAGCTGGACCTCCAGCGTCCGCTCGAGCCGCTGCAGCTGCTGACTCAACGACGGTTGCGTCCGGTGCAACCGCGCCGCAGCTCGCCCGAAGTGCAACTCCTCGGCGACTGCGAGAAAGCCCTCCAAGTGCCTGAACTCCATTTCCTGCCTCCGCACAGTTGTGGTCGCCAGCGTCGTCCACTCGTGAGAACGGGCGGTGAACCTCCGTTGCTGGCCGCAAGGCACCCGGATTAGATGCTGGTGCCACGAGCGGGCTCACCCCGCACGCAAACACTGAAGTCCACTGTGGACTCAGAGCTCAGAGGCTCTCGGTGAAGAAGCCCGCCAGTTTGTCCACCGCCGGGCCCACGTAGCGCTCCTTGTCGTAGAGGTCGACGTGGCTCGCGCCTTCGACATGGTGCAGTTCCTTGGGACCCGTGGCCTTCAGGAACGCCTCGACACTCATCCACGCGGTGATCGCGCGCGTGCCGACGATCATCAGCAGCGGGCGAGGGCCGATCAGCGGCACGGCGGCGAAGGCGTCGAACGTGGCGAACTTGTCGACGCTCGTCCAGTCGAAGAACTCGGCCGAGCGCGGGTGGTGTCCGCGCGCGGTGCGGTAGTACTCGAAGCCCTCCGCGCCGTGCTCCCCGCCGAGGGCGCGGGCCTGTTCGACCGTCTCGGGGAACAGCGTGAGCGGCGCGGGCTTCTCGCCGGCGGCCGCCACGGTGCGGGCGTGGGCGGCGGCGCCCAGCATGCCTTCGAACACGGCCGGGTCCTGCGCACCGTCGGCGCCCAGGCGGAACTGGCGGGCGATGTCGGCGCCGCTGACGGTCGCGACGGCCTTCACCCGGCGGTCGCTGCCGGTGGCCGACAGCACGTAGCCGCCGGACGCGCAGATGCCGAGCTCACCGATGCGGCCGGCGTCCACTTCGGAACGGGTGGTCAGGAACGACACGGCGGCCTTGAAGTCCTCCACGCGCTGCGCGGGGTCTTCGAGGCCGCGCGGCTCGCCGCCGCTCTCGCCCTGGAAAGCGGCGTCGAACGCCAGCGTGACGAACCCGCGTTCGGCCAGGCGGGCCGCGTAGAGACCGGCGGCCTGTTCCTTCACGCCGCTGCCTGGGTGGCCGACGATCACGGCCGGGCTCGGGCCGTCGGCCTCGGCCGGGACGTAGAGGTGGCCGGCGAGCCGGACGCTAGCGCTGTCGAAGGTGACGTCGATCTTCGGCACGGGGTGCTCCCTGGGGGAATCTGTGCCCGGCGGGGTGCCGGGGCCTGGCTCCACGATCCGGCCGTGTCCGCGGGTCCACCAGAGACGGGTTTCCGGGTGGTCAAGATCCTGGCCCTCTTGCGCGCGGCAGGCCGGGCGCAGAATGAACGCATGACCACTCCGTCCGGCTCCGCGCGGCTCGGCGACTTCCTCAAGGCGCGCCGCGCCCAGCTGACCCCTCGCGACGTCGGGCTGCCCGAAACCGGCACCCGCCGCAAGGTCGCGGGGCTGCGCCGCACCGAGGTCGCACAGCTGGCGGCCATCAGCGTCGAGTACTACACGCGGCTGGAACAGGGCCGCGTCCAGGCGTCGGCGACGGTCCTCGCCACGCTCGCACGCGCCCTGCTGCTCGACGACGACCAGCAGACCTACCTCTACGACCTCGCCGGCAAGGCCGACGCCCGCCCGCGCCGCCGTCGCACGGTGCAACGGGTGCGGCCCGCCATCCGGCGCCTGCTCGACCAGCTCACCGAAACCCCCGCGATCGTCCTCGGCAAACGCCTCGACATCCTGGGGTGGAACACCGCGGCGACCGCCCTGTACGTCGACTTCGCCCAGGTGGCGCCCGCGCGGCGCAACTATGTGCACCTCATGTTCACCGAGCCGGCGTTCCGCGCCCTGCACCCGCACTGGCAGCACGACGCTCGTGTGGCCGTGTCGGCCCTGCGGATGGAGGCGGCCACCGATCCCGAGGATCCGGAGCTGGCCCGCCTCGTCGGCGAGCTTTCCGTGCAGAACGGCGACTTCCGCACGTGGTGGGTCGAGCACCGGGTCACCAGCGCGGGCTTCGGCACCAAGAACTACCGGCACCCGCTCGTCGGCGACCTCACGCTCGACTGCGACACCTGGCTCAGCCCCGACGGCTCCGGCCAGCGACTGATGGTCCTCACCGCCGAGCCCGGCACCCCGTCGCGCGACGCGCTGGACATCCTGCTGTCCTGGAACGCCGAACATTCGGCGGCCGAGCGATGACCTGGACCGCTTCGGAACTGGCTGCGCTTTCGGCTTCGGAGTCGCTGGAGCTCAGTGCGGGGTCCGATGGTGACGCCTGGGTGGAGGTCGGTTTCGTCCTCGTCGACGGCACGCTGTTCGTCCGCGCGTTCCGCGGTCCCGGCTCCCGGTGGTTCCAGGCCGCCTCGAACCACCGCCGCGGCCGACTCCGGGTCGCCTCGCTGAGCCGCGCCGTCGCGTTCGCTGCCGACGGCGAGGGTGCGGCCGAGATCGACGAGGCTTACCGCGCCAAGTATGGAGCCGCTTCGCTCGTTACCAATGCCCACGCTCGAGCCGCGACGCTCCGGATCACCCCGGCGTAGCGCGATCGGCCGGCAACGACAGGTCTCAGCAGTCCTGCTTGTCGACGCGGTCGACGAGCAGCGTCCGGATGAGACTCGCCGGTGCGGGAGGCGCGGGGTCGGGCCGGCCCCACGCCGTGATGGCCCCGGCGACGGCCTCGATCTGTTCCGTGGCCGGGGTTGTCGCGCCGGCGTCGAGGGTTTCGCGTAGCGCGGTGATGCCGTCGGTCGCGTCTTCGAGGGCGACGGCCGCGGGCAGTGCGGCCGCGGCCAGTCCGGCGAACGGCGGCGGATCCGCGAGGGCGGTCGTGACGGTGGCGCGGGTCTGGTGCACCGTGCGGTAAGTCTCGTCGCGGACGGCCTGGTACCCGGTCGGATTTCTGGTCGGCGCAACGGTTCGGCGGAGGTACACGACCACCTGGCGGGCGGTCGCGGCGAGATCGGCCTTGTCGGGCAAGGCGTACCGGCCGGGCCAAAGCCGGTAGCCGAACACGAGCGCGATCGCGCAGCCGAGCAGCGTGTCGGTGACGCGCACGAGCGGGAACTGCGCGTCCTCGGCCGCGATGCACGCGCTCAGCAGCGCCGAGGACGTGACCCCGACGACGCTCAGCGCGTACAGCCTGGGCGCCACCAGCACCGCGAAGCCGATCGAGACCGCGGCGACCGCCGCGATCGGCCAGCCGGACCCAAATCCCAGCAAGGCCGCCATCGCCACGAGCGCGCCGCCCACCGTCCCCGCCACGCGGTTGACCGTGCGCACGAACACCGTGCCGTACTCGGTGCGAACGACGACGGCGACCGTCAGCGGGAGCCAGTACCCGTGCCCTCGGTGGTGCACCAGCCCGGCGAGCAGTGTCGCGATGGCCATGCACCAGGACAGGCGCACGCCCGCGAACACCACCGATCGCCGGCCGAGGGTCCGCACTGCGGCGGCCGCGCGCTGTCGCAACGGGAATGCCACCACGACGTCGTGACTGCCGAACCCGGGGAGCCGACCGGACCGCACCTCGGCGGCGCCGCCCGTGCCGCGCTCGAGAGTTCGGGTGACGCCCGACCTTCGACGTAGTACGTAGCCGCGCGTGCCGCCGTCTCCTGCGCCGCGGCCAGCGCGATCAGCAGGTCCCGGTGCCGTCGCGGAGCTCTCAACCGGTGGTCGAGCACGGCGGCGTCGGCACCCGCGCTGCACGCCGCCAACTCGACCCGGAGCCGCGCCGCCGGCCCGGTCCCGACGGCGTCCAGGAGGTCCGCGCAAGCGCGGAACACCTCCGCGATCGCCTGCCGCTCGTGACTCCGCCGCCGCACCGCCCACGGCAGCAGCGCCGACACCGACACGATCGCGGTCGCCAGCAGGTACCACGCCGACTGCTCCCACCACGGCATCGTCACCCCGCTGAACTGCGCGAACGCCGTGCCGATCACGGCCATCACCGCACCGGCCGTGAACATCGGGCCCAGCGCCCCGACCATCCCGCAGACCAGCGCCACCCCGGCGGCGACGGCGACCTGACCCGCCAGGGCACCCGCCACGGCGCCGAGTCCCAGCCCGACCGCGGCACCCAGGCCCTGGCTCGTCAGGGCGAGGGCGCGGGTGCGGTACTCCCCCGCCGTCGCGAACACCACCGCGCAGGCCGCGCCGAAGTACATCAACCCGAGGGCGACGAGGTTCCCCGTCGCGGCACCGAGCGCCGCGCACACCCCGACGGCCACCACCGTCCGCACCGCCGGCACACCGCCCACGGCCGGTCCGAAGGCCGCCGCGCGCCGCACCGCGTCCCGGACGGAGGACGCGCCGATGGCTCCACTCACGTCCCCACCTCCCCGATCCGCAGCAGGAACATGCTAAGCGGGACCCGGCGTTTACTCCACTGTGGACGGACGCGGCCGGCAGGTCAGCACGTGAGGCTGCGCGCGAGGACGTCCTTGCGCACCTTGCCCATCGCGTTGCGCGGCAGCTCCGGCACCAGCTCCAGGCGCGTGGGCCAGTACCACTCCGTCATGCCGAGTGTGGCGAGGTGATCACGCAGGCCCGCGAGCGTCGGCGGCTCGGCAGCGGCCACGACGACCGCCGCGGGCAGCTCGCCGCCGGAGGTGTCCGGGTAGCCGACGAGCGCGACGTCGCGGACGGCCGGGTGCTCCAGCAGCACGGACTCCACGTCGGCCGCCGGGATCATGAGCACGCCGCCGATGCGGTCGGCGTCGCGGCCCAGGAGGCGGATGCCGCCGCGGCCGTCGGGGATCGCGAGGTCACCCGTGTCGTACCAGCCGTCGTCGTGGTCGGCCGCCACGGTGAGCTCACCGGTGTCCCGCCCGACGGTGGCCAGGCAGACGGTGGCACCCCGGACGTAGAGCCGGCCCGGCCGTTCCGCGGTGATTTCCCCCAGGTCGGACCGCAGGTCGAGTTCGCTGCCCCGGGAGATCCGGCCGACGCTGTGCAGCGCCCAGTCCGGCGGGTCGTCGGCCCGCATGAGGGTCCCGCCGGACTCGGTCATGCCCCAGCACGTGCGCAGCGGCACGCCCAGGACGCGGGCGACGTCGGCGACGAGCGCGGTGGGAGTCGCGGTGCCGAGCGTCGTCACGGTGCGCAGCCGGCCGGGCCGCGCGTACGGCAGCAGCTGGGTCAGGAACACCGGCGCGATCAGCAGCTGCGTCACGGCCGTCTGTTCGAGGTAGGCGCCGATGGCTTCGGGTTCCCAGCGGTCCGCGACGACCCCGCAGCCGCCGGTGAGCAACGGGCGCATGAGGCAGTGGAAGATGCCGCCGGTGTGGGTGAGGGAGTGCGGGGTGAAGAACCGCTCGGCCGGTCCCTGGTCGTCGGCCGTGATGTGTGCGGCGGCGGTGGCGTACTCGGTGTTGAGGGTGTGCAGCGCGCCCTTCGGCCGACCGGCGGTGCCGGAGGTGAACAGCACCAGGCAAACCTGGTCGGGGTCTGGCCGGGCGTCCTCCAGGGCGACGGCGTGCCGCGTTTCCCACGGTTGTTCGAAGTGCTTCGTGAAGTCGACCTCGTCCGCCGCGACCCGCGAGCCCAGCACGACCCGGTGCCGCAGCTTCGGCAGCCGCGGGACCATCTCCGCCAGGGCCGCCGCGTGATCGTAGCCGTCAAAGACGCCGGCCGTCACGCACACCGCCGCGCCGACCCGGGCGAGCACGCGCTCCAGCTCGCGCGACCGGATCGTCGGCATCACGGGCGCCACCAGCGCGCCGACCCGGAAACAGGCCAGCAGCAACGGATTGACCTGCCACACGTTCGGCAGCTGCACGGCCACGACCTGCCCCGGCCCCACACCCAGCTCGGTCAGCGCCCCGGCGTACCGCTCCACGCACCGCGCGTACTCGCGATAGGTCAACCGCGTCGTGTCGCCCGTCGCCGTCTGCAGCGCGATGAGGGCGGGCGCGTCCGGAGACTCGTCTCGCCACCGCACGAGGTCCTGCAGCGGATTTCCGTCCCGCCACACGCCTTCCGCGCGAAACCGGTCCACAACGGACGGTGGCGGCCGGAGGCTGAACACCGTCCGCCCCGGTCCTGGCGTGAACACGTCGGTGATGGCCGGCCCCTTCGGCTCGCAGGCGGTGAACAGTACGACCACGCTACGGTCCCCGCCCCACCCGGCCCGAGGCCCCGCCGGGCAAAGTTTTCCGGCCGACCGGGCAACGCGATCCGCCCTTCGCACGTATACGTCTCGAATCGAGGGGGAACGGATGCCCGATCCGACCGACGCCGAGATCAAGGCGGCCGGCCGATGGCTGGAGAAGCACGACGTCCCGGCGAGCCGGCTCACGCCGTTACTCGCGCGGCGGCTCGGCGTGCGCGCAGGTGCGCGACCCGGGCCGACGTGGTCCGGAATGCTCGCCGGCCTGCTGGTGATCGCGTTCGGCTCGTTCGCGATGCAGTTCTTGTCACTGCTGCCCGGAATCGACCACGACGACCTGCCTGAGGGCCGCGCCAACTTCTGCCTCTTCGCCGGACTGCAGCTCACCCTCTGGCTGCCCGTGCGGTGGGCCGACCGGCGAACCGCGGCCTGGCTCGGCGCCCCGACACCCGCGCAGCGACCTTCGTGGCACGAGGTGCTGAACGGGTGGTACGTCGCGGCCGCCGTGGTCACATTCGGCGGCGGCGCCGGCCTGGCGGTGGCGATGGTCGTGTCGTCCGGCAGCGTCTGGGCGCTGTTGTGGCTCGGGCTGCTGACGCTCGGCGCGGCCGTGGTGGCGGCAGTGCTGATCGACGTGCTGACGCGGCCGGTGCTCGCCGACGACGAGCTCTCCCGCTCCGTCGACGGAATCCTCCGCCGTAACGAGCCCTACTTCGCGCTGCCGGCGTTCTACGCGCTACCGGTGGTCGCCGACCTGGCGACGACCAACCGCCAGCCGCCCGGGTTCGTCCCGTGGCTGATCGTGTACGTAGTGGTCGCCGTCGGCGCGCAGGCGGCAGGGCTGGTCCGGCACCGGCGCCGGGCCCTGACCGTGGCCGCCTGAAGCGATGGCGGGCGTCTCGGACCGGAAGCTGTGCCCGAGCTGCTCGCCGAGGCCGAAGTAGTGGCGGAAGTTGTAGATCAGCGGGCTCCACTTCGCGGGATCCACGTGCTGGGTGCCGGGCACGACCAGCTCCGGCGCGCAGTGCACCCGCAGCACGTCGGCCTCGATGACGAGGAACCCGGCGCGCTCGCGGATGGCGGCCGCGCGGGCTTCCAGCTGCAGCGGGCATTCGGCGATGCGCGGCGGCCGGACCAGCTCGGCCGGTTGTGGCCGCAGACCGGCCGCGGCGAACTTGTCGGGCTCGTGCCGGAACCGGTCGCGTTTGTGCTCGGGTACCGGGTCCGCGCCCGTCAGCGGGGCGAGCCGCTCCACCGCGGCCCACTGGCCGGGGCCGGGAAGGTTGATCACGAGGTCGGGACGCGAGGTGAGGTTGCGCGCGCCGTGGCCGCTGCGGGCCAGCCCGAGCACCACGACCTCACCGAGCGCCCAGGCCGACGACATCGGCGTGATGTTCGGGGAGCCGTCGGCGTTTTCTGTGGTCAGCAAGGCGACCGGTGTGCCGAAGTACAGGATGCTGGGGGCAATCGCGACATGATCGTTCACGAGCGCCCACGCTAGGGCGCGGCGCTTCGGCCCCGGCCGAAGCGATCGGCGGCCTCAGAACTCCTCGGCGATCGACGACCAGAAGCGCAGTGCCGCTCGTTCCATCTCCAGCCCGAGCCGCAGCGGGATCATGCGGCGCGCGTACTGGGGCTCGGAACCGAAGCGGCGCTGCATGTCCTCGTACACGGAGATGCGTTCTTCGTGCTGTTTGATCTGCTCGCGCGCCAGGTTCACGATGTTGCCGGAGTCGCCGAGCTCGTTGAAAAAGAGCTTCATCTCGGCGATGTCGCGCATCTCGAAATGCTCGTGCGTGGGCGCGGCGAGCCACGCCCGCACGGCTTCGCGGCCTTCGTCGGTGAGGCTGTAGACCTTGCGCCGGCGCCCGGTCTGCTCGGTCTCGACCTCCAACAGCCCCATGCGCTCCAGCCGCTCCGGCTCCGAGTACAGCTGCGCGTGGGGGAAGGACCAGAAGTACCCCACCGAGTGCCCGACGGCGCGCTTGAGGTCGTACGGCGTGGACGGGCCACGCAGCCCGATCGTCCCCAGCACGACGTACGAAGTCGTGCTCAACCGTCCGCTTGACATGCCCTCGACCCTACCGTAATTTCGCCCATAGTCCGAAACAGACGATTCGATTCGGACCATTGATCTCCGGATCTCCGGGAGTGAGAGTGCGCCGATGGACTTGGTGAAATCCTTCCGCTGGACAGCCGAGCGGTACCCGCATCGCCGGGCCGTGGGTGGCCGGCATCCGATGACCTACGCCCAATGGGACGACCGCACTGACCGCCTGGCCGGTGCGCTGACCCGGCTGGGCGTGCGCCCGGGCGACCACGTCGCGCTCCTCCTCGCCGGCGGGGAGCCGCTCGCGAGCCTGCACCTCGCCGTGCAGAAGACCGGGGCGATCTCCGTTCCGCTGTCCACGCGGTTCAGCGCCGACGACGTGGCCTACTGCCTGCGCGACTGCTCCCCCGCCCTGCTGATCACCGACAACACCACCGACACCACGGTCGCCGGCATCGCCGAGCTGCCGGCCCGCGCATACTCCGGAGCGGCGCTGGATGCACCCGACCGGGTGACGCCGCTGGCGCGGCTGCTCGACTCCCCCGCGCCGAAGCACCAGCCGGCCGATGGCGACACGAGCGTCATGCTCTACACGTCCGGCACCACGGGCCGGCCGAAAGGTGTGCCGCGCCGCCACTCCGCCGAGCACGCGGCCGCGGTGGCGCACCTGATCCAGACCCAGCACCGCCCTGGCGAGGTCGCGCTCGGCGTGATGCCGATGTTCCACACCATGGGCATGCGCGCGCTGCTGGCCAGCATCCTCGCGGCGGGCACCTGGGTGCCGCAGGAGAAGTTCGACGCCGAGGAGTCGCTGGAGCTCATCACCGGGGAAGACGTGAGCGCGCTCTACCTGGTGCCCACCGCGTACTGGTCGCTGGTCCACACAGGACGGCTGGCCGAAGCGAAGTCCGTGCGGCGGCTGGCCTACGCGGGCGCGTCGATGACGCCCGCGCTCGCCGAACGGCTCGACGCCGAGCTGCACCCGGAGGTGTTCGTCAACCACTTCGGCAGCACGGAGATCTACACCTTCACGATCGGGCCCGACGTGCGCCGCAAACCGGGCTGCGCCGGCCGCGCCGGGGTCTTCTCCCGCGTCCGCCTGGTCAGCCCGGCCGAGGGCGCGTCACCGGACGACCTCGTGGCACCGGGCGAACCGGGCCAGGTGGCGGTGTCGCTCGAGAGCCCGGAGGCGTTCAGCGGGTACTGGCACCGGCCCGACGCCGACGCGAAGTCGCTGCGCGCCGGCTGGTACTTCACCGGCGACCTCGCGACCGAGGACGAGGACGGCGACCTGTGGGTCGCGGGCCGTGTGGACGACATGATCAACTCCGGCGGCGAGAACATCTACCCCGAGGACATCGAAGACGCCCTCGTGCGCTGCCCGGCCGTCGCCGAGATCGTGGTCGCCGGGCTCCCCGACGACCGTTGGGGCAGCGCGGTCACGGCGTTCGTCGTGCCCTCGGCCGGGTACCGGCCCGAGGAAACGCTGGCACAGCTGGAGTCCTACGCGCGGGAACACTCGGGACTGCCGTCGCTGAAACGGCCCAAGCGCTACCTGGCCGTGGCCGGCATCCCCAAGTCGGCCGTCGGCAAGATCCTGCGCCGCGAGCTGACCGCGGGCCACTACCGCCGGCTGGCGCAGCTCGTGCCGGGCAAGGAGCGCGCATGACGGCGGCCCGCATCGAAGACGTTCCCTTGCTGTGCGGCAAGGGGAAGTTCCTCGACGACCTCGACCCGATGCGCGGCTCGCTGGTCGCGGCGGTCGTGCGCAGCCCGCACCCGCACGCGCGCATCCGGTCCGTCGAGCTGTCGCGCGCCCGGGCGCACCCGGGCGTCGCGGTGGTCCTCGGCCCGGACGACGTACTCGCGGCGCTGAAGCCGTTCCCCCTCTCGCTCAAGACACCGATCCGCTACTACCCCACCGGGACCGACAAGGTGCGATTTGTCGGCGAGCCCGTGGCCGTCGTCGTCGCGACCGACCGCTACACGGCCGAGGACGCGGCGGAACTAGTCGAAGTGGACTACGAGCCGCTGCCGCCCGTGGTCGACTCCACGCGCGCGATCGCCGAGGACGCACCGTTGCTGCACGAGGAGCTGGGCAGCAACGTCGCCACCGACCGCACGTTCAGCTTCGGTCCCGTCGACGAGATCTTCGCCGCCGCCGCGCACGTGGTGACCGGCGAATACCGGTTCCCGCGCTACACCTCGGCGCCCATGGAGTGTTACTCGGTCGTCGCGGAGTGGCTTGAGGACGCCGACGGACCGGGTGTCACCGCGTGGGCCAACTTCCACGGGCCGTTCTCCATGGTCCCGGTGCTGGCGGCGGGCCTCGGGCTGCCGACGTCGCGAGTGCGGCTGCGCGTGCCCGCGGACATCGGCGGCAGCTTCGGCATCAAGTCGGGCATCTACCCCTACGTCGCGCTGATGGCCTTGGCCAGCAAGCACTGCGGCCGGCCGGTGCGCTGGACCGAGGACCGCGTGGAGCACCTGCTGTCGAGCTCGGCGGGTTCGGACCGGTGGATGCGGTTCGAGGCGGCCGTCGACGCCGACGGCAAAGTCGAGGCCCTGCGCGCCGACCTCGTCGACAACGTCGGCGCGTACCTGCGCCCGCCCGAGCCCAGCACGCTCTATCGCTGCTTCGGCAACATCACCGGCGCGTACGGCATCGGCGCGGTGGCGATCCGGGCCCGGGCGGTGGTCACGAACAAGACGCCCACCGGCCTCAACCGCGGCTTCGGCGGCCAGCAGCTCTACTTCGGGCTCGAGCGGATCATGGACCGCGTCGCCCGCGAGCTCGACCTTGACCCCGCGGAGATCCGGCGGCGCAACCTGATCCAGGCCGGCTCGTTCCCGTACCACACGCCCAGCGGCGGCGTGTACGACTCGGGCGACTACCCGCGGGCGTTCGAGCTGGCCCTGCGCAACGCCGACTACGAGAAGCTGTGCGAGCGCCGGCGGCAGGCTCGTGAAGTCGGCGAGTACTTCGGCATCGGCATGGCGACGATCGTCGACCCGTCGGCGACCAACATCGGCTACGTCGGTCTCGCCACCCCGGCCGAGCAGCGCGCGAGCGGGCGCGGGAAGTCGGGCAGCACGGAGCACGTCCGGATCAGCGTCGACCCGCAGGGCGTGGTGTCGGTGCTGCTGGGCACGGTGCCGCAGGGCCAGGGACACGCCACGGTCGCGCGCCAGCTCGTGGCCCAGCGGCTGGGGCTACCGCAGGAGTCCGTGCGGCCGGTGGTCGAGATGGACACGGCCACCACACCGTGGACGATCACCTCCGGCAGCTACTCCTCGCGCTTCGCTCCCCTGCTCACCAGCGCGCTCGTCGCCGCGGCCGACACGATCGCCGAGACGATCCGGGCCGCGGCCGGCGTGCTGCTCGACACGGATCCCGCCGGGCTGGAGCTGGCCGACGGGTTCGTGCGCGAACGCGACGCACCCGATCGGCGCGTGGCCTTCCGGCACGCCGCCGGGTTGGTGCACTGGGACCCCGGGTCACTGCCGGAAGGGGTGCCGGCGCGGCTGTACGAGGAGGCGGCGTTCAACCCGCCCCAGGCCAAGGCACCGTCCACAGGGGACCAGATCAACTCCAGCCTGTGCTACGGATTCGTCGCCGAGCTGGTCGCGGTGCGGATCGACCCGGTGAGCCTCGCCGTGGAGGTCGAGCTGGTGTCCACAGTGCACGACGCCGGCACGATCCTGAACCCGAAGCTGCTGGAGGGCCAGGTGCACGGGGCGCTCGCGCACGCCCTCGGCGGCGCGCTCTACGAAGAGCTCCGCTACGCCGATTCGGGCCAGCCCACGTCGGCGACCTTCATGGACTACCTCTGCCCCACCAGCGCGGAAGCCAGCTACCCGCTGATCAGCGACCACCTCGAGACGCCCTCTCCGTTCACCACGCTCGGCGCGAAGGGCTGCGGCGAGGGCTCGAGCATGAGCCTGCCGGTGGCGATCGCCAACGCGGTCACCGACGCGCTCGGCGTCGAGGTCACGACCCTGCCCCTGCACGGCAACGTCGTGCACGAACTACTGGAAAGGAAGGCCTGATGGCGCTCACCGGAGGCGAGATCCGGCTCGGCCGCACCCACGACGGGCAGGTCGCCGAGCTGACGCTCTCCCACGGCCGCTTCACGATCATCACGTGGGAGATGCGGCAGCGGATGGCGGAGCTGTTCGCCGAGATCGACGCCGACGACGACGTGCGCGTGGTGGTGCTGAAGTCCGACGGCGAGCACTTCTCCTCGGGCGGCGACATCCCCGGCTTCATGGAGGTCGAGCCGGTCGGCTTCACCGACCTCGGCCACAACGTCACCGCGCCCGCGCGCAGCAGGAAGATCGTGGTCGCGGCCGTCGACGGCTACTGCTTCGGCGTGGGCCTGGAGCTCGTGCTGTCGACGGACATCCGGCTGGCCACGCCGCGCAGCCGGTTCGCGCTGCCCGAGATGAAGCTCGGCATGATCCCCGGCAGCGGCGGCACGCAGCGGCTCGCGCGGCTGATCGGCCTGTCGCGCGCCAAGTTCCACATCCTCACCGCCGAGCGGATCACCGGCGAACAGGCGCTGGACTGGGGCCTGGTGGCCAAGCTCGCGGCCGACCGCGACGAGCTCTACGCGGAGACGGACAAGGTCGTCGAGACGCTGCTGGGCTACTCCCCCATGGCGGCGCGCACCGCCAAGGAGGTGCTCGACAAGGGCGTCGACGGGCCGCTCTACACGGGCATCGAGCTGGAGCGCAAGGCGTACGCGATGCTGCGCGCGAGCCAAGACTTCGCCGAGGGCGTGGCGGCGTTCACCGAGAAGCGGCCCGCGAAGTTCCAGGGGCGCTGAGCCGTGAAAGCCGCACCGTTCGCCTACGTCCGGCCCGCGACGCTCGACGACGCCGTCGCCGAGCTCGTACGCAGCGCCGGTGAGGGCAAGGTGCTCGCGGGAGGCCAGTCGCTGGTGCCGATCCTGGCGATGCGGCTGGCCCGTCCGTCCACCGTGGTCGACATCGGGGCACTGTCCGAACTGGACTTCGTGTGCCGCGACGGCGACGAGCTCGTGATCGGGGCCCTGGTGCGCCAGCGGACGCTGGAGGGGCACCCGCTCGCCGCGGCCGTGCCCCTGCTGCGCCTGGCGCTGCCGTGGATCGGGCACCGCGAGCTGCGCAGCCGGGGCACGGTGTGCGGCAGCATCGCGCACGCCGACCCCGCCGCCGAGCTGCCCGCGGTGGCCTGCTGCCTGGGCGCGTCGCTCGAGATCGCCGGTCCGCACGGCCGGCGCACCGTGGCGGCGGCCGAGTTCTTCCACGGCGCCATGGCCACCTCGGTCGGCGCCGAGGACGTGCTGGCCGCGGTGCGCTTCCCCGTGGCCCGCCCTGGTGAGGGCTTCGGGTTCGCCGAGATCGCGCGCCGCCACGGCGATTTCGCGCTGGCCGGGGTGGCCACGCGGTTCCGTGCCGACGACGGGGAAGCCGCGTTCACCGCGTTCGGGGTGTCCGATCGTCCGGTCACGCGCGACGTCACCGGTCTCGGCGACGACGAAGTGGCCGACCTGGCCCGCGACCTCGTGGACACCGCGGGCGACACCCACGGCTCACGCGAGTACCGGCAGCGGCTCGTGGCGGCCCTGGCCGTGCGCGAGCTGGCCCGGGCGCGGCGAGCGGCGGAAGGAGGAACGGCATGACGCTGCCGCGGCCGGTCCGCGCGGAAGCCGGCGAGCCCGTCGACGTGACGATGACCGTGAACGGCACGGAGGTGTCGCTGTCGCTGCCCGCGCGCGTGACGCTCGCCGACGCGCTGCGCGACCACCTCGGCCTCACCGGCACGCATCTGGGCTGCGAGCACGGCGTGTGCGGGATGTGCACCGTGCTGGTCGACGGCTCCGCCGCCCGCGCGTGCCTGTTGTTCGCCTGCCAGCTCGACGGCGCGGACATCGTGACGGTCGAGGGCCTCGGGCGCCCGGACGACCTGCACCCGTTGCAGGAGGCGTTCGGCTCGCACCACGCGCTGCAGTGCGGGTTCTGCACGCCGGGGTTCCTGCTCAGCTCCTACGACCTGCTGGCGCACAAGCCGGACGTCGCCGAAGAGGACCTCCCCGTGGAGCTGTCCGGCGTGCTGTGCCGGTGCACCGGCTACCGCAACATCCTCTCCGCGGTGTCCGAAGTGGCCGGTGCGCACCGCGACGGGATCCCCGAGCCACGCAACTGCGGGCACCACGTGCTGATGGGCCATACCGCGGCCAAGCCCGGCGCCAAGTCCGCGCCCGAACCGGTGGGCGTCAAGGAGATCGAACTGCCGCAAGGGGATCCGACCTTCACCGTCGAGGTCACCCAGGAGCTCACCGCGTCGCCAGAGAAGACGTGGGCCGTGCTCGACGACATCGACCTCGTCGCCGCGTGCCTGCCCGGGGCGGAGATCACCGAGCACCTCGGCGACGATCGTTACCGCGGCCGGGCGCGGGTCTCCGTCGGGCCGATCCGGCTTTCGTTCGCGGGGCTGGCGCAGGTCACCGAACGTGACGCGGAGGCGCACCGCCTGCGGGTGATCGGCCAGGGCGAGGACGTCGGGGGCGGGCGCACCCAGGCCGTCATCCTGCTCGTCGCGGAGGAAACCGGCGTGGGGACGCGGCTGCGGGCGACCGCGCAGGTGTACCTGACCGGCCGGATCGCGCAGTTCGGCCGCGCGCTGGCCGGCGACGTCAGCCGGCGTATGTTCGAGCAGTTCGCCGCGGCCGTGGAGGAGACCGCGGTGTCCGGGGTGCGCACGACGGCAAGGAAGCCGCCGGGCGCACTGGCCCTCCTCGCAGCCACTCTCGCGGCGAAAGCCCGGGAATGGGGCCGGCGCCTGCGCCGGGCCGAGCACAACCCACCCACACATCCGAAAGGGACTCAACGATGAGTTCGACCGCCCCGATCGACAAGATCCTGAGCGACGCCGTCGACGCCGGCGACGTGCCCAACGTCGTGGCCATCGCCGCCGACGACAACGGCATCATCTACGAAGGCGCCGCCGGCCCGCGCGCCGCCGGCAGCGCCGACCCGGCGTCCGCGGACACACACTTCCGCATCATGTCGATGACCAAGATGGTCACGACCACCGCGGCGTTGAAGCTGGCCGACCAAGGGCAGCTCGACCTCGACGCGCCGGTCGAGCGGTACCGGCCCGAGTTCGCCGAGATGAAGGTGCTCGAAGGCTTCGACGGTGACCAGCCGAGGCTGCGGGCGCCGGCCTCGCGGGCGACCGTGCGGCAGCTGATGACGCACACCTCGGGCCTGAGCTACTGGTTCTGGAACGACGACATCGTGAAGTGGGAGAAGGCCACCGGCATCCCCAACGTGCTGTCGGGCCAGAAGATCGTGCTGACCGCCCCGATGATCGCCGATCCCGGCACGAAGGTCGAGTACGGCACCAACACCGACTGGCTGGGCCAGGTGGTCGAGGCCGTCGCCGGGGTGACGCTCGACGTGTTCTTCAAGGAGCACATCACCGGGCCGCTGGGGATGACCGAGACGTCGTTCGCCCCGACCGGCCCGCAGCGCAGCAACCTGGCGCCGGTGCACGTCCTGGGCGAGGACGGCAAGTGGCTGGCCACCGACATCAACATCCCCGAGCAGCCCGAGTACTGGGCGGGCGGCCACGGTCTGTACTCCACGCCGCGCGACTACCTCAAGTTCCAGCGGATGCTGCTGGGCGGCGGCACGCTCGACGGCACCAAGGTGCTCGAACGCTCCACTGTGGACGCCGCGTTCACCAACCAGATCGGCGACCTGGACTTCCCGGCGCGTATCCCGACCGCGGACCCGACGTCGTCGTTCGACTTCGCCGCGGGTCCGGGCCACAAGTGGGGCCTGGGGCTCGTGCTCAACAGCGAGCAGCGACCGGGGATGCGCGCCGCGGGCAGCGGGACGTGGGCCGGGCTGTGCAACTCGTTCTTCTGGGTCGACCCGGTGAACCGCGTGACGGGCGCGATCTACAGCCAGTCGCTACCGTTCGTGCCGCCGCCGTTCGTCAAGCTGTACGAGGACTTCGAGCGGGCGCTGTACGCGACGCGCTAGTTCCTGAGGCGGCGACGTCCCCGGCCGGGTGCCGCGACCATCCGGCCGGAGTCGTCGGACTCTACGGGTCAGGCGGCCAGCGCCAGCCCGCCGTCCACGGCGAGGACCTGGCCGGTGAGCCAGGCCGCGTGCGGGTCGGCCAGCCGCACGATCCAGGCGGCGACGTCGGCCGGCTGACCACGGCGGCCCAGCGGGATGCGCTCAACCTCGGCTGCCTTGACGCGGTCGACCTCCTCTGGTGACAGGCCTGCCGACACCAGCGCTTCGCTCTCCGTCGGCCCGGGGGCGACCGCGTTGACGCGCACTCCGTCGGGCGCCAGCTCGAGTGCCCAGCTGCGCGTGAGGGATTCGATGGCCGCCTTCGAGGCGCCGTAGTGGGACGCGCCAGCCAGCGGGCGGTGGCCGAAGGTGCTGGAGACGTTGACGATCGCGCCCCGGCTTTCGCGCAATGGCTTCAGCGCGGCGCGCGCGAGCAGGCTGGGCGCGACGACGTTGACGGCGAACAGGCGCTCGACACCCTCGGCGGTGGTGTCGGCGAGCGGCATCCCGGTGAAGATGCCGGCGTTGTTGACCAGCACGTCGAGCCGGCCCCAGCGGTGCAGTGCGGCGTCCACAACGGACTGCGCGGCCCCGGTTCGCGCCAGGTCGGCCGCGTGGACCTCGATCGCCGGATGCCGGGCGGCGGTCTCGACGAGGGCTTCGACCCGCCGGCCGACGACGAGGACTTTCGCCCCCGCGTGCGCGAACGCCTCCGCGCTCGCGCGGCCGATGCCCGATCCGGCACCGGTGACGATCACGACGTGTCCGGACAGGTCGCTCAACGTCGGGTTCACGGGTTCACTCCTTCGTTCGATGTTCTGCGAACGTCGAACGTAGCACGTTGTTCGGCCGTCGTAGAATGACGGGCGACACTCCCCCGACGAACGGATCCGCATGAGGCACCCGACGCCCCCGCCGGCGCCCGAGGACATGAAGCTGGCCGAGGTGCTCTCCGCGTTGAGCGACTCCGTGCGCCTCGGCCTGGTGCGCCAGCTCGCCGACGGCGCCGAACGCAAGTGGGGCGACCTGCGTGCGCCCGTCGCGAAGTCCACACTCAGCCACCACCTGAAGACGCTCCGCGGCGCCGGCGTCACCGAAACCCGCGAAGACGGCACCCGTTGCTTCGTCACCCTCCGCCGTCGCGCGCTCGACCAGCGGTTTCCCGGCCTCCTGGACGCGGTGCTGAAGGCCGCCGACGAAGAGCAGATCGGCGAAGCGCCCGCGCTCGACAGGACCGCCCCTCGCCCCTAGCCTGACTAGAGCGATCGCTCCAGCGGGAGGCGCCATGCCGACGATCGAACTGTCCGCCGGGCCGATCGACTACGTCGACACCGGCGGCCCCGGACCCGTGGTCGTGTTCACGCACGGCTTTCCGATGAACGAGACGCAGTGGCGCAAGGTCGTCCCGCTGCTGGCCGGCTACCGCTGCGTGCTGCCGACGCTCCCCCTCGGCGCCCACCGCAAGCCGATGCGCCGCGACGCGGACCTCTCCCAGCGCGGCCAGGCACTGCTGCTCGGCGAGTTCCTGGAACGCCTCGGCCTCGCCGACGTCACCCTCGTCCTCAACGACTGGGGCGGCCCGCAGTTCCTCGTCTCCGAAGGCCGCGCCGACCGCGTCGGCCGCCTGGTGCTCGTCGCGTGCGAGGCATTCGACAACTTCCCGCCGCCACCCGCCCGGCCGCTGGCGCGGCTGGCCGAAGTTCCCGGCGGCGTCTGGCTCCTCATGCGACTGTTGCGCACGAAGTTCTTCCGCCACAACGAAAAGACTTACGGCGGCCTCGCCAAGCACGGCATCCCCGACACCGTGCTCGACGACTGGTTCGCCCCGGCCACCCGCGACCGCGCCATCCGCCGCGACCTCGCCAAGTTCGCCGTCTCGACACCGGGCCGCGACGTCCTGCTGCGGTGGACGGCGCGGCTCTCCGACTTCGACCGCCCCGTGCTGGTCGTGTGGGCGCCGGAGGACCGCATGATGCCGGTGTCCCACGGCCGCCGCCTGGCGGAGCTCTTCCCGGGCGGCCGGCTCGTCGAGATCGCCGACTCGTGGACGCTCGTCCCCGAGGATCAGCCGGACCGCCTGGCCGAAGTGCTGCGAAAGTTCCTGCCCGCGGCTGTCTGACTCGCTACTGCTGATACGGCCGTTGCTGCGGCTGGTATCCCGGCGGCGGCGGTTGCTGAAACCCTCCCGGCGGCGGGAATCCCGGCTGTTGCTGGTATCCCGGCTGCTGCTGATACCCCGACGGCTCCTGGTATCCCGGCTGCGGCGCGAATCCCGGCTGCTGCTCGTACCCCGGCGCCGGCGCGAATCCCGGCGGCGGAGCGAAGGCGGGCTGCTGCCCGGGCACGGGCTGGGAAACCGGGCCGGACCCCTGGTCGGCCCTGCGCCGGATCGCGACCACCAGCCGCCAACCGCACGCGGCCGCGATCCCCGCGCCGATCCCGAACGTGACCCACCGGCCGCCGCCCTTGAAGGTCTCCGCGTCGTCGATCGACTCCTGCAGTTTCTCTTCGTAGGTCTCGCTCGACGTCACGCCGTACTGGGTCCTGTCGCAGGTCTGCCCCGGCCGCATCTCGTCGCTGCCGCACAACACCTTGCCGGACGACCCGGTGCCGAACAGGCCGAGCGCCATCAACCCCAGCCCGAACAGCAGGCCGACAGACCACCAAACCACGCTTTTCATTCATCCCCCGCTGTGTCATATCGGATAGCGAGGCATATCAGACCACAAATCGAACTGTGACGCACAGGCTTCCGACGTAACTTCCGAAAGAGTCAACCCACCCGAGTGGCGGTGCGTCTTCCGCGGGGTTGCCTCGCAACACCCCGACCAGCGCGCGGTGCGGTGACGTCGCTCCCCCGCCGCAGCGCTGACCCGGTTTCACCGCCCGTGCGCGGTGGTAACCGAGAGGCAGGAAGGGAACCACCCATGACTGCCGACGAGAAGCAGCTGGACGAGCAGCTCGAGGAAGTGCGCCACGCGATCGGCGAGGCCAAGGACGCCGCTCAGGAAGCCCGCGACTCGCGCCCGGACCCCATGGGCGCCGGGTCCGGGTCGGCGGGTCCCGGCGAGCGGGAGGAGGACGCACCATGAGCGACCCGGAAAAGCACGAAGAACACGACGATCCCTACGGCGAATCCGCCGAGGCGCAGCGCGAGACCGTCCGCGGCGAACAGGGCACCTCGCAGGACCCGCACGACGACACCGACCCGCAGTCGGGCTCCTGACCGGTTTCACCTGCGCCGCAACGGGTATCCGCCGCTCACGAGCGAAGGAGGAGCCGTGCCTCAGGAAACCTGGAGCGACAAGCGCGAGCGCCAGTACGAGCACATCAAGTCGGCGCAGAAAGACCGCGGCGCCAGCACTTCGCGGGCCGAGGAGATCGCCGCCCGCACGGTGAACAAGAACCGCGCCCGTTCCGGCGAGTCCCGCACCGCGAGCACGACCTCGATCCGCGACAAGAGCCCGCAGCAGCGCGGCGGGGAACGCAGCGGCAAGGGCCTCGGGCCGGGCGGGCCGACCAGGGATCAGCTGTACAACGAGGCCAGGCAGCGCAACATCAAGGGCCGCTCGAGCATGACCAAGAAGGAACTGCAAAAAGCCCTGGGCCGCTGACTCCGGCCCTGGGCCCGATCCCGTCGGCAGCCCCCTGCCGACGGGATCGGCGCGTCCACTCTGGACTTTTTCGCCTGACGAGGGAGGCCGACCGTGAACAGCCGGCTGATCGCCGTCGCCATCGACTGCCGCAACGCCGAGGCACTGGCCGAGTTCTGGCGAGAGGCCCTGGACTACCCGGCCACCGAACGCTGGACCGACCACCACGGGCTGACCTACGTCGAGCTCAAAGCGCCCGGCCGGGCGTCGCTGCTGTTCCAGCCCGTGCCCGAGGGCAAGACCGTCAAGAACCGGCTGCACCTCGACGTCGCGCCCACCACCGTCGAGCAGCGCGACGAGGTCGAACGCCTCGTCACCCTCGGCGCGAAGATCCTCGACGACCCGGACGACGAGCACTGGATCGTCCTGGCCGACCCCGAGGGCAACGAGTTCTGTGTCCTGCCGCGGCGCTGACCTCGGCCGGTTCCGACGCGAGTACCGAGGAGGGTCCATGCAGCGTGGACGACAGCCGGTCCTGGAAGCGACCGAGCGGAGGCAATCCGCCGAACCCCCGCAGCTCACCGAGGTGCACTACCGGTTGTGGGCCCGCTTCGCCGGCCCCGCGTGGCTGCGCCGCCTCCTCGGCGACCGCAACGGCCTTCGCCTCGACGCAGAAGGCCTGTACGTGCGCCTCGGCCCCTGGCTCGTCACGACGCCACTGGACAACCTCGCCGGCGCCCGGGTCACCGGGCCCTACCGCTCGTGGCGCGCGCTCGGCCCGCACCTGTCCCTCGCCGACCGCGACCTCACCCTCGGCACGACGACCGAACGCGGCGTCTGCCTCGGCTTCCGCGGGCCGGTCCGCGGGCTCGACCCGTGGGGCCTGGTCCGCCACCCCGGCCTGACCGTGACGGTCGACGAGCCGGAGCTCGTCGCCGAGGTCGTCAACCGCGTCGCCGACCGCTGAACAGAGCGTCACCCGTGACCAAGGCCCAGGAAGTCTTCGACAGCACAGGCGCGCACCCCGAGGTCACGATCGCGCGGGTCAACAACCACGGGAAGTGACACTTCACCCGGACGGTTGACCCCATTCGGAGTGGGTACCCGGCGGGGCGATGACGCTGGGAGCACAGCCATGAGCACCGATGACCTCGTCTCCGTCCTCGCCGAGGACCACCTGGGGTTGAGCAGGATCTGCACCGAGCTGGAAATCGACCACGGCAGCCCGGAGAACCGCCGGGAAGTGGCCGATCACCTCATCGCCCAGCTCGTGCGGCACGAGGTGGCCGAGGAGCCGTACCTGCCGCCGGCCCCGCCCTGCACGGCGCCGACGACCTGATGCGCCTGGTGGAAGGCCTGGGCCCGCAGGACGCACGCTTCGAGCGCCTGCTGGCGACCTTGCTTCACGCCGTGCGGCAACATCTGCGCGAAGCCGGGCCCGCGGTCACCAGGCCGCGCAACCGCTACCCGGCCGACCGGTTGCGGGAGCTCGGCCAGGACGTCCGCGAAGGCCGCCGGGCCGCGGACTCACTGCCCCACCCGGCGATCGCCGGCCGCACACCCCCGAACGCGCTGCTGCGAACGGGGCCGGGGTTCGTCGACCGCGTCCGGGCGACGCTGACCTCCGTCCACTGAGGACCGTTCGCCACCAGCTTCGAACCGGAGGAACCCGCGAATGACCGCAGTGGAGGACGTGCTGGCCGAGTACGGCACCACCCACGCCGAGCGGGCCGGCATCAAGCTCGCCGACAAGCCGCAGCCGCTGTACCAGCTGCTCGTTCTCACCACGCTGATGTCGGCGCGCATCGGCTCCGACATCGCCGTGGCCGCGGCGAAGGAGCTGTGGCAGGCGGGCTGGCGGACCCCGAAGGCCATGCGGGACTCCGAATGGACCGACCGCGTCCACGCGCTGGGGCGCGGCCGTTACGTGCGCTACGACGAGAGCACCGCCCGCTACCTCGCGGACAGCGCGGAGTTCCTGCACGAGCGCTACCAGGACGACCTACGCAACCTCGCCGACGCCGCCGGCCGCTCGCCGGAACGGCTGGAGAAGCTGCTCACGGAGTTCCCCCGCATCGGTCCGACCGGCGCGCAGATCTTCTGCCAGGAGGTCCAGGCCGTGTGGCCGTGGGTGCGCCCGTACTTCGACAAACGGGCGCTGGCCGGCGCGAAGAAGGCCGGGCTGCCGGCCGATCCCGAGAAGCTCGCGGGCCTCGTGGCGGGCGACGACGTGGCCCGGCTCGCCGCCGCCCTCGTGCAGGTGAACATCCGCGCGAAGAAGGACTGAGAACCGACGCTGCCGGGTCTCGCGCCCGGCAGCGTCGGTTCGATCACGGGTCCACCGTCACGGGTCCACAGTGGAGTCGGCGACCGCGGTGTGGGCCAGTGCCGCGACCGTCTCCTCGAGGCCGCGCTGGATCTCGTCGCCGGAGCCCTCGCGGACGCTGCTCAGGGTCACCTCCACGCGGCTGGCCGCGGGTCCGGCCTCGTCGATCGAGAGGGTGCCGTGGTAGTCGTCCGGGCCTTCGGCGCCCCAGGACAGGGTGCGGGTGCCTTCGTCCACTTCGAGCCAGGCGTCACCCTCGACGTGCCGGCCGTGGACCTCGGCCTCGACGTGGACGGTGTCGCCGCCTTCAGGACGCGCCGCTTGCATCTGCGAGAAGTAGTGCGGCAGGTTGCGCGGCTCGCGCAGGTAGGCGAACAGCTCATCGGCGGGCAGTTCCACGGTGGCGCTGTGCCGGTAGTCGGTCATGGGAACACCTCCTGGCCCGCCGAGTACCCGCGGGCCGCCGCGCCAACCACCGCCTGGCGGCTCCCCCGGCCGCTCACGTTGCGGGACCACCACGTACTTCGGGTCCTGGTACGGCTGCGGCGCTCGAAGCGAACCGCGCCCGCTGAAGGTTGAGCCGCCGCGAGAGCGGGAACCCGGGGACCACCCGGCGGCCCGTGCCGGAGGGCGACGCGACGATGGAGGTGCTGTGGTGACCGAAGAGGTGCAGCCGATTCCGCCGAAGGAACGCTCGTTCGGCGAGCTCGTCTCCGACCTCACCGACCAGGTGAAGCGGCTGGTGCGCGACGAGGTCCGGCTCGGGGTCCTGGAGCTGAAGCAGAAGAGCACGCGGATGGGCGTGGGCGCCGGGTTGTTCGGCGCCGCCGGGCTCGTCGCGCTGTTCGGCGCGGGGGCGCTGGTGGCCGCCGCGATCATGGCGCTCGCGCTCGTGCTGCCCGGATGGGCGGCGGCGCTGGTCGTCGCGGGCGCGTTGTTCGTCGTCGCCGGGATCTCGGCGCTCGTCGGGCGCACGCAGATCAAGAACGCGACGCCGCCCGTGCCGCAGGAAGCCATCGAGGGCGTCCGCAAGGACGTCGAGGTCGTCAAGCAGGAGGTGCGCTCGTGAACCGCGAGTTCCCGGAGACCCCGGACGACGTCCGCATCGACCGCGACGCCACGCGCGCCGAGCTCGCGCAGACGCTGGAAACCCTCGAGCAGAAGCTCGATGTGCGCCCGAAGATCAAGCAGGGCATCGACGACCGGCTCGACCAGGCCGAGGCCAAGGTCGGCACGGTCGTCGGCGAACCGACGGCCGCGAAGTTCCGCCAGGGCGCCGAAACCGTGCGCGCCAACCCGGTCCCGGTCTTCGCGAGCCTACTCGGCCTGATCGTCGTGCTGCGGCTCATCCTGCGCCGGCGCTCGCACGAAGATTGAGTGGCGCCAAGGATGTTTGCCCGCCGCGGCCCCGCGGTACCCGGGCGGCATGACCACAACCGTTGCGGACTACGTGTTGCAGAGGCTGCGCGAATGGGACGTCGAGCAGGTGTTCGGCTATCCCGGGGACGGGATCAACGGCCTCGTCACCGCGTTCGGCGCCGCGGGGAACGACCCGCGGTTCGTGCAGGCGCGGCACGAGGAAATGGCGGCGTTCGAGGCCGTCGGGTACGCGAAGTTCAGCGGACGCGTCGGCGTGTGCGCGGCGACGTCCGGGCCCGGCGCGATCCACCTGCTCAACGGCCTCTACGACGCCAAACTCGACCACGTGCCCGTGGTGGCGATCGTCGGCCAGACCGCGCGCAGCGCGATGGGCGGCAGCTACCAGCAGGAAGTCGACCTGCAGGCGCTGTTCAAGGACGTCGCGAGCGAGTACCTCGTCGAGGTCAACGTGCCCGAGCAGCTGCCCAACGCGCTCGACCGCGCCATCCGCACCGCGCTCGCGCAGCGCGCCCCCACGGCCCTGATCATCCCGGCGGACGTGCAGGAGCTGCCGTACTCGCCGCCCGGGCACGAGTTCAAGCACGTGCCCTCCAGCCCGCCCGGCCACCCGCGCGCGAAGGTCGTGCCGCCGGACGAGGAGCTGACGCGGGCGGCCGAGGTCCTCAACTCCGGTGAGAAGGTCGCGATCCTGCTCGGCCAGGGCGCGCGCAACGCCGTGACCGAGGTCCGCGAGGTCGCCGAGCTGACGGGCGCGGGTGTGGCCAAAGCGTTGCTGGGCAAGGACGTGCTGCCCGACGACCTGCCGTACGTGACCGGCGCGATCGGCCTGCTGGGCACGCGCCCGAGCTACGAGCTCATGCACGACTGCGACACTCTGCTGATCATCGGCTCCGGCTTCCCGTACAGCCAGTTCCTGCCACCGTTCGGGCAGGCGCGCGCGGTGCAGATCGACCTCGACGCGCGGTACCTGGGCCTGCGCTACCCCACCGAGGTCACCCTCCTCGGCGACGCCAAGTCCACTTTGGAAGGGCTCCTCCCGTTGCTGGAGCGCAAGACCGACCGCGTGTGGCGTGAGCGGATCGAGAAGAACGTGACCGAGTGGACGGACACCGTCACGCGGCAGGCCATGCTGGCGGCGGACCCGATCAACCCGATGCGGATCGTCCAGGAGCTGTCCGAGCGGATCCCCGAGGACGCCATCGTCACCGCCGACTCCGGCTCGACGGCCAACTGGTACGCCCGCAACCTGCGCATCCGCGGGCGGATCCGCGCTTCGCTGTCGGGGACGCTCGCGACGATGGGCCCGGGGGTGCCGTACGCGATCGGCGCCAAGTTCGCGCATCCCGACCGCCCGGTGGTCGCACTCGTGGGCGACGGGGCCATGCAGATGAACGGCATGGCCGAGCTGCTCACCCTCGCGCGCTACCGCGAGCTGTGGCCCGACCAGCGGTGCGTGATCTGCGTCTTCCACAACGGCGACCTCAACCAGGTCACGTGGGAGCTGCGCGCGATGGGTGGCGCGCCGAAGTTCGAGCCGTCGCAGTCGCTGCCCGAAGTGTCCTATGCGGACTTCGCCCGCGGCATCGGGCTGGGCGGCATCGCGGTCGACGACCCCGAGCGGCTCGGCGACGCCTGGACCACGGCGCTGAACGCCGACGTCCCGACCGTCCTCGACGTGCGGTGCGACCCCGAGGTGCCGCCGATCCCGCCGCACGCGACTTTCGAGCAGATCAAATCCATGACCGAATCGGTGCTCAAGGGCGATCCCCACGCGTGGCACCTGGTCGCCCAGGGCCTCAAGACCAAGGTCCAGGAGCTCCTGCCGACGCGCACCTGATCCCGCGCACCAGAAAGGAGTCCCTTGTGGACACGCACGACCTGCGTCCCCTGACGACAGCGACCGGACCGTTCGCCTCGGTCCACTTCGACCAGTCACATGACACGGAAGACGCGGCCAAGCAGCTTCGCTTGCGACTCAGGGAGATCAACGCGGCCCTGTCCGAGCAGGACGCCGACCCGGCGACGGTCGCCGCGATCGTCGAGGCGATCGAAGCCGCTCCCCCGCCTGTCGGGCCGGCCGGGCGGAGCCTGATCGCCGCGCACGGCGAGATCGTGGCCGACCGGCGGCTCGCCGCGCCACCTGCCGCGCAGGAGGCGCGGTACTCGGACCTGCCGTACTTCCTGCCGGTGGTGACGCACGCCGAGGACGCGCCCGAGCACGTGGTGGTGCTCGTCGATCGCCACGGCGCGGACGTCGAGGTGCACCACCCCGACGGCACCGTGCGCGCGGAAACCGTGCAGGGCCCCGAGGACGACGTGCACAAGGTCCGCGGCGGCGGCCCGGCGCACCGGAACCTGCAGCACCGCACCGAGGAAGCCGTGCGGCACAACCTCGAGGGCGTCGCCGCGGCCGTGGTCAAGACGGTCGAACGGACCGGCGCCCGCCTGGTCGTGCTGGCCGGCGAGGTGCAGGCCCGCGCCGAGCTGCTCGGCCTGCTGCCGGCGCCCGTTCGCGCGATCGCCGAGGAGACCGACGTCGGGGGCCGCGCCGCCGGCGCCGACCGCGCCGAGCTGGACGAACACGTCCACGAGCTGCTGGCCGGCCGCCACCTCGGCGAGCTCGACGACCTCGCCGAACGCTTCCGCGCCGAGGTCGGGCGCGGTTCGGGCCTCGCCGTCAGCGGCCTGGAAGCCGTGACGGCGGCGCTGTCCGAGGCCAACGTCGCCACCCTGCTCGTCGGCGACCCCGGCGACGCCGAGGTGCTGACCGGCCGCGAACCCACCCAGGTCGGCGTCGCCGCGCCCCGGCTGGCGGCGCTCGGCGCTCCCGAACCCGCACCCCACCGCGCCGACGAGGCCCTCCCCTACGCCGCCGTGGCCGTCGGCGCGGACGTGGTGGTGATGGACGAGCGCCTCGACCTGCCCGGCGGGTTCGCCGCCCTGCTGCGCCACCCGTGACCCCGTGACCCCGTGACCCTCTGACCCCCGGGCGGTGCGGGCAGGCGGCGGGGTGTGCCCGCACCGCCCGGACACCACGGCGGTGCCAGACATCCCCCGCCAGACATCACACTGCAGAGGGCCGGCCGGACACGCCGTTCCGGCCGGCCCTCTGCGCTGCCTCAATCCTCCTTCGCAGCCCCCATCACCGCGCCCGCGACGGCTTCCACCACGCCGTCGTCGAAGACGGTCGGCACGATGCGCTGCGGGGTGAGGTCGTCGGCGACGACGTCGGCGAGGGCGCGGGCCGCGGCGAGGAGCATGCGGCTCGTGACGCGGGGCGCGCCGGAGTCCAGCAGGCCGCGGAAGACGCCCGGGAAAGCGAGCACGTTGTTGATCTGGTTCGGGTAGTCGCTGCGGCCCGTGGCGACGATCTCCGCGTGCTTGCCCGCGATGTCCGGGTCGATCTCGGGGTCCGGGTTGGCCAGTGCGAACACGATCGCGCGGTCGGCCATCGCGGCGACGTCGTCTTCGCCGAGCAGGCCGCCGGCGCTGACGCCGATGAAGACGTCGGCGCCGGAGAGCGCGTCGTGCAGGCTGCCCTCGACGGCACCGTCGCGGTTGGTGTTCTCCGCGAGCCAGCGCTTCTCGCCGACGAGGTCGCGGTCGGGGTGCAGCACGCCTTGGCTGTCGCAGACGGCGATCCGCTCGTACCCGGCCTCGCGCAGCAGCCGCGCCGTGGCGCTGCCCGCCGCGCCCGCGCCGGAGATCACCACGGAAGTGCCGGCGGGCTCGCGCTCGGTCAGCTTCATCGCGTTGTGCAGCGCGGCGAGCACGACGACCGCGGTGCCGTGCTGGTCGTCGTGGAAGACGGGGATGTCGAGCTCGTCGTGCAGGCGGCGCTCGACGGTGAAGCACCTCGGCGCGGCGATGTCCTCGAGGTTGATCGCGCCGAACGAGGTCGCGAGGTCCTTCACCGTCCGCACCAGGTCGTCCGGATCCCGGCTGACCGGGCAGATCGGCCACGCGTCGACGTCGGCGAACCGCTTCAGCAACGCCGCCTTGCCCTCCATCACGGGCAGCGCGGCGGCCGGGCCGCGGTCGCCAAGGCCGAGCAGCGCCGAACCGTCGGACACGATCGCGACCGAGTTGGCCTTCACCGTCTCGCGCATCAGCGCGGACGGGTCGTCGGCCACCCGCTCGGCCACCTCGGCGACCCCGGGCGTGTACTCCTTGGCCAAGTCCTCGGGTCCCTCGAGTCGGACCCGGACCGAGATCTCCACTTTTCCACGGCTACGGCTCATGTCCCGCCGGATACCCCGGGCGGACACCGGGAAATCAGCCGGTTTTTCACCGGCGTTACGCCCGCAGAGCCGGCAACAGCTCCTTCTCGCGAAAGCCAGGAACTCCTCCCGCCGGTCGCCTCCGACCTGGATCAGCGCCGGGTCCGTGACGCCCGAATCCGCGAACTGCTGCACCGCTTCCCGGATCGGCCCCACCTCCGGACCACCCGGGATACCCGCGGCCACGTCGTCCTGGCGCACGAACTGCGTCGCGCCCGCGAACCCGGCCGGCCCCGGCAGCTCCGAGTTGACCTTCCACCCCCCACTGAACCAGCGGAACTGGTCGTGCGCTCGCCGGATGGCCGCGTCCCGGTCGGGATCCCAGCACGGCAGCTGCGCGACCTTGCGCATCGGCGGGCCGAGGCGCGTGGCGTCCCACTCGCCGCACAGCGCCGGGTCGGGCTCGACCGCGATCATCACGTCGGCCCGCGCGGCGAACCGGTACACCGCCTGGTCACCGGTTCGCCGTCACCCGGCGCGGCGCGCTCCGGGGGCGTTGCCCGGGGTGATCTGCGAAGCTGCCTTCCATGGCTTCCCGGACGAGTTCTCCCTGGTTGCGCTGGACGACGATCGCCCCGGTGGTCGCGGTGGTCGTGCTGGCGGTGACGTGGGGGCGGGTGCTCGGGACGGTGCCGGTGATCATCGTCGCGGTGGTGCTGGCGGCCGCGGTGCTCGCGGCGGTGCATCACGCGGAGGTGGTGGCGCACCGGGTCGGCGAGCCGTTCGGGTCGCTCGTGCTGGCGGTGGCCGTCACGGTGATCGAGGTGGCGCTCATCGTCACGCTCATGATCTCCGGCGGCCCGAAGACGGCGTCGCTCGCGCGGGACACGGTGTTCGCCGCCGTGATGATCACGTGCAACGGCATCCTCGGCCTGTCGCTGCTGGTGGGTGCGTGGCGGCGCAAGACGGCGGTGTTCAACGCGGAGGGCACCGGCTCCGCGCTGGCCACCGTCGCGACGCTCGCCACCCTCAGCCTCGTCCTGCCCACGTTCACCACTTCCCGCAGCGGCCCGGAGTTCTCCCCCGGGCAGCTGGCGTTCGCCGCCATCGCGTCGTTGATCCTCTACGGGCTTTTCGTCGTCACGCAGACCGTGCGCCACCGCGACTTCTTCCTGCCGATCGACGACGAAGGCGCCGTGGTCGAAGAGGATTCGCACGCGAAGCCGACGACCACCCGCACCGCCCTGTTCAGCCTCGGACTGCTGCTGGTGGCGCTCGTGGCGGTGGTCGGGCTGGCCAAAGTGGAGTCGCCGGCGATCGAGGCCGGCGTGGCGGCGCTGGGGTACCCGCAGTCGTTCGTCGGCGTGGTGATCGCGCTGCTCGTGCTCCTGCCCGAGACGCTCGCCGCCACCAACGCCGCGCGGCGCGACCGCGTGCAGGTGAGCCTGAATCTCGCGCTGGGTTCGGCGATGGCCAGCATCGGCCTCACGATCCCGGCGATCGCGCTCGCGTCGATCTGGCTCAGCGGGCCGCTGCTGCTGGGCCTGGACGCCACGCAGATCGTGCTGCTGGTGATCACCGTCGTGGTCGGCGGCCTCACTGTGGTGCCGGGCCGCGCGACGCGCCTGCAGGGCGGCGTCCACCTCGCGCTGCTGGCGGCTTTCGTGTTCCTCGCCGCCAGTCCCTGAGCCAGTTCCCAGGCCGCTGTCGAGCCGGGCCGCGCCCGTTCGTCCTCGGGGTGCAAGGACCTCGTGGAAAGGACGGACGATGGAGACTTTGGCGTTGTACCGGCAGGCGCAGGACGGGTTCGACGCGGTGCTCGCCGTGGTGCCGGCCGAGCGCTGGGACGCGCGCTCGACGTGCCCCGAGTGGTCGGTGCGCGACCTCGCGGGCCACGCGGTCTGGGGCCAGCACCAGCTGCGCGCCTGGGCCACCGGCGAGGACTACGCCGACCGCTCGGGCGCACCGGGTTCGCCCCACCCCGCGCCGATCGCCGGTGACGATCCGCTCACGAGCTGGCGGACGGCCCGCACGGCCTGCCTCGCCGCGCTGACCCCCGCGGCGCTCGCGCGGACCACCACGATCCCGGGCCTCGGCGAGGTACCGGTCGCCGCCGTGGTGAGCCTGCTGACCACCGACCTGGTGGCCCACGCGTGGGACATCGGCCACGCCCTGGGCGCCGACGTGCGCCTCGACCCCGCCACGGTCGCGGCCGCCTTCGACTGGGCCCGCGCGCACGCCGTGCGCGCCCCCGGCTTCTTCGGCCCGGAACTCACGCCGCCACCCGGCTCGGACGACCAGACGCGGATGCTCGCGTTCCTCGGCCGGGCCGCGTGGGAGCCGGTCGCCGCGTGACGCCGGCCGGTGGGTGTGTCCGATGTGGACACACCCACCGGCACGGCAGTCGGTGCCGCGCCAGGTCGAGTCGAGCTGTTCGGCAACCAGCCCGGTCAGCAAATCGAGTATTCGGCGTACCTGCCCGATTTCGGCGGGTGGCAGCAATCCGGCAAGAACCGTCAGGAAGCGGGCACGACCTGGCCGAGCGAGCCGATCACCGCACTCTGGGTCTCCCTCCCCTGACGCGGCACCGGCGAACGGCGGGCGTGACCCCGGTCTTCGAGGTCGCGCCCGCGCCGGGTCACTCCCCGAGCGCCTTCCGGCCCCGGTCGAACGCGGCCAGTGCGGCGCCGACCGCGGCCGCGACCGTGACCTCGAAGACCTCGTCCTCGGTGTGGCCCGCGGCCAGCAGCGCGGCGACGTCGGAGTCGGTCACGCGGTAGGACGCCGTGCGGACGGCGCCGGCGTAGGTCTGCCACGGTTCGGCCACCGGGTCGCCCGCGACGAGCGCCGCGCGCAGGGCCCGGTCGGTGACGCCGCTGGCCTCGGTCACCGCGTGGCGGAGGTTCGAGACGACGTCGCCGTGGTCGGCGCGCGGGCCGCCCGACAGCAGGAAGCCGGGGAAGCGGTAGCCGAAGCGGTGCAGCGACCGGGTGCCGCTCTCCAGCTGGCCGTCGCGCAGCTCGAAGCCGAACGCGTTGGCCAGGCGGTTGACGACGTCCCACACCAGGTTCACCCGCAGCGCCTCCAGCACGGCCGGCGCGGGCACGTCGGCGACCAGCGACGCGTCGGGCTCGCCGCCCGGCCGCGAAACGGTGTCGAGGAAGGCGCGCACCGCCCGCAGTTCCGGGCGGGCGGACGCCGGCTCGTCCGGGTCGAGGGCGCCCTCGCCGGCGATGCGCGTGAGCTCCGCGTGGGTGACGATGCAGAACGGGCACTCGTGCAGCTTCGCCGTGCCCATCGCCAGGTACTCGCGCTCGCCGGCCGTCCAGGACGACGGGCCGCGCATGGCCGGCGCCGTGAGGTCCAGCAGCGCGCGGGTCATGAACTCCGGCCGGTACAACAGCGTCAGCACGATGTCGGGACTGTCCACACGAGACACCGCGGACGTGGCCGACAGGAACAGCTTCGCGCGACGGCGGTGGCCGCGCTCCAGAATGGACAGTCTCACGGTGTCTCCCCAGGGCCGAGTGCGTCGAGGTCGAGCAGGCGGCGGGCGAGGAACCGCCGGTCCGCCGGCGTGTGGGCCAGTTCGTGGGCACGCCGGTAGGCGGTGGCCGCTTCGGCTCGCCGGTCGAGGCGGCGCAGCAGATCGGCGCGCGCGGCGTGCATCAGGTGGTACTGGTCAAGGCCGTCGATGCGGTCGATCAGCGCGAGCCCGTCGACCGGGCCCTGCGCCATCGCGACCGCCACGGCGTGGTTCAGCGCGACGACGGGCGAAGGCGTGAGCTCCAGGAGCCGCGTGTACAGGCCCGCGATGCCCGCCCAGTCCGTGCGTTCGGCCGACGGCGCCTGCGCGTGCAGCGCCGCGATCGCGGCCTGCACCTGGTACGGCCCGGGCTCGCCGTGGCGCAACGCGCGGTCCAGCAGCCCGAGGGCTTCCGCGATCTCGGCCCGATCCCACAGCGTGCGGTCCTGGTCTTCCAGCAGCACCACGTCACCGTCGCCGTCGTGCCGCGCGGCCGCGCGCGAATCGTGCAGCAGCAGCACGGCGACGAGGCCGAGCGCCTCCGGTTCGTCCGGCATCAGCGTGGCCACGAGCTTGCCGAGCCGGATCGCTTCCTGCCGCAACGCGGTGTGCTCGGGTGAGCCGGCCGCGGCGGTGTAGCCCTGGGTGAAGATCAGGTACACCACGGCAAGTACGCCGGCAAGCCGTTCGGGCAGCAGGTGGTCCGGCGGAACTTCGAGCGTGATGCCGGCGTCGCGGATCTTGCGCTTGGCCCGGACCAGCCGCTGCGCGAGCGTGGCTTCACCGATCAGGAACGTCCGCGCGATCTGCCCGGCCGTCAGCCCGACGACGGCCTGGAGGGTCAGCGCAACGCGCGCCGGCTCGGCGAGCGCCGGGTGGCAGCAGGTGAAGATCAGGCTCAGCCGTTCGTCGCCGACCTCGAGCAGGCGCCGGTCGGAGAAGTCGGACATCGGCACCTCCTCCGGCTCGACCCCGATCGCCGCGAGCTTCTCCCGGCCCAGGCGGGCGCGGCGCAGCCGGTCGATCGCGTTGTTGCGCGCCGCCGTGAGCAGCCACGCGACCGGGTCGTCGGGTACGGCGCTCCACTTGCGCAGGGCGAGTGCGCACGCCTCCTGCAACGCGTCCTCCGCGAGCTCGAAGTCGCCGAGCACGCGGATCAGCGCGGCGAGCATCCGCGCACGGTCCGCGCGGTAGACCCGCTCCACCGCGGCGGCCGCCGGCTCACTCAGCAGGGGCCGCCACGTCGACCGGCGCGTGGCTCACACCCGGGATCCCGACGACCGGCCGTACCTCGATCGACCCTTCCTCCGCCATCGGGCACAACGCGGCGAGCTCGAGGGCTTCGTCGAGGTTGCGGCAGTCGAACAGGTAGAACCCGCCGAGGTGCTCGTGGGTCTCCGCGAACGGGCCGTCGGTGATCAACGTGCGCCCCTCCCTCACGCTCACGGTGGTCGCCGTCGACTCCGGGTGCAGCGGCTTGCCCTCCACCCACACGCCGCGGCGCCGGCACTCGTCGGCGAACGCGTTCACCCGCGCCACCGCCTCTTCGAACCCGGGGTCGCCCGGTTCGGGGCGTACGCAGTTGTAGATCAGCAGCATGTACTGCACGTGTCCTCCGCCTCATCTGGTCCAGGTCGTCCGAAGAGGATGACGAACAGCCCGACCGTAACTCGACACGGCGCGGCGAGCGTGGCGAAAAGTTTCTTCGGGCCCGTTCAGCCGAGCAGCGACGGGTGCGGCACGGGCGGCGCGCCGAGCTCGTCGCGGCGGCTGAGCGGGGCGGTGCCGTCCACGTCGGTGACCCCGAGCCGCCCGCCGAGCTCCGCGCCGATGAGCGCACGGCCCGAGTAGGCCATCAGGTCGGGCGACGCGTAGAGCGCGGCGATCACGCGGCCGGTGAACTGCGGCGATTCACGCGGGACGGCGGTGCGGGCGGCCGGCGGGAGCGTCGCGAGGTGCGCCTCGGCGCGTTCGGTGCGCAGGCCGCCCATCCAGATCGAGACGGCGGCGACGCGGTGCGGGCGCAGGTCTTTCGCCATGTCCGCGGCCATCTTGTCCGCGCCCGCCTTCTGCGCGCCGTAGGCCGGGCCCTGGTGGTAGGAGACCGCGCCGTAGTGGCCCGTGTGGACGATCAGGCCGCGGCCGTTTGCCAGCAGCAGCGGCGCGGCGTGGTGGGCGGCGACGAAATGCGAGCGCAGGCCGACGGTGATCAGGTCGGCCGCCTCGAGCGGATTGGCCCAGAACCCGCCGGGTCGCATCGGCTCGGCGACCTTCGCCGCGTTGTTCACGAGGATGTCGAGCCGGCCGTGCTCCTGCGCGACCCGGGCGAACAGCGCGGCGACGGCTTCGTCGTCGGCGTGGTCCACGACCACGGGCACGCCGGTGCCGCCGGCCTCGTCGATCAGGGCCGCGGTGTCGGCGACCGTGCCGCCGTGGGGCGAGTCGCCGGGTTTCGCGCTGCGGCCGGTGACGTAGACCGTGGCGCCGGTCGCGCCCAACGCCAGGGCGATGCCCTTGCCGGCGCCGCGGCTCGCGCCGGTGACCACGGCGATCACGGGAGCCATGGGATCTCCTCTCCATCCGGACGTCGTGTCCGTTTCCTGCCACCGACGATATGGACACGGCGTCCGGATGTCACGGTGATAGCGGACACGGCGTCCGGATACACTGGCGGCGTGACCGGTCCGGCCAAACGCCAGCGCGCCGATGCGCGCCGCAACTACGACGTGCTCTTCGAAGCGGCGAAGGACGTCTTCGCGCGCCTGGGCACCGACGCGCCGCTGGAGGTCGTCGCGCAGGAGGCGGGGGTCGGGCGCGGCACGCTGTACCGGCACTTCCCGTCGCGCGAGCACGTGTTCGCCGCGATCATGCGCGACAGCGCGGACCTGCTCGACGCGCAGGCCCGCGACCTGCTCGACGCACCCGACGGCGCCGGCCGGCTTCCGGAGTGGCTACGGCTTTACGACCGCGCCGCCACCGAGTACCCCGGGATGAGCGGGCACGTCGGCGACGGGCTGGCCGACGACGGCTCTCCCGTGGCCACCACGTGCGCCCCGATGAAGGCGAGCTTCGCCGCGTTGCTCGACCGCGCCCGCGCCGACGGCCACGTGCGGCCCGACGTGACGGCGACGCAGGTGCTCACCCTCGTCGGCGCCCTGCCGAAGGACCCGGCGACCGGCCGCACCGCCGAGCCCTACCTCGACGTCGTGCTGGAAGGGCTTCGCATCACCACGTGACGGGCAGCTCGTACACGCCGTACACGGAACCGTTGTGCTTGAAGGGAATCTCGTCGAAGCCGGCCGCGAGGGCGAGCGTCGGGACGCGCCTGTAGAGCGTGTTGTAGACGACCTGCAGCTCCACCCGCGCGAGCGGCTGCCCGAGGCACTGGTGCACGCCGAACCCGAACGCCACGTGCCGACGCGAGTCCGGGCGGCGCACGTCGAGCCCGTCGGGATCGGGGAACACGCTCTCGTCCCGGTTGGCGATGTCGTTGGCCATGATCAGGCCCTCGCCCGCGCGGATCGTCTCGCCGGCGATCTCGATGTCTTCGATCGCCACGCGGCGGCGGCCGTTGTGCGTGATCGTGAGGTAGCGCAACAGTTCCTCGACCGCACCGGCGATCACGGCCGGGTCGCCGGCCTCGCGGACCAGGGCGAGCTGCTCGGGGTGGCGCAGCAGGGTCAGCGTGCCGAGCGCGATCATGTTGGCCGTGGTCTCGTGGCCCGCGATCAGCAGCAGCACGCCCATCTGCGCGGCCTCGGCGCGCGTGAGCTCCCCGGCCTCGACGCGGTCGGCGAGGCCGGACAGCAGGTCGTCCTGCCGGTGGGCGAGCTTCTCCCCCACCAGCTCGTCGAGGTACCCCAGCAGCGCGCGGTGCCCGGCGGCCCGTTCGGCCGGGTCGGCGTCGCGCTTGATGATGACCTTGCTGTTGGCCTGGAAGAAGTCGTGGTCGCGGTAGGGCACGCCGAGCAGCTCGCAGATCACCAGCGAGGGCACCGGCAACGCGAACGCCTCCACCAGATCCACCGGGTTCGGCCCGGCGAGCATCGCGTCGAGCGAGTCGTCCACGATCTTCTGCACCGCCGGCCGCAGCGCCTCGATCCGCCGCACCGTGAACGGCGCCGTCACCATGCGGCGCAACCGCGCGTGCTCCGGGTTGTCCATCAGGATGAAGCTGATCGCCGACCCACCCGGCGGCAACGGCGCGGGGCTCGGGTAGCCCGGCCGCGTGATGTCCGCGCTCACCCGTGCGTCCGCCAGCAGCGCCCGCTGGTCCGCGTACCGCGTGACCAGCCACGGCGTGCTGCCGTCCCACAGCCGCACCCGCGCCAGCGGCCCGGCCTCCTGCAGCTCGCGCGCCCGCGGCGGCGGGTCGAACGGGCACCCGGCCGCCCGGGCCATCGGGAACTCGGGCACCTCGTCGGCGCCCGGGGTGGCCTGGTCCAGCGTGCTCGTCATGCGTTCCTCCGCGGCGGGTGGGTTCGTCGGTCTGAAGTGGACAGTGGTGGGGTGGTCAGCCGTGTGTTCTTGCCGCGTCTGAGGGGCGCTTGCCCGGGCAACCCAGCACACGTGCGCGACCGGCTCGAGCGTCAGCGGGCATCGGGTGTCGTCACCGTGGCCGGGGCGAGCCAGAGGCCGACGATGGCGTCGACGAGGCCCGTGCCGGCGGTGGGCCAGTCGGGGCGCGGGGTGGGGATGGCTTCGGCGAGGGCGCGTTCGCGTTCGGCGCAGGTGTGGACCATCAGCAGGCGCGCCATGGCGTCGCGTTCGGTGCGGGCGGCGGGGGTGAGGTGGGGCAGGCAGGTGTCGAGGCCGTGGAGGATGCGGTGCAGCGCCGGGGCGCTGAGGGCCTCCTCGATCATGATCCCGCGCAGCGCGGGGTCGGTCATCACCTGCGCGGCGAAGCGCGCGAACCACGTCGGGGCGCGCAGGGCGGCCAGGTGGTCGGTGACGGGCCGCACCAGGCACTCGACCCAGTCGCGCACGCCGGCGTCCTCGGCGACCCGCGCGACCATGCGCGTCCGGATCGTCTCGATGCCCTCGGCGTGCTTGCGGGCGATCGCGCGGACGAGGTCGGCTTTCGTGCCGAAGTGGTAGCCCACGGCGGCGTTGTTGCCCTGGCCCGCGGCCTCGCTGATCTGCCGGTTGGACACCGCGTACACGCCGTGCTCGGCGAACAGCCGCTCGGCCGTGGCGAGGATCCGTTCCCGCGTCGACTCCGCGCGGATCGCCTTCCCGGTCATTCTGGCCACCGTTGCTCCTCCCCGCGTCGCACCTGCGGTTCGTGATCAGTCAACCGGATCTTCGTGAGTTAAGTCAAGCGCTTGAATTCAACCCAGGGTGTGCGGCACCCAGGAAGCCGCGTCCTTCCGCGCGCACGACACCCACCGAATGCTGGGGAGCGAACCCCTCAAGAAGGCGACCATGACCGAAGCACTCGAGATCACCACGTTCCACCTCACCGGCGACTTCGGCGGTACCGACTTCATCGCCGTGAACTCCGACGTGGACGCCTACCTCAAAACCCGCCCCGGCTTCCGCTGGCGGCGCATCACGCAGGACGAAGACGGCACGGTGGTCGACGTCGTCGCGTGGGACAGCGAAGCCGACGCACGCGACGGCGCCGCCGGCATCATGACCGAGCTCGCCGCCTCCCCCGTGCACGCGATGATCGACCAGGCGACCGTCGACTTCCGGGTCCGGCCGGTGATCCACCGGCTCGACTGACGGGGCGGCTACGCCGCGACGGGGTACCGGTTCTGGAAGTCCAGCCGGTGATCGGCCCCTGCCGCCAGGTGGTCGAGTTCCTCGTCGAGCTTCAGGAACGTCTGCCACGGCTGCTCACCGGTGGCATCGGCGAGACGGGCGACGACGAGCTGCTCCAAGTCCGGGACCCGTTTCGCTTTCCAGATCTTGTCGGCCAGGCTGACCAGCAGGTCGTCGAGCTTGGTGTCGGGCTGATCCCAGCAGCCGTGAGTCCGCGCGAACCCGCGCCAGCCGCTCGTCGATGCCCTGTGCGAGCAGCAGCTCGTACCCCGCTGCCTCGTAGTCCGAGCCGGGCCCGGACAGTTCCCCGGGGTGGGCGATCTTGCCGATGTCGTGGGTCGCCGCGCCGAACAGCACCGCGGGCCGGTCGAACGCGACCGTCGGGTAGGACCGCAGGAGCCAGGCGGTCAGATCCCACGCGACGTCGTGCACCGCGCGCAGGTGAGCAGCCAATCGCGCGGGCGCGGCCAGCGAAGTCAGGAGCCGCGCGGCCTCCGGTGGCAGAACCCGGAGGGGTGGATCGCCGGGTTCGGTCAGAGCGCGGTGAAGCGCGTCGGTGGCCACGAAGCCAGGGTAATCCGGGGCGCCAACGCACGTTCACGACGGAGTAGCGTCACACTGCGCGACAGCCAGCACGACAGGGAGGACCCGGCGTGACGCCGATCGACGCCACCTTCAGCCTCGTCGACCACCATGGCGCGGCGGTGACCGAGCAGGACTACCGAGGCAAGTGGGTCACGGTTTTCTTCGGCTTCACCCACTGCCGCATGGTGTGCCCGCGTGCGCTCGGCCGCCTGACGACCGCGCTGGACGAGCTGGGGCCGCCGGCGGACAAGGTGCAGCCGCTGTACATCACCGTCGACCCGGAGCGAGACAGTCCCGAGGTGATGCGCGCCTACCTCGAAGGCGACCACCCGCGTTTCACCGGCCTCACCGGCACGCCGGAGCAGATCGAGCGGGCCAAGCGCGCCTTCCGCGTTTTCGCGCGCCGCAAGGACGATCCCGAGGACCCCGACGGTTACGCGGTGCCGCACACCGCCATCACCTACGTGCTGGACCCCGACGGCGCCTACGCCACGCACCTCACCGACGGCCTCGACGACAAGACGTTCACCGAACGGCTGCGCGAAACCGTCACGCAAGAAGCCTGAAAGCTGGGGACCGGTTGCCGGAGCCGCCCTACGGCCGGCTCCGGCAACCGGAAGTCAGCTCAGCGTCGCCGGCACGTTGTACGCCTCCACCGACAGCCGCGGGGACTTCACGGACCGCCGCGGCGCGACCGTGACCGTGCGGGACTCCCCTGGCAGCAGCCAGAAGTAGTTGTCGCCGTAGATCGTCGGCAGCACGCGGTCCTTGCCGTTGTTCTCGCGCAGCGACAGCCGCACCATCGCGGCCACGGTCTTGCCCGTGTTGCGGATCGTTGCGGTGTAACCGTCCTTGCCCGCCGAACGAAGGCTGGTCGACAGCTGCGTGCGCCCCAGCTGGTTGAGCGCGCGCATCGACGTGTCCGCCTGGTAGCGCCAGTACGTGTTCTCCGAGACGACGGCGCCGTGCGAGTCCGTCATCGTCAGGCGCAGCAGGTGCAGCGCAGGAAGGTCCGCACCGAACGGCACCGTAAACGCGGCCGTGCCCGAGATCGGGGCCACGTCGACCTTCTGCGTCTGCGCCGCGCCCAGCGGCTTGCCGTCGAGTCCGTGCAGCTGCGCCGTCACGGTCATGCCGCTCATCGCGTCGGGCGTGTGGTTGATCGCCCGCACCTGCCAGGTCGTGAGATCCGCCTGCACGTGCCGCGACTCGCAGCCCTTGCGCGAGCCGTAGTAACTGCCGTTCACGTCGAGGTCGTAGTCGTAGGTCTGCCACACCGTGCTGTGCCAGGCCGGGTGCGACATCCACAGCAGCACGCCCGTGGCGTCGTTCCACAGCTTGGAGTTCCACGCCTCGAAGATCGCGCGCATGCTCTCGAAGTTCACGAACTGCGCCTTGCGGCAGAACTCCTCCAGGCTCGACGAAGGCGCGAGCCGCGCGTCGATCGCCGCGAGGTAGGTCTGCGGCGACTGGTTGCCCTGCGTGGACCAGTCGTGCAGGAACCACGGCGCGCCGATCGGCCAGCCCGCGTCGTCCTCGCCGACGAGGTTGCGCATGCTCTCCACCACGGACACGGTGGGGATGCCGATTTCGCTCCAGAAGCCGGCCTTGCCGCCCGTCGCCTCACCGGTGAAGTACTGCTTCGGGTCGAGCCAGCGGTACGGGCCGTCGCCGGTGATCACGCCGCCGGCGGAGTTGCTCTGGTAGAGCAGGTCCGTGTTCTCCGTGACGATCGAGCGCAGCGCCTGGTCGATCACCGCCGGCGGGGTGCCCTCGTTGCAGCCGAACCACACCGCGACCGACGGGTGGGCGCGGTAGCGCAGCACGGTGTCCTTGGCCTGGGCCAGGAAGATGTCGTGGTTGGCCGGATCGGTCGAGAAACCGTCCCAGAACTCCGTCCACACGAGAATGCCGTAGCGGTCGCACGCTTCGAACAGCTCTTCGCGGTAGGAGGAGCCGATCCAGTTGCGCAGCATGGTGAAGTTCATGTCGCGGTGCATCGCGACGACGTTGTCCACGCGCTCCGGCGGCATCCGGCGCAGCAGTTCGTCCCAGCCCCAGCTGCCGCCGCGGCAGAACACCTTGACCCCGTTGACGATGAACGTCAGCGGCTTCGCCGAGTTGTCCACCGACGCCACGTCGGTCCAGGCGTCGCCGTCGGCCGAGACCTGGATCCGGAACGTCTGCGCGTACGCGGTCTCCCACGCCAGCACGACGCGGTCGAACGACGTCGTGGCACCGAGATCGACCTGCAGCCACTGGTTGTCGGCGTACTCCGAGGTCCAGCGCGTCTTCGGGTCGCCGTCGAACGCGTTCGGCGGCGGGTTGCCGTCGGCGACCGTGGAGCTGGTGCCCGTCTTGCCCTGGGCCAGGTCGGTGCCGGCGTTCGCACTGTCCACCACGGACATCGTCCAGAGCGAGAAACCCCATCCGGTAGCGCGTTTGTCGCACTGCACGCGGACGTAGCGCGCCTGCTGCGGCGCGAGGTCCACGGTCTGGGAGGCGACGCCGTCGACCGGCGTCACCGGCTGGTCGTAGGTGTAGGTGATCTGGCGGATGCCGAACTTGAGGTTCTTGCGGTCGCTCACCGCGGAGCCGATGGCGGCGGTCACGGTGAGGTCGTGCAGGGTCGCGTCGCCGTACCCGTTGGGCCACCACAGCTTCGGGTTCTTGATCCGCAGCTGGCCGAACGCCGACGGCGCGAAGACGGCCGCGCCCTCCTCACCCGGCGCGACGGTGACGGTGCTGGACAACGAGATCCCGTCGAACGCCGTGGTGACCTTCACCCGCTGGGCCACCGATCCGGCGTTGCGGACGGGGACCGTGATGGTCACCTCGGCGACGTCGGTCGCGGGCAGGTTGGGCAGCTTGGTGTCCACGCGGGTGTCACCCACCACGATCGCGCCGGTCGAGCGCAGCCGGACGTGGTTCCAGATGCCGGACGCGCGGTCGCGCACCGCGGGCATCCAGTCCCAGCCGGACACCGCGACGAGCGTGGGCGAGTTGGCGAACATCGTGCCGCCCGCGTCCACGAAGGACTGCCCGGCCGGCCCCTTGTCGCCCGGGCTGCCGGGGAACGGCATCGGCGCGATCTTCACGGCGACGTTCTGGTCGCCGGTGCGGCGCAGCGCGGCCGTGACGTCGAGGGCGGCGCGGCCGAACGGGTGCGCCAGGTTGCCGACGTGGGCGCCGTTGAGCCAGATATCGGCCTCGTGGTTGACGCCGTCGAACTCGAGCCACACGTGCCGGCCCGCCGAGGTGTCGAGGCCGCGCGGCACGGAGAACGTGCGGCGGTACCACCAGGAGTGCCGCGACAGGGCCTCCGGGATGTGCATGTTGCCCATGCCCTTGGCCGGGTCGGGCAGCTGGCCCTGCTCCACGAGCGAGCCGAGCACGGTGCCCGGCACGGACGCCGGCAGCCAGCCGCGCGTGTCGACCGCGGTGCCCGACAGGACGGCGCCGTCGGTGCTCGGCGCCCAGTCCTGCATGGTGAGGACCCAGCCCGACTCCAGCGGCACGGAGCCGTCGGCGGCCACCGCCAGCGCGGGCGGGTTGTCGTGCCCGCGCACGGGGAACGACGTCCAGCCGCGAACGGCCGGGCGGTTGTCGCCGGTCGTGCCGTAGACCTGGAACCCGTTGAGCCCCAACGGGTTGATGGTCGAGCCCGCGGAGCTCGTGAGGCGGACCCAGCGCGCGGTGACGGCCGGCTTCAGCGGGATGGTCACCACGCCGCCGGTGCCCTGCGCGGTGCTGTGGACGGTGCGCCAGGACTTGCCGTCCTGGGAGATGTCGAGGTCGAACACGGTCGCGTAGCTCGACTGGACCTCGGTGCCCTTCGTGTTGCTGCGCGAGGCGGTCGTGTCGAACGCCGGGTCGCCCGGGCGGGCCTCGAACGTGAGCACCACGGAGTCGACCTGGCAGCGCCCCTGCAGGTCCACGATGATCCACTGCGAGTCGCCCTTGGCCGCGCGCCAGCCGGAGCCCTGCACGCCGACCTGCGCGAGGCCGTCCACCGCGAACTCGGCGGGCGTGGCCGCGTAGTCGGTGGAGGACACCTGCACGGGGCGGAACAACGCCAGGTCGGTCGAGGTGTGCCCGTCCGTCACCGCGGGGGACGCGGGCGCCGCCGAGGCCACGCCGGGCAGCACCGCCGTCAGGCCGAACCCGGCCAGCAACCCGGTGCCGGCGGCCAGCACGCCCCGTCGCGACAGTGCCGAATCCGCGCCCGGCGCGCCGCTCTGGTCCAACGTCATGGGATCTCCCGATCTCGAGACAAAACCCGTCCACATGACGCGGGGACCGCAGGCGTCGACGTCGACGGGTGACAACGTTGCCAGGAAGCTTCCCGGCCGGTCACCCGCCCGTCAAGAAGACAAGAGAGACAAGAATCGGCCGAGATGACATCGATGTCGGAACTCGGGAGGGCGCCGGTCGTCAAGAGCCGGAGTGAACGCCGAGGTGCCCGGTTTGTCCGGCCGGGCGCGTCCGAGTGGAGCGGACGGGCCCGGCCGGACGGGTCAGCGCACGAGCACCGCGTCGCCGATCGGACGCTCGCCCGTGGCGTCCGACGGGTGGTTCACGAGCTGTCCCGCGACGGCCATGGCGGTGGAGCCGCCACCGTCGAGGTTGAGCGCGTCGACCGCGCCGAGGCTGCGCATCAGCTGCGCGCCCTCCTCGATCGTCACGCCTTCGCTGACGCCGGGCTGACGGCCGTCGACGGTCACGAGGAGCAGGCGGCCCTGCGCGTCGAGCCCGGCCATCGTGCGCGGCTGACGCTGCTCGGCCCAGGCGTAGCCGAACGACAGGTCCTTCGGGTCGAGCACGCCCTCGGTCGCGGCGTCGATGGCCTCGCGGCCGTGGCGCAGCAGCACCGGCGCCGCGCTGACGATGCCGTCGCCGGCGCGGAGGTCGACCGGCCGGCCCGACGCGGTGCGCACGCGCTCGTCGACGGTCAGCTTGCGGCCGATCGCGGCGTGGGCGGCGAGCCAGCCGGCGGCCGGGCCGATGCCCTGCACGGCGGAACCGCCTGCGGGCACCGCGCCACCGCGCGCGCCCACGGTGAGCACGCGGCCGTTGCGGTCGAGCGTGACCTGTGTGCCCGTGCCGGTGGGCAGGGCGGCGCCGAACTCGGCGGTGAAGAGCACGAGGTCGTCGGCGGTGGTGCAGGTGAAGTCCTGCCGCGGCTTCGTGGTGGGCGTCAGGCCCGGCCGGCCGCAGTCGCGCACGACACCGGGCTTGCGGTTCACGCCTTCGACCGCGTGGGACGCCGCGCCGGAGCGCAGCGTCACCGTGGACGTCAGGTTCTCGATGGACACGTCGCCGCGGTGGCCCAGGACCAGCGCGGCCCGGGCGCCGGACGACTGCGACTCGAGCTTGCCGTCGTACGCGGCGAGCCCGGCGGGCACGCCCTGGAAACCGTCGGCGTCAGCGGTCACGAAGAACCCGCCGTTCACGGCCACGAGCGCACCCGTCTTCGCCGCGATCGACGACGTGGTTTCCCGCTGTGCCACCGTGCCGTCGTGCGTTGCCTCGATGCTGCCGTGGAAGCGGCCGCGGTCGATCACGGCGACGTGCACGCGCTCGGCGTCGGGCACCTGGTCGGCGTCGTATCCCGTCCACTCCGCGACGGCGCTGAACCCGGCCGCCTTGAGCGTCGTCGCGGCCGCGGTGGCCGCCGCCTGCGCCGGGTAGGAGCCGGTGCGCACGCGCACGCCCTCGACGCCGTGCGGGGTGTCGGAGAAGCCAGGCCAGCGGACGGTGTCCTGGCGCGCGGGGTAGCCCGCCGCCTGCAGCCGGGCGGCGGTGTCGCGCGCCCACGCCGCCGTGCCGAGCTCGGCGGTCGTCGCGGCGCCGGTGACGATGTTCTTGGCCGGCGCGGTGATCGTGACCGTCCAGAACGGAGGGTGGGCCGTGGCGCTCAGCACTCCCGTGCGCACGGTAACGCCCGGCGCGACCGCGTCGGTGGTCCAGGTGTAGCCGGCGGGACCGGCCACCGAAGCGTCGGCTGCCGGCGTGAGAACCGCCGCCGCCCCTGCGACGACGACGGCTGCCGCGAGCACGCGCCGAGCGCGTGACGAAGTGAACACTGTGGGTTTCTCCCTTGGCTCAAGCGGATCCGGGTGAGTTCACTCGCTGCGGTCGACCCGGACCTGTCCGTCGGCTGGAGCGCCGGTGAACCTCTGCCGAACCGGATACGTACGTAGTTTCTCCGTAGGACTCCCGATGTGCGGGCCGCGCCGAGCCGCGACTCTGGAAGAGCAAGAAGCACAACCGACACGGAGGTCCCGCAATGGCGATCGACTCCCTTCGCCAGCCGTGTCCGGCCTGCTTCCGGTCCACGGTCCTCATCAGCCACTGGTGGGGCCGGCAGTGGACGCACGTGGGTACCTGGCGGCCGGGCTGTGAGCCGGCCGGGCGCGACCGGGAAGCGTCCCACTCCCCGGCACCGGACACCAGACCGCCCTCATCGGATCTGGCTGCCTGAACCAAGTTTCGCCGTTCCCGCCGAAAGGAGGTGCTCACTCTCCCCCCGATGGAGTGAGCCGACCCGCTGGACCCCGTACCACGGAGCACACGACGTGGTACGGGGTCCCGTGCTGCCTGCGTAAAACGGACCAATCTGACATCGGCCACCGCGAGACGTACTCTCACACCAACTCGTGGAGGTGGTCTCGATGGGGACGCTGCCCGCGGAGCTGACCAGCTTCATCGGTCGGCAGCGGGAATTGGTCGAGATCCGCAGGCTCCTCTCCGCGGGGCGCCTCGTCACGCTCACCGGGGCCGGTGGCGTGGGCAAGACCCGCCTCGCCGTCCGCATCGCCGACCAGGTGGCGCACACATTCCCCGACGACGTCTGGCTGATCGAGCTGGGCGACCTCCACGATCCCGCGCTGCTCGCCCAGACAGTCGGCGCGGAGTTCGGGATCCGCGACGCCGACGAGGATCCGCCGGGCCGGCTCGCCGAGTACCTTCGCGACAAGAGCCCGCTGCTGGTGCTCGACAACTGCGAGCACCTCGCCGAAGCGTGCGCGCGGCTCGCGCGCGACCTCCTCGCCCGCGCACCGGATCTCCGGATCCTGGCCACCAGCAGGCACGTGCTGGGCATCGAAGGCGAACGTGTGTACTCCGTGGCACCGCTGGCGGTGCCGGAAGTCCACGACCTTGCCGACGCCATCGGCCTCGACGCGGTAACACTGTTCACCGAACGGGCCACCGCCGTGTCGAGCGGGTTCACCCTCGACAGCACCAACTGGTCCACCGTCGTCGAGGTGTGCCGCCGCCTTGACGGGCTGCCGCTCGCGATCGAGCTCGCGGCCGTGTGGCTGCGCACCCTGGCGATCGACGAGCTGCTCGACCGGCTCGACGGCACCTTCCAGCTGCTGAGCCCCAACCCGGTCGCGCCGCAGCGGCAGAAGTCGCTGATGGGCACGATCGACTGGAGCTACCTACTGTGCACGCCGCGTCAGCGGGTTTTGTGGACGCGGCTGGTGGTGTTCTCCGGTGGCTTGCACCTCGCCGCGGCGGAGGAGGTGTGTTCCGGCGACGGCATCGAAACCGGCGAGGTGCTCGGCCTGATGGCGGGGCTCGTGGACAAGTCCATCGTGCAGACCTCGGCCAACCGGGCACCGACGCGCTTTCGCCTCCTGCAGACGATCCGTGAGTACGGCCGGCAGAAGCTGGCCGAAGCGGGCGGCGAACGGGCGCTGCGGGACCGGCACAGCGAGTACTTCCACCGCCTGGCCGGGCGCGCGCAGAGCGGCTGGGACACGGGAGCCGACCAGGTCGAGGTGTACGCGACAGTGCTGCGCGACCACGCCAACCTGCGTACGGCGCTCGAACACGACCTCGGCGCGCCGGAACGGTTCGCCGCGGGCCTCGATCTCGTCGTTTCGCTGCACTTCTTCTGGCTGCACTGCGGGCACCTCACCGAGGGGCGGCTGTGGCTCGCGCGGGCACTGGGCGTGAACCCCCGGCCGAGCCGCGATCGCGCGCGGGCGTTGTGGATCAGCGCGTACGCCGCGTGCCTGATGGGCGAACCCCGCGCGGCGCTGCCGCTCATCCGCGAGGCCGAGGAGTGGGGACGCCGCAGCGGCGACGAGGTCGTGCTCGGCTACACGGAGATGCTCACGGCCGCGTGCCGCTTCCTGGAGGGCGATTTCGCCACCGCCACGGCGTTGTTCCGCGAAGCGAACGTCCGGTTCGCCGCGATTCCCGGCTACACCAGCATCAAAGTCCTCAGCCTGGGCATGGTGGCGCAGTCCGAGGCGTGGGGCGGCGACCCTGCCACGGCCGTGACCGTCGCGAACGAGGGTTTGGCCGCGTGCGACTCGACCGGTGAGCTCCGCGCCCGCACGCACCTGCTGTACGCGCGCTCGCTCGCGCAGTGGATGCTCGGCGATAACGAGGCGGCGGAAGTGGGGCTGCTACGCGGACTTCGCACGGCGCGGCTGTTCAACGACATCCTCGGGGCGTCGCTGTCGGTGGAGCTGTTGTCGTGGGTCGCCGCCGCGACCGGCCGGACCGAGCTGGCGGCCGAGCGCCTCGGCGTGGCGAACCGAGTGTGGCCGCTCGTCGGCGGCAAGGCGATGCTCGGGCTGTGCCGCATGATCGACGAGCACGCCACCTGCGAACGCGAGGTCCGAGAAGTCCTGGGCGATGCCCGTTTTCGCACGGCGTTCAAGCGTGGCGTCGAGGCGTCGACCGGGTTCGAGGCCGCGCTCGCCCACCTGCTCGGTGAAAATGTCGCCCCTCCCGCGCCGGTCGCGCCCTCCCGGGACACGTCGGAGCCGGAGCTCACGAGCCGCGAGTTCGAAGTGGCCGAGCTCGTCGCCGAGGGCCTGACGAACAAGGAGATCGCGCAGCGGCTGGTGATCAGCCGCCGGACGGTGGAGTCCCATGTGGACCACATCCTCGGCAAGCTGGGCTTCAGCTCGCGCAGCCGGATCCCGGCGTGGCTCGCGCAGCGGCGCGGCGGCTGAGGATCACCTCGCCGGCAGCCGGGACTCGATACCGTCGAGGAGGAAGCCGAGGCCGAGGTCGAACTGGGCGTCGCGGGGCGGGCCGGACGGGTTCGTGAGCCACGCGGTGAGCAGCGGCACGGCGGGGTCTGCGGCGGCGAGGTCCCGCACGGACGCCAGCGCCTCGGTGAAAGCTTCGCCGGTGGGTTCGTGGCGGGCTTCTTCGGCTTCCTGCGCGCCGCTGCCGAGGACGTGGCGGTCGATCAGCGCGGCGTAGGTCATCGCGTCGGGCAGCGTGGCGCCGCGCGTGGTGAGGACGGCGAGCATGAACTCGAGGCGCCGCATGAGGTGCGGGCCGGCGGGCGGGCGGGTGTGGGCGAGCAGGGCGGACCACGGGTGGCGACTCAGCATGTCGCGCGTGTCGAGCGCGAGGGCGCGGAGGTCTTCACGCCAGTCGCTGCTCGGGGCGGCGGGCACGGGGACCTCGGCGACCGCCGCGTCGAGCATGAGGTCGCTGAGGCCTTCGCGGCTGTGGACGTAGCGGTAGAGCGCCATCGACGTGTAGGGGCCGAGCCGGGCGGCCACGGACTTCATGGTGACCGCGGCGCCTTCGTCGGCCAGGGCGATCGCCGCGGCGACGATCTCTTCGCGGCCGAGGGAGCGCTGGCGCGGCGGAGGCGGGGGCAGCGTCCAGATCGATGGGGGCTCTGCTGGCATGCCCGGAGTTTATCGCATATAGTTAGAGTTTATCAGTGAAACTTTCAGGGGGATGTGGTGACCGAAGCACTGCCGGGCGTCCGGCTGGGTGTGGTGCGGGGCATCAGTTACGGGCTGTTCGGCGAACCGGGTGAGTTCGTGCCGCAGGCTCGCGCACTCGGTGCCGGGCTGCTGCGCGCCTACGTGTTCTGGAGCCAGGTCGAGCCGCGGCCCGGCGAGTACGACTGGACGGCCGTCGACGCACTGCTGGCTCAGCTCGACGGCGACGAAGAGGTGTGGCTGACCGTCTGTTCGAGCTCTCCGTGGGCGACGAAGGTGTCCACGGACTTCCTGCCGCCTTCGCCGGCGCACGATCCGGCGGTCTACGGGCGGTTCATCGGGGAGCTGGTGCGGCGGTGCGCGGGCCGGGTCAAGTTCTGGCAGTGCGACAACGAACCGAGCAACACCGGGCTGCTGTGGGCCGGGACGGCCGAGGAGTACGTCACGCAGCTGAAGGTGCTGCACGAGGTGGTCAAGGACGTCGATCCGGCCGCGCTGGTCGTACTCGGCGGCTGCGGGTACGACGTGTTCTCGAGCGAACCCGGCAGTGAGCCGCGGCGGTTCTTCGACCACCTCGTGTCGGCGGGACGCGAACATTTCGACATGTTCAGCGCGCACCTCTACGGTGACCCGCTGACGGTGCCGTCCACTGTGGACGCGGCGCGCGCGATGATGGCGGCGTACGGGGAGCCCAAGCCGATCGTGGCGGGTGAGCACGGCGGGCCGGTGCCGTTCGAGTTCCCGGAGCTGGAACCCGTGATGCAGCAGGCGTTCCTGGGTGCGTTCGCCGACGCGCCGGCCACTCAGAGCACAGGCGAGCTGCAGGAACGTGCGGTGCGGGAGACGCCGGAGCGCGCCGCGATGCGGGCGCTGTACTCGCGAATGGCAGAGCTGCCGCCGCGGCTGCGGATGTTCCTCGACGGCTGCCCGCCCGAGCTCGACGCGCTGCGCGACCGGATCGGCTGCCGGCAGCTCGTGGTGCGGACGGTGCTGGCGCTCGCGGCGGGGATCCGGCGCACGGCGTACTGGAACCTCGCGCCCGAGGTGCCGGGACCCGTCGACCCGCTGCAGATGATGCACCTGCTGTTCGGGAAACTGCCGCTGCTGGGCTACCGCGGCCGTTCGCTGGAGGTGCGGCGGCCGATGGCGGACACGTTTTCGCTGGTCGCCGAGCAGCTCACGGGGGCCGAGCGAGTGTCGCGAATGGACGCCGGGGTTCAGGCCTACGCCGTCGAGCGCGCCGTGCGCGGTCCGCTGGTGGTGGTGTGGGACCAGCGCGACCCGGTGGACGGGGAGCAGGAGCCGCCGGTCCCGGTGACGTTGCCGTGGACCGCGCCCGAGGCGGTTGCCGTCGACACCTTCGGTGCGCCCGTCTCCGTGCGCCTCGAGAGCGGCTCGGTGCGGCTGGACGTGTCGCTCACGCCGGTGTTCGTCAGCGGGCGGTGACGCGGGAACTACGATGCGCTGGTGGAGCTGCGCCAGCTGCGGTACTTCGTCGCCGTCGCCGAGGAGATGAACTTCGGACGGGCCGCGGAACGGCTGCACATCGCCGGACCGTCGCTCTCCCAGCAGATCAAGGCGCTCGAGCGCGACCTGGGCGTGCGCCTGTTCGACCGGGACCGCCGGTCGGTGGCGCTGACCGCGATCGGCGAGTCGCTGCTGCCGGGCGCCCGCGCGCTGCTGCAGCAGGCGGACGACCTGCGCCGCCAGGCCACCGGGCTGTCGGGCACCGAAGCCGTGCGGCTCGGCTACGTGAACTGGCGCCCCGCCGACCTCGTCGAACGCACCGCCGGCGTCGCGCGCGTGCAGGTCGACGCGTGGGTGCTGCCCTCGCACGCGCAGGCCGGGCGAGTCGCCGACGGCAGCATCGACCTGGCCATCTGCTGGGTGCAGACGCCCGACCTCGCCGACCAGGACCTCACCGCGCGGCTGATCGGCGCCGACCACCTCTACGCCGTGGCCACCGGCACCGACACCTCGCCCGTGGCGGCGAAGGACCTGGTGGTGCTGGTCGACTCCGACACGCTCAGCTGGTCGTCGTGGAACCTCTACGCCGGTCAGTTCGCTCGCGACACGGGCGCCACCGTCGTGCAGACCGACGACGGCGGCGTCACCGGCCCCGCGTTCTTCGAGCACGTCCGCCGCCTGCGCCGGCCCGTCGTCAACTCGCCGAAGGGCCAGACCACTCCCCTGCCGCCGGACCTGGTGCGCCGCCCCATCGTCTCCCCGACGCCGTGCTGGACCTGGTCGCTCGTCACCCGCCGCGACGACACCCGCGCTTCCGTCCAAGCCGTCGTCGACGCTCTGACCGCGGACCTCGGCACCTTCGGCCTCGACGACTCCACATGGCTGCCGGCCACCGACCCGTACTCCCGGCGCACCGCCGACCCCGTGTGAGCCGCGGCCTCCGACCTACGAGCGATCCGGTCGTGGCCCCCGCGGGCCGGCGCGGCGCAAGATCTCCCTGTCGGAACGGCTTCCCGAGGAGACAGTCATGCAGGAGTTCCTGGTCCGCATCACCACCACCGTCCCCGACGGCACCGACCCGGCCGAGGTCGACCGGCGCCGCGCCGCCGAAGCCGTGCGCGCCCGCGAGCTCGCCGCCACCGGCCACCTCGGCCGCCTGTGGCGCCCGGTCGGCGAGCTGCGCAGCATCGGCCTCTGGCGCGCCGACACCGAAGCCGCCCTCCGCAGCGACGTCCTGGGCGAACTCCCGCTGCACGACTGGATGACGTTCGAGGTCACGGCCCTCGAACCGCATCCGAACGACCCGGGCCCGAAGGCCTGAAGCTCCCGCCGCACGTCCGAGCCGGTTCCGCCGCAACGGCGGTCGAGGACCTCGGCGCGGAGACGGCGAGAACGTCCGGCCGAAGCCCATCGGGACCAGATCCCTCGACACCGCATCCATGCCGCGAAAACCTGAACCCACCTCAGCGGACCGGCTGCGCCCCCGTCGCGAAGCGGGCCGAGGCGGCGAGCAGGGCGTCCAGTGCGGCGCGGATCCCGCTGTGTTCTTCCTCGCCCGCGCGGCAGATCGCGACGATCGTGCGCGACAACGCGGGTCGGGTGGTCAGGATGCGCACTCCGGCGGGCGGCGTGCCGCGGGCGAGGCGGGGCACGAGCGCGGCGCCCGCGTTGCCGGCGACGAGCGCGAGCTGCGTCGGATAGCCGCCGACGGTGCAGCTGATCTTCGGCTCCAGCTGTTGCGCCCGGAGGACGTGGACGAGCCATTCGTAGCAGCCCGAGCCGGCGGTCCAGGCGATCCAGGGCACGTCGTCGACCTCGGCGAGGTCGACGGTGCGGCGGTGCGCCAGGCGATGGGTGCCGGGAAGGGCAAGGTCGGCGACGTCGGAGAACAGCGTGGTGGCGGTGACCGTCGGCGGGAGCACCGTGGGGCGGTCCGCCCAGCTCTCGGCCACGGCGATGTCGAGGTCGCCCGCCACGACCTGGGGCAGGGTCTGCTCGGCCTCGCCCTCGCGCAGGGTCACCTCGAGGCGCGGGTGCTGGGCGGCGAGCGTCGCGAGGGCGGGCGGCAGGAGGGCGTGGATGGTCGTCGGGATGGCGCCGAGGCGCAGCGGGCCGAGCACGTCTTCGTTGAGCAGCTCCAGATCCGACCGCGCCTGTGCGATCTGGGCGAGGATCCGGCCGGCGTGCCCGGCGAGCACCTGGCCCGCGCGCGTGAGCCGCACGCCGCGGCCGCGGGGTTCGAGCAGCGCCTGGCCGGCCTCGCGTTCCAGCTTCGCGAGCTGCTGCGACACCCCGGACGGCGTGACGTGCAGCGCCGCGGCCGCCGCGGCCACCGAGCCGTGCTGGGAGACCGCGTGCAGGGCGCGCATCCGGTCGAGACTGAACACAGTAGTGATGCTACCGAATTCCGCTCAGGAACATTCGCTTGTCCTTGACAGTTGAGCACCGCAGGCTTGAGGGGTGACCACGACCGAGCTCCCGTCCCGTCCCCCGGTGGCCGGGCCGATCACCGTTCTCACCGATCGGGTCGACCCGCGCCTGCTCGCGGCGGCCGGCAGCCTCTGCATCGCGTTGTCGTCGGTGTTCATCAAGGTGTCGGGCGCGAGCGGCTCCACGAGCTCGTTCTGGCGGTGCCTGCTCTCGATCCCCGTGCTGGCCACGCTTGCCTTCTGGGAGTGGCGGCGCACGGGCGTGCGGCCGAAGATCCTGTTCCCGCTGCTGGGCGGCCTCGGTCTCGGCCTCGACTTCGTGCTGTGGGGCGAGTCGATCCCGCGCGTCGGCGCCGGGATCGCGACGGTCCTGCTCGGCGTGCAGGTCGTGATCGTGCCGCTGCTGGCGTTGCTGTTCCTCTCCGAGCGCCCGGGCCGGCGCTTCCTGCTGACGGCCCCGGCGCTGCTCGTCGGCATCGTGTTGAGCGGCGGGTTCCTCGGCAAGAGCGCCGTCGGCTCCGACCCACTCAGTGGCGCGCTCCTCGCGCTGGCCGCGGGCGCCGGCTACTCCTGCTACCTGCTGCTCATCCGGCTCAGCAGCGGCCCTGCCACGCAGATCCGGTCGCTGCTGCTCGCGACGGTCTCGGCCGGCGTCGTCGCCGTCGCGCTCGGCGTGCCAACCCACCGGCTCGACTTCACGCCGGGGTGGCCCGCGTTCGGCTGGCTGGTGGCGCTCGCGCTCGTGGGCCAGGTCGTCGGCTGGCTGCTCATCGCCGCCGGGCTGCCGCGGATGACGTCCGCGACGGGCTCGGTCCTGATGCTGCTGCAGCCGATCGGCGCGGTCGTCTACGGCATCGTGCTGCTCGGCGAGGAGCCGACAGTGCTGCAGCTGGCCGGCTGCGCGGTCGTCGTGGCGGCGGTGTGTTTCGCCGGCCGCGCACCGCGAGGGGTCAGCTCTCCGGGAACGCCAGCCCCACCGACGCGAGGATCACGCCGACGAGCTCACGCGCCTCGTCGCGACAGAACTCGATGACGTCCGGCGTGCCCAGCAGCTCCTCTTCGAGCTGCTCCACCGGCCACGTCACGACGGTGCCGTGCCGCGCGAGCAGCAGCCCGACGTCGCGGATCCGGTAGATGTCCCCGACGTCGAGCCACGCGTAGAGCAGCAGCTGCCACAGCCAGCGGCCGACGCGGTCCGGATCGCGGACACCGACCACGGTCTTCACGTCGAGCAGCGTCGCCGTGCCGTCGCCGATCCCGCCGGCCGGGTCGATCGCGCCCAGCAGCACGTCGCCGTCGGCCCAGCCGGGCACGATCGTGGGCCCGGCGATGCCGAGCTGCGTGCCGTCCGGCGGGTTCCCGCCCCTGCGGCGCAGCTCCCACAATGCGCCCCGGTCGTGCAGCCGCTTCGCGATTTCCGCCAGCTCCGAGACCTGGTCGTCGGTCGCCAGCCCGCGCAGCGCGTCGACGCTCGCCCCGCCGCCGTCGACGACCCGCGCCAGCCGCGGGTCGATCCCGCCCGACCGGTAGACGTCCTCGCACGCCGAGAGCACGAAGTTCGTCCGCGCCAGGCCGGCCTCGACTCCCGGCGACCCGAGCGTGCCCGGCGGCGCGTACCGGTCCTGGTACGAGCGGGTGCGGTCGAAGAACTCCGCCCACGCCTCGGCGACGCCGGGCAGCGGCTCGGCCATCGCACCGCCGAGCTGGTCGCCGAGATCCAGCCACGTCGTCGCGGCGGGCCGCACGCCGAGCGCGCGGGCGCGGAACTCGGCCGGCAACCCGCGGTGCGTCGGGTACTCGGCTGCCTGAGCGTGCGCCCACGCCCCGGTGGCCCATTGCGCACCGATGAGGCCGAGCAGCGCGTAATACGGCGGCGCCGGCTGCACGAGATCGGCCACGCGCTGGCCGAACGCGCCCCCGATCTCGGCCCAGTGGCGGCGCGGGACGTCGCGGGCGGCCGGGCGGACCGGCCGCACGTCCTGCACCGCTGCCTCGACCTGGGCCGCCACGGCCGGGGTGCCGGTGAACACGCGGGCACACCAGGACGTGAGGACGCTCGCCGGGTCGGCCAGCTCCGAAGTCAGCGACACGCGGTCATCCCGCGAGCGCCTGGCCTTCGCGGAAGAACGCGAGGAGGTCGTCGAGCTCCCGCACCGGGTGCGCGGCGCCGAACGGCGCGTTCCAGAACTCTCCCTCCCGCGGCTCGTGCGGGCCGACGTAGGCGTACGGCTCGGGCAGGTAGCCGTCGCCGGGCGAGACGCCGTAGTTGACCGCGCCGAGCGTGATCGCGACGTCGAAGTGCTCCGGCCACAGCACCGGGGTCTCGTCCGGCGCGAACTCCCGCAGTGCCCGATCCCCGGCGGCGAAGGCGGACAGCAGGGTGGCCACCGCTTCGGCGTCGAGCTCGATCGTCTCGTCGGCGCGCACGGACGGTCCGTCGGAGTAGACGTCGGCGAGGTCGCTCGGCTCCACGCCGATCGACGCCGCCACCTCGCGGTAGGTACGGCCGGGCAGGTCGACTGCCCCGGTAGCCGTGCGCAGCCGGGTTCCTTCCACCGCCAGGCCGGGCTCGGCGATCGTCGCGAACCCCTCACCCGCCACCCGCAGCTCGATGCGCTCGGACGTGCGGAACTGCGGTCCGGCCAGCAGCAACTCGGCCACGCCGTGGAGGGAACGCCTGGTCGTCGTCAACGCCGTCATGCCCCGATCCTGCCCCTCACCTGCCCGGCGGGCGAACCGGACACCCAGTACAGTCGCCGCGTGATCAAGAAGGCACTCTCCGCCGCGGTCGTGCCCGCCGCGCTCCTCGGTCTCGTCGCCTGCACCAACCCCACCGGGAAGTCGTGGGCCATCAGCTACGAGGTCACCGGCAGCGGGACCACGAGCGGGATCACCTACGCGGAGTCGGTCGACCGCTACCAGGACGACTCGACGCAGCACCAGCTCACCGGCCCGCTCGGGCTGCCGTGGAAGCAGGACGTGATCATCAGCGCGGGCCGCGACGCCTCGGTCACCGCCACACCGACCGGCAACGTCACGCTGACGTGCCGGATCCTGCTGGACAAGCAGAGGGAGCTCGCGAAGGCGACTTCGCCCGCGCCCGGCAAGCCGGTGACGTGCAGCAAGACCACGGACGACTGAGGCGGCTTTACCGGCCGCGCTGATCGGTGACGTCGGGACCGGTCCCGCCCGGGTGTGGTGGTCTTGGCCGGTTCCTGCCGCCGTCCACCGGAAAGGCCCCGCGGGGGTTTGTTCGGCGGACGTCCCCGAGAGGTGGTGCCCGCCGTGTCCGACCCGAGTCCCTTCGAGCTGCCGGCTCAGCAAGATCCGTACGACGACGAAGACATCCGCCGCGCCATCTCCTCGGCCCGGTGGGCGATGGCCGCGCAGGCAACGCTCTACCTCGCACTGTCGGTGTTCATCTGGGTCCTCGTGACGAGCACCGCCGACACCGCCGGCCTGGGCGGCGTCCTCGCGCTGGCCTCGCTCGACGCCGCGCTGGCCGTGGCGGTCGCGGTCTGCGCGGTGCTCCTCGGTCGCCGCCGGCCCGCGGTGTGGTGGACGACGCTCGGCGTCGAGCTCGGGTTCGCGCTGATCCTCGTGGTCGGCGGCGTCATCACTCTGCTCTCGGACGCGGGCGGCAGCGCCGCGCCGGTCGGCATCTTCCTCTGGCTGCTCCTGGCGCAAGCCGTGCTGCGGCCGCTGCAGCGGCCCGAGGTGAAGGCGGCGTTCGGGCTGCGCGTCAAAGACCAAGAGTGGCAGCGGGCGGCGCGGCGAAAGCGGCGTTGAGCCGCGCCAGGTACCGCGTCAGGACAGGAACTTCGCGACGGTCTCGGTGAAGGCGCCCGGGTCGTCGATCCACGGGTAGTGGCTCGCGCCGTGCTGGGCCACGGTGTGCGCGTCCGGGAAGAGGGCCGCGATGGCGGCGGCGACGTCGGGCGGGGTGATCCAGTCGAGCTCGCCCGCGAGCACGAGCACCGGGGCCGTGACGGCGGCCAGTTCGGCTCGCGTACGCGGCGGGTCGAAGGCGCCCTCGGAGTTGTAGCCGCGGGCGGCCCGGGCGTTGCGCTGGGCCGATTCGGTGGCGTGGTGGGCTTTCGCGGTGTCGTCCCAGCGGCCGTAGTACATCGGCGCGAGGGCGGCCCAGGCGGCGCTCGTGGCGCGGCCGGCGGCGATCTCTTCGTACGCGGCCGCGACGGCCGCGTGCCAGGGTTCCGCGGCCCGGCGGGCGATCGAGTGCCGGCGCTGGCCGGGTGTCTGTTCGAAGGCGACGGACCGGGCGCTCGGGGTGATCAGTGCGAGCCGGCCGACGCGCTGGGGCCGCGTGGCCGCGTACCGCATCGCCAGGCTCGCGCCCGCGGAGTGGCCGAGCAGGTCGAGGCTTTCGAGGCCGAGGTGCGCGCGCAGGGCCTCGACGTCGCCGACCTGGCGGTCGCAGCGGTAGGTGTCCGGGTCTTCGGGCTCCGCGGACGCGCCCGTGCCGCGCAGGTCGAGCACCAGCAGGCTGCGGTGCGCGGCCAGGCCCCCGAGGTCGCCGAGGTAGGCCGCGTCGCGCATCGGGCCGCCCGGCAGGCAGACGACCGGTGTGCCCGAACCGAGCACGCGGTAGGCGAGGGTGGTCCCGTCCGGCGCGGCGAAGGTCGGCATGCGCGGATCTTGGCACCGCCGGGTGACCGGCGGCAAATTCGGTGGTCGGACCGGGGCTCCCGCCGTAGCGTCCGCGTCGGCATCGAGCGCGAAGGAGCGGGACAGTGAGCACGACCTACCACGGGGAAGCCGACGAGCGGTTCGGAGCGGTCGCCGACGCGTTCGCGCGGAATTTCGCCGAGTTCCCCGAACTCGGCGCCGCGGTCACGGTGTTCGTGGGCGGCCGCAAGGTCGTGGAGCTCTGCGGTGGCGTCGCCGACGAGGCCACGGGACGCGCGTGGCAACACGATACCGTGGTGCCGGTTTTCTCCTGCGCCAAGGCGATCGTGAGCCTGTGCGCGCACTTGCTCGCGCAGGAGGGGAAGCTGGACCTCGACGCGCCGGTCAGCCGGTACTGGCCAGAGTTCGCGCCGGAGGGCAAAAAGGGCATCACGCCGCGGATGGTCCTGGGGCACCGCGCGGGGCTGCCGGTGCTCGACAAGACCGTGCCGTTCGAGGAGATCGCGCGGTGGACGCCGGTGATCCGCGCGATCGAGGAGCAGAAACCGTTGTGGGAACCGGGAACCACGTACGCCTACCACGGCCACGTGTTCGGGTTCCTGCTCGGCGAGCTCGTGCGGCGGCTCACCGGGCTGACGCCCGGGGCGTACTTCCGTTCGGTGGTCGGCGAGCCGCTCGGGCTGCGCGCGTGGCTCGGCCTTCCCGAAGCCGAGATGGCCGCGCGGGCCCGGCTGGCGGAAGCCGAGGGTCGCCCGCCCATGCCGCCGCCCGAGCACATCCTGACCCGGATCGTCACGATGAACGGCGCGCTCGTGTTCCCGGGCCTCGACGAACCGCGCGGCTGGAACGACCCGGCGCTGCTGGGCATGGAACTGCCGGGCGCGGGGGCGACCGCGTCGGCGAGCGGGCTCGCCGGCCTGTACGCGGCCGCGGTCACCGGCCTCGACGGCAGCCCGCGGCTGCTGTCTCCGGAGACCGTGACCGACGCCGTCCGCGAGGTCTCGTCCGGCCAAGACTGGTTCGGCTTCGACGCGGGAGCCCGCTGGGGCTCGGGTTTCCTGCTCGATTCGGCGTTCCGCCCGATGCTCGGCGCGCGCAGCTTCGGCAACGACGGCGCCGGCGGCCAGTTCTCCTTCGCCGACGACGAGCACGGGGTGGGCTTCGCCTATGTTGCCAACCGCATGGTCGGCCACGGCGACGCGCGGGCCGCCAACCTTGTCACCGCGCTGCGCGAGTGCCTGGGCTGACCGGGCTACCCGGCTGAAAGTCCACATCGGACACCACCGGCGGCCGGTGTGGCTTCGCTCAGCGTGAGTAAGCGCCGGCCGCTGCGGGGCGCATCAGCGAGGGCACGGAAAGCATTCGTCGCCGCGAGTCGCGGGCGCTCGCCGACCGAGCCGGCTGCGTCGGCAACGCGCTCACCGAAACGGCAGCGAGCAGGCGGCGACGGCTGTCCCAGTGCGAGGAACCGCCGGCCTGAAGGGTCAGCGCGGGCCCGGCAGCGCGCCGGTCGCGGCGAATTCGAGCCGCTTGGCGACCGACACGGTCTGGTCGGCGAAGCGTTCGTAGAAGCGGGTGAGCAGCGTGGCCGCGACGGCGGTGCGCTGGCCGTGGGTCCACTGCGCGGAGGTGATCGTGGCGAGGACGCGGGCGTGGAGAGCGTCGACGGTTTCGTCGGAGCGGCTGAGCTCCGCGTAGCCGCCTTCGACGCCGCCGCCGCGGATGAACTGCGTGAGGCGGTCGGCCATGCGGGCGGTGACGTCACCCAGTTCGGCGAAGACCGGCTCCAGGTCGGCGGGCACGGTGCGCTCCGGGTGGCTGCGCCGGGCCGTGCTGGCGATGTGGGCGGCCAGGTCGCCCATCCGCTCGATCTTCTCGGCGCAGTACACCACCGCGAGCACGCCACGCAGGTCGCCGGCGACGGGGGCCTGCAGGGCGAGCAGCGAGTACGCCTCTTCCTCGCACTCGGCGCGCTGGCCGTCGAGAGCGGAGTCGGCGCCGATGACCTGCTCGGCGAGCGCGAGATCCGCGGTCAGCAACGCGCGAGTCGCGGACCGCATCGCCGCGGCCGCGGCATCACCCATCCCGGCGAGCCGTTCGTCGAGCCGGTCGAGGTCGTCCTTGAAACCTTCGCGCATGAATCGCGACTCTACCGAGGTCCGCCCGGCCTCGCCGCGTCGGCCAGTTCCTCGAGGTGCTCAAGGTCCACGAGGTCAGACGGATGACCGCCCTCGTGTCCACCGGGTACGCGGCACACCGCGCCGTTTTCGGCGAGCGCGCCGCACTCCGCGCGGGCCTCCAGCACGCGCCGGCCCGGCCACCAGCGCAACCACCACCTCGGGCCGCCCGGCCCGTCACCGCGGACGCCCGCGACGTGCTCGTGGCCGTGTCCTGCTTCGAGCTCGCAGTACAACGACGAGGACGCCCCGCGGACCGCAACGCTCCGCAGGACCGATCGTTCCCGCCCGGACAGCTCCAGTGGCTCCAGGCACAGCGCGCGATCCGCCATGGCCGTACAGCCTAGGCGCATTCGCCCACGCCCACCTCCCGGCCCTGGTCCATCGGCGCGTCATGCCTGGTCACAGACCGGGAAACCCTTGCAGTGAACCGGATTCCTCCGGCGTCCGTGATGGGCGGTGAGCCGGACGGACGATCCGGCACCTCGAGAAAGGGTTCGTGTCCCATGCGCGTCACCACCGTGGCCACCGTCGTCTCCTTCGCCGCGCTCGCCGTGTCCCTCACCGCGTGCAGCGGCTCGACGGGTGGCGCGGCCTCGCCCGACCCGCTCGTCGCCCGCAACGCCACGGCGTCGGCCACCGCGCCCGTCACGGTTCCGGCCACCACCCGAGCCCCTTCGACGTCCGCGAAACCGCCTGTCCAGAAGGCCACCGCGGCCGGGACGTTCCACGCGGAGCTCACCCTGCAGCCCGACCAGAACGTCGCCCTCCTGACGCTCGAGAACCGCGGCAAGACCACAGTGACGCTCAAGGGCTGGCCGAAGCTGCGGTTCCTCGGCGCCGACGGCTCGCCGCTCGACTTCCCGATCCACGACGTCGAGATCCCGGGCGCGGCCATCCCCGTCACCCTCAAGCCCGGCACGACCGCGTTCGCCGGCGTGAAGTGGACCCTCGGCGACAAGGCCGACTCCGACGCGTTCGTGGCCAGCAACTTCGAGGCGACCCCGCCCGGCGCCACGGGAACCACGAACATCGACCTCATCGGCCTCGACGGCCAAACCGTTCAGGTGCCCCAGTTCCCGATCAAGTCCGTGGAGGTCGGCACGCTGCAGCCGGCCGCGCAGGGCGTGCTCGTGTTCTGAGTCCACAAAGGACGTCAGCCGGGCGGCGCGACCAAGAGTTCCAGCGCCGTGCCCACCGACGCCAGCGAAGCGTCGTCGCGCGAAGCCAGCGCGACGACAAAAGCCCCTTGCAGCAACGCGAGCACGGCGTCGGCGAGCACCTCGGCCGGCTGGTCCGCCCGCACGTCACCGCGCCGCTGCCCTTGGCGCAGCAGCTCGGCGATCCGTCCTTTCCAGACACTCAGGTCCTCGGCCAGCTGTGCGCGGAACGCTTCGTGTTCCGCGCACAGCTCCGTGGCGAGCTTGCCCGCCAGGCAGGCGTCCCGGTGCCCGGAGGCGATGAACCGGCCGGCCATCGCGCGGAAATACCCCGACAGCACAGCGGGTGTGGTCAGGTCCGCGCGGCCGCTCCACTCGCCGAGCTGATCGAGCTGGAACTGCACGTACCGCGCGAGCACCTGCTTCGCGAAGCCTTCCTTCGAGCCGAAGTGGTGGTAGAACGAGCCCTTCGGCACGCCGGCGCCCTCGAGGATCGCGTCGATCGTGGTTCCGTGGAAGCCGTGGACGTAGAGCCGGCGCATGCCCTCGCGCAGCAGCTTCTCCCGGTGCGGGATCGTCGTCGACGCAGTCATCTGCACCTTTCCGCATCGGCCCGACTCGGGCCACGCGGAGCGTAGCGCCGGGCGCCGGGCCGGTCCAGCCGGCGCCGGAGGACTACGTGTGCAGCCCCGCGACCAGCAGCGAGACCAGGCGGCGCGCGTCGTAGCGGTCGTCGTTCTCCGCGCCGATGCAGAGGTTGCCGACGCCGCGCATCAGCTCGTAGGCCTCGACGTCGGCGCGGATCTCGCCGGCCTCGGCCGCCGCGGTGAGCAGCTGCGCGCACACCGGCATCAGGCGTTCGAGGAACAACGAGTGCAACGCCTCGAACCCGGCCTCGTCCGACTGCATCGCACCGGCCAGCCCGTGCTTGGTGACGAGGAAGTCGACGAACAGCTCGATCCAGCGCCCCAGCGCGGCGTGCGGCGTCGGGCCCGCCGCGAGCAGCTCCGGCCCGGCCTCGACGCACGCCTCGATCTGGTGCCGGTACACGGCGACGATCAGCTCCGCCCGCGTCGGGAAGTGGCGGTAGATCGTGCCCATTCCGACGCCGGCCTTCGCCGCGATGTCGCGCACCGGCGCGTCGACCCCGGACGCGACGAACACCGCGGCCGCCGCGGCCAGCAGCGACTCCTCGTTGCGCCGCGCGTCCGCCCGCTTCGTCCGCGCGACGGGCTCCTCGTTCACCACAGCTCCCCTCACCGGCCTGAACGGAACAGTGTTCCGCCTGCCCATGATGTCATGGTGGCCGGGCTCAGACCGCGACCGTGCCGCCTTCGCGCCGGGTCTCGTACTCGACGATCGCGAGCTCGCCGGCCAGGCGGATGTGCTCCTCGCAGGCGCGCCGGGCCTCGGCCGGGTCGCGGTGCACCGCGGCAGCGGTGACGATCGCCCGCACCTCTCGCAGCGACAGCTCCGCCCGCCGGTCGTCGACGAACGCGAAGTGCCGGAAGATGCTGATCCGCGAGTGGATCCCGCGCAGCTGGTCGGCGAGCACCGGGTTGTGCGCGCCGAGCAGCAGCAGCCGGTAGAACTCGTCCTTCTCCCGGCCACGCGTGGTCACGTCGCCTGCGAGGAACGTCGACTCCATGTGGTCCAGCTGGGCCACCAGCGCCTCGGCGTCGGACTCCGACGCGCGCTGCGCGAACTTTTCCCCCGCGAGCCCTTCCAGATTCTGGCGGACCTCGTAGAGTGCTTCGATGTCGTCCGGAGTCAGGACCGTGACGATGGGCCCGCGGTTGGGCCGCATGGTGATCAGGCTTTCGGTCTCCAGCTGGCGCAGCGCCTCGCGCACGACCGTGCGGGAGACGTCGTACGCCTCGCAGAGCGCGGTCTCGACGAGCCGTTCGCCCGGTTTGCGCACCCCGTCCAGGATCTCGCCCCGCAGCTGCCGGACGACCTGCTGGCGCAGCGGTGCGGCGTGCCGCTCGAGGCTCATGAGCAGTCGACCTCGTTCCATCCCTGGGAGTGACACCCCGGTCTCGGAACGGTCACCTTTGTGTTCATCCCCGCCCCCTCGTATGATTGTGTGATCGTATTACGCTCCCGTCCCCAGCCTACCGCCGGAGTCCGACCGTGGCCCATGACGACGAAGTCAGCCGCATCCAGAAGGCGAAGGACGACTTCCTCGCCACGGCAGCACCCGAACGCTGGCACAACGTCGAGCTCATGAGCTCCTGGCAGCGTTCGCAGCTGGCCATCGGCACGCCGGAGAACGTCATCGACGTGCCCCACGTGCGGGAGGACCTGCTCGACGCGCACCTGCTCGACATGTTCCAGGCGCCGCTCGCGCGGTTCTCCGAGAGCCTCGACGGGACCGGTCTCGCGGTGCTGCTCGCCGATTCCAGCGGCCGGATCCTGCAGCGCTGGTGCCACGACACCACGGCGGCCGCGCACCTCGACCGCATCGGCACCTCGCGCGGCGCGGTGCTCGCCGAGAACGCGGTGGGCACGAACGGCGTGGGCACGGTGGCCGTCACCGGCAAGAGCGTGCAGATCCGCGGGGTCGAGCACTTCGCCGACCTCTACCGCAACGCCGTGTGCACCGGCGCGCCCGTGCTGCACCCGGCCACGGGCAAGCTCCTCGCGGTCGTCACGGTCTCGTGCGACGTCCGCCCGGGCACCGACTTCCTGCGGCCGCTGCTGCGATCGGTGACCACGCAGCTCGAACAGCACGTGCTCGACGTCGAGCAGCCCTCGGCCCGGCACACGTTCAACGCGTTCCTCAGCGCCACCCGCACGCAGACCGCGCCCGTGCTCGCGTTCGGCCCCGAAGGGCTGCTGATCCAAAACCCGCAGTCGGGCAGCCTGTCCACTGAGGACATCGGGCTCATCCGCGAGCTGTGCGAGGACGGGATGCGCGACGGCAAGCACTCCGTGCCGCTTTCGCGCGGCACGGCCACGATCTCCGTGACCAACCTCGACCCCGGCAACCGGATCGTGGTGCTGCTCCCCCGCGAGGCGGGCGCGCCGGTCGCGCGGCAGGCACCGGCACCGGAGCGCCCGCGGCGCGACGAGCTCGCCGGGCACTCCGCGGACTGGCTGCGGACCGCGCGCGAGGTGGCCGCGCACCGCGAGGCCGGCACCCCGCTGATCGTCGCGGGCGAGCCCGGGGCCGGGAAGACCTCGCTCGCGCTCGGCACCCCGTTCCGGCCCGAGGCGCACGCGCGCGGCGGCCGGATCGCCGACGCCGCCGAGGCGCACGTCTGCGGAGCCTCGCCGTGGCTGCAGCAGGTGGCGAGCCGCCTGGCTGAAGCCGGGCCGCTGGTCGTCCGGGGCGTCGAGACGCTCGACGCGAAGGTCCTGGCGGGTCTGCGGTCGGTGGTGGAGTCGACGCCCGCGCGCGGGCCGGTGGTGCTCACGCTGGCCGCGGCAGACGAGGCCGAAGCCGAGGCCTTCGCGCTCAAACTCGGCATCGCGCACCTGTGGGTGCCGCCGCTTCGCGAGCGCCCGCAGGACATTTCCGTGCTGTGGCACGCCTTCGCGCTCGCGGCCGCGCCCGGCACGGGCCTCGTGCCGGGCCGCGAGACCCTCGAGCTGCTGCGCGCCTACCCGTGGCCCGGCAACGTCCGAGAGCTGAAGTCCGTGTTCACCCAGGCGGTCAAGAGCCGCGGCAAGGGCCCGGTCGAGCCGGCCGACCTGCCGCGGGCGCTGCAGAAGGCGCAGACGCTCACGATGATCGAGCGGATGGAGCTCGAGGCGATCCAGCGCGCACTGCAGGAGGCGGGCGGCAACCGCGGCAAGGCGGCCGAGATCCTCGGCATCTCGCGCGCCACGGTGTACCGCAAGATGAAGGCCTACCGGCTCACGGCGTGACCGGGGCCCGCCGCGAGCCGGCAGGCCCCGGTGCATCACGGTCAGACCGCCGCGGGCAGTGCCGGGCCCGGCCGACGCAACCGCCGCACGAGCACCGGCACCAGCTCGCGCGCCAACACCACCGCCACCAGCGCCACCGACTGCGCGATCAGCTGCACCTCGCGACCGGGGCCGGCCCACAACCCACCCACCACCATCACATCACCGCCGGCAGCGCCGGATCCGGCCGACGCAACCGCCGCACGAACACCGGCACCAGCTCGCGCGCCAACACCACCGCCACCAGCACCACCGACTGCGCGATCAGCTGCGTCGAGTCGGGCCAGCCGACTGCGCGCAGCAGCTGGCCGAGCTGCGTCAGGAACAACGCCGCGGCGCCGGAGGCGACCACGCTGGCGAGCCCGCCTGTGAGCGCCGTGCCGCCGAGCACCACCGCCGCGACAGTCGGCAGCAGGTACGAGTCGCCGAGGAACAGCGGCGGGGTTTTCGTGTAGCCGGCCAGCAGCACGCCCGCGAGCCCGTAGCAGACGCCGGCGAACCCGTAGGCGAGCAGCTGGTGCGAGGGCACGCGGATGCCGGTGGCGGCGGCCGCGCGCTCGCTCACCCCGACGGCGGTGAGCCGGTGCCCGAACGCCGACCGCTGGGCGACCACACCGGTGACGCCGACGACCACGATCGCGATCAGCGCCGTGTTCGGCACGCCCGCCGTGCGGTCGAGCGCGAACTGGTTCAGCCCCTCCGGGGCACCGGCGGGCGTGCCGTTGGCCACCGCGAACACCGTGCCGAGCAGCACGGCGTTCATCCCGAGCGTGACGACGAGCGGCATCACGCGGAAGACGGTCACCAGCAGGCCGTTGATCAGGCCCGCCACCGCCGGGACCAGGACCCCGGCCGCGACGGCGGCGGAAACCGGCCAGCCGTGGTTCTGCGGCAGCCCGGTACCGAGCGCGGCGGCCAGCGCGATCATCCCCGGCACCGACAGGTCCAGGCCGCGCTGCTGCACTACGAGCGTCTGTCCCGCCGCGGCGATCGCGAGCACCGCCGCGAACGGGAGCATGCTCAGGATCGGCGCCGCGCCCAGGCTGCCCGGGGCCACCAGCGGGCTGATCGCGAAGAGCACGACGCACGCGACCCAGATGGCTGCGGACCGGCCGCTGAGCAGGCGCGTCCACACCCGGTCCACGGGCGTGGTGTCCACAGTGTCCACACTCGAATGTCGAGTCATGCTCGGCTCCTTCCGCCGCGCAGCCGGGCGTAGAGCAGGGCCGCACCCAACGTGATCAGTCCCGGCAGCCAGTACGACCAGGCTTGCGACAGCCCGAGGAACGGCGACGCCGTGACCAGCTGCTGCACGAGCAGCGCCGCCGCCAGCACGCCGAGGAACGACCCGCGCCCACCGAACACGCTGGCCCCGGCGAGCACGACGATCGTGATCGACGAGAGCGTGTAGGTGAGGCTGGGCCGCCCGTCGCCGATGCCAATCTGCGCCATCACGATCACCGCCGCCGGGAAGCACAGGAGTGCCGAGGCCACGTAGGACAGCAGCTGTGTGCGCCCGACGCGGACGCCGAGCTGCTCGGCCGCCATGCGGTTCGAGCCGGCCGCTCGCAGCTCCACGCCCCAGCGCGTGCGCCGCAGCGCCCACTCCAGGACCACGATCAGCACCACCGCGCCGATCGTGACCATCGGCAGCACCCCGACGCGCAGCGAGATCTGGGCCGTCACGCCGTCGGGGAACACCCCGCCCGGGGTGCTGCGCAGTGTCAAGTACACGCCTTGCAGCGCCATGTACGTCGCCAAAGTCGCCACCACCGCGTTGACCTGGAACCTGGCGACGAGCAGGCCGTTGACCACGCCCACGAGCAGCGCGGCGCCGAACATCAGCGCGTACCCGATGCCCGCCGGTCCCCCGGCGACGACCCAGAACGACGCGATCACCACCAGGAGCCCGACGAGCGGGCCGACGGACAGGTCGATCCCGGCGCCGAGCACGACCACGTGCTGCGCGGTCCCGACCAGGATCAGCGGGGCCGCGGCGAACAGCAGGTTGTAGAGGTTGAACTCGGAGAAGTAGCTGGTGCTCCCGGCCCCGACCACGAGGCCGAGCAGGAGGAACACGAGCGTGAGCACGGCGGCGGGCGTGTGGTCGCCGCGCAGCCACCGGTGCGCCGTGAGCCACCGCCCGGCCCGCGACGCGACGCGCGCCCGGACGGTGGTCGCGGTCAGGGCTGCCTGCGTGATCGCGGCCTCGGAGACCTCGTCGCCCGCCAGCTCCGCGACGATCGAGCCGCGGGACATGATGAGCACGCGGTCGCAGAGCCCTTCAAGCTCGACGCCGTCCGAGGAGAGCAGTAAGACCGCCGCGCCTGCGTCGGCCGCTTCGCGCAGGATCCGGTAGATGTCCACGCGGGCGCCGGCGTCGACACCCTGCGTGGGCTCCTCGGCCAGCAGCAGGCGTGGTTTCGCGAGCATCGCGCGCGCCAGCACGACTTTCTGCTGGTTGCCACCCGACAGCGCGGAGATCGGCGTGGCGACACCCGGTGTCTTCACCCCGAGCCGCTCCACCTCGCCGCGCGCGACGGCGTCGACGCGCCGGCCGGACACCAGCCCGGCCGTGGTGACCTCGTCCAGCGTCGCCAGCACGGTGTTCTCCCCGACGGCGAGCGGCCCGAAGACCCCCTCGCCGTGCCGGTCGGCGGGCACGTACACCGCCCCGGCTCGCGCAGCCGCGGCGTTGCTGCCGAGCCGCACCTGCCGGCCGGCGACCGTGACCGTGCCGGTGGCGGGCTCCAGCCCGGCCAGCGCGCGCAGCACCGAGCTCTGGCCGTTGCCCTGCACGCCGGCGAGGCCGACGATCTCGCCGGGGCGCACGGTCAAGGCCACGTCGGCGAAGTCCGCGCCGGACAGTCCCTCGACCCGCAGCAGCCCGGTTTCCCCGGTGCCGCCGCCCTTCGGCGGGAACACCGTCTCCAGCGCCCGGCCGATCACCCGCTCGACGATCTGCTGTTCGTCCACTTCGGACGCCGCGAACGTGCCGCGCACGGCTCCGTCGCGCAGCACCGTGATCCGGTCCGCGATGAGCTTCACCTCGGGGATCCGGTGGGAGATGTAGACGACGGCCGCGCCGGCGCGCACGCATTCGCGGACGCGGTCGAAGAGCGTCTGCACCTCGTCGAGGCTGAGGTGCTCGGTCGGCTCGTCGAGGATCAGCACCTTCGGCCCGAGCGCGAGCGCCTTGGCGATCTCGACCACGAACCGCTGCTCCACGCTCAGCTCGGCCACGCGGCTGCGGGCGCGGATGCCCATGCCCCACGGGTCGAGCTGCTCCTGCGCCCACGCCGGGGCGCGCCGCAGACCGCCGACGCGCCCGTAGCCGACGGCCACGGCCATGTTCTCCGCGACGGTCAGGTCCGGCAGCAGCGCCGGCTCCTGCCGCACGATGCCGAGACCGAGCTCGCGAGTGAGCTGGGGCGAGGCCGACGTGAGCCGCTCGCCGCCGATGACCACAGTCCCCGCGTCGGGGGCCAGGACCCCCGACGCGACGGCCATCAGCGTGGACTTGCCCGCGCCGTTCTCACCGACCAGGGCGTGCACCTCGCCGGCCCGGATCTCCAGGTCCACGTCGGACAGCGCCCGGACGGGGCCGAACGACTTCGAGATCGAGGTCAGGCTCAATACCGCCGGTGCGGTCGCGCCGGCGGTCCCGGCCGGCTCGCCGGCGCGTTCACCGACGACGGGAACTTCGAACTGCGTCACGGTCGCCCCTCTCCTCCTCGGGCCGGTGCGCTCACTTGAACAGCGCCTGCAGGTCGGGCACCGACAGCCCGGACGAGAGGATCGCGTCCGGCGGCAGCGACTTCTCGCACTTCGGCTGTTTGGCCGGATCGGCCGAGTCCTCGATGATCTTCAGGTCGTAAGTGGACGGTTCGTCGTCGGCGATGCCGTTGGCCGCGGCGAGTCCCTTGTGGAGGGCGACGTTGACGATCCAGTTGCGTGAGGACTCTGTGGCGATCTGGTAGCCCGGCTGGGAGTCCTTGTACTGGTACCACAGGCAGCCGAACTCGTTGGAGTCGTTGGCCGACCACACCGGCAGCGGCTTGTTCGCCGCGATGAACGCCCGCACCCCGCCGACCGAGCCGCCGCCGTAGTCCGACACGATCCCGTCGATGGTGCCGTACTTCGTGATGAGCCCGGCCACGACCTGCTGGGTCTTGCCCGGCTCCCAGTCGGTGGCGACGGGGCCGTCGGTGTTGAGCAGCTTCACGTCCGGGTGCTTCTTCACCGCGTCGAGCACGCCCTGGTACACGCCCTGGGAGTAGGAGTTGCCGGCGATGCCGCCGAGCATCACCAGGTTCCCCTTGCCGTGCATCGCGTTCACCGTCCACTCGGCGAGGGCGGAGCCGTAGGTCTTGATGTCCTCGGACACGAAGTCCACGTAGTCCTTGCCAGGCACCCCACCGGGCGAACCGACGAACGGCACAACCTTGACCCCGGCCGCGGTCGCCTTCTTGATCGTCGGCAGCAGCGCCTCGCCGCCGTCGACGAAAGTGACGATCACGTCCACCTTCTGCGCGACGAGGGAATTGAGGTCGGAAATGGCCTTCTGCGTGTCACCCTGCGCGTCGGTGTAAAGCACCTTCTTGATGTTCGGGCACTTCGCGGCCTCTTCCTCGAACAGCTTGCGCGTGATCTTGCGCCAGGAATTGCCGCCGAACCCATCGGCGAACGCGACGGTGAGCGGTTTCGTGCCGCAGAACTTGCCTACGTCCTGGATCTGGTCCTGCGTGCCGACGACCCCGACTTTCTGCTGCAGGGCCGCGTTGTCCGCGCCGGCCTCGCTCCCGCCCTGGCCGGTGGGAGCGCCCGTGGCGCAGCCGCCCAGGAACAGCGCGGCCGAAACGGCCGCAACCGCGGTTTTCTTCTTGATCGCCATGTTCGCCTTCCCGATATTCCGCCCCCGAGTTGGCAAAAGTGTCGGCTACCGCAGGGGGTGCGGACCCGGTCAGTGTGAGACGCGGCTGTGTCAATTTGACACACGCCGCGGAGGTTTCCCGACCGTTTTCCGCGCGAGGTGGTAAAGGATCTCCGGCGGACGCGAAAAAGCCGGAGCCGCCCCGGTTGTCGGGGCGGCTCCGGCTTTTTCGCCGTGTTGGCTTTTCGCCGTGTTCAGTCGCGCGGTCTCAAGGCGGCCCGCAGCCGCATCAACCGCTCGTCGCGCCAGCTCACGCGGGCGTCCCACTCGTCCAGCGGCACGAGGGCTCTGCGCTGCTCGCTCGCGAGCGCGACGAGTTCGTCGGTCCACGGATCGTCCTGCCCGCGTTCCGCGCCCATCCGCGCGTAGGCGGGGCCCATCCGCGCGGCATGCGCGGCGATGCCGCCGCGGGTGTTGAGGTCGACGGTCTCGAACGGACCGATCACGCTCCACCGTGGACCGAGCCCGCTGCGCACCACCTCGTCGATGTCCTCGACGTCGGCCACGCCGTCGCGCAGCAGGCAGTACGCCTCGCGCAGCAGCGCGCCCTGCAGGCGGTTGAAGACGAAGCCCTCGACCTCCTTGCGCACCAGCACGGGTCTCATCCCCGCCCGCTCGTACACCGCCCGCGCGCGGGCCAGGATGTCCGCGCGAGTGTCCGACGCCGGGACCAGCTCGACGACCGGCAGCAGGTACGGCGGGTTGCCCGGGTGTGCGCCGAGCACCCGGCCGCCGAGGCCCGTGCCGAACGAGCTCGGGACCAACGCCGAGCTGGAACTGGCGAGCACCGTGTCCGGACCGGCACGAGCGGCCAGCTCGGCGAACAACGCGCGCTTCACCACCACGTCCTCGGCCGCGCATTCCTGCACCAGCGCGACGCCGTCGACGGCCTCGCCGAGCTGCTCGTGGTAGGAAACCTCCGCGAGTTTCCCAGGCAGCAGGCCGTGTTTCCCGAGCAGCGCCAGCCGATCGGCCACGGCCGCGCGGGCCCGGTCGTAGGCCGCCGCATCCGCGTCCCACGCCCGCACCGGGACCCCGGCCAGGGCGAACAGCACGAGGAACCCGACGCCGATCGCGCCCGTGCCGATGACCGCGACCGGTTCGACGGGGTCTTCGGTCACAGCTCCCACCACGTGCGGTCGTCGGCGTATCCCCGCTTGAGGATCTCGACGATCGCGGACTCCGTGAGCTCGCGCGGGTTGTTCGCGGTCAGCCGCGTGGCGAGCATCGCCTGCTCGGCCACGAACCCGAACCGGTCCGGTTCGAGGCCCAGGTCCTTCAGGTTCAGCGGCACGCCGAGCGCGCCCAGGATCTCCTCGATCCGCTCGATCGCCGCCCGCGCGCGCTGCGTCTGCGACAACGCCGGATCGGCGATGCCGAACGCCCGCCCGATCTCGGCGAACTCCGCCTCCCGCGCGGGGAGGTTGAACCGCATCACGTACGGCAGGAGCGCCCCGACGCCGAAGCCGTGCGCGGTGTGCGTGAGCGCTCCGATCGGGGACTGGATGGCGTGCGCGGCCGCCGTGCCCGCGGTGTTGATGGCCATGCCCGCGCTCAGCGCGCCGAGCATCGTGTCGGTCCGCGCGGCCAGGTCCGCCGGGTCCTTCGCGACGCGCTCCAGCGAGCTGCCCAGCAATGTGAAACCGCGCAACGCGTACAGGTCGGTCAGCACGTTCTTGCCGGCGTAGAGGTGGCGGTGCAGGTGCTCGGCGTCCGGGTGCTTCTCGCGCGCGGTGAACGACTCGACGAGGTGCGAGAGCGCGTCGGCACCGGTGGCGGCGGTCAGCCCCGGCGGGCAGCTCAGCGTGAGCTCCGGATCGACGACCGCCGCGTACGGTTCGAGGTACGGGCTCGCCACCCCGACCTTCATCCCCTTGTCCGCGTCGAACACCACGGCGATGCAGGTGACCTCGGCGCCGGTGCCGCCCGTGGTGGGCACGGTGACCAGCGGCAGACCCGGGCCCTCGACGAGGTTCTCGCCGTAGAGGTCCGCGACGTTCCCGCCGCGCTTGAGCATGATCGACGCGACTTTGGCGAAGTCCAGGCAGCTGCCGCCGCCCAGGCCGATCACCGCGTCGATCTCGCCGCCGTCGACCTCCGCGAGCAGCGCCTCCACGTTCTCGCGCGGCAGGTCCGGCTCGACGCGCGAGAACACGCGCACGTCGAGGCCCTGGCCGGTCAGCGAGTCGCGGATCCCGGCGAACTCGGGGCTGCCGGCCATCCGCTCGTCGGTGCACACCAATACCGTGCGGCCCAGCGGCTTCACCAGGTACGGCAGCTGCGCGCGGCGGCCGGGTCCGAACAGGACGGTCTTGGGCTGGCGCAGCAGGCCCAGGGTTTCGGAGCTCACGCGCCCACCTCCTCTTCGTTCACGGTCACGGCCAGGTACTTCGGCTCGAGGAACTCGTAGATGCCGTCGTGGCCGCCCTCGCGCCCGAGGCCCGACTCCTTGACGCCGCCGAACGCGGCGGCCGGGTCGGCCATGATGCCGCGGTTGATGCCGACCATGCCGAAGTCGAGCCGTTCGGCGATCGCGAAGGCGCGCGACAGGTCCTTCGTGAACAGGTACGACGCGAGTCCGTAGGTCGTGTCGTTGGCGAAGTCCAGCGCCTGCCTCGCCGAGTCCACGGTGAACAGCGCGGCGACCGGGGCGAACAGCTCCTGGTTGCACAGCGCGGGATCCGCCTCGTGCAGCCGCAGCACGGTCGGCTCGTAGAAGTTGCCCGCCGACTCGATGCGGTTTCCGCCGGCGAGCAGCTCGGCGCCGGCCGCGGTGAAGGTGTCCACCAGCGACTGCACACGCTCCAGCTGGAGCGGCGTGATGATCGGGCCGACGTCCACGCCGTCCTCGAACCCGTCACCGACGCGCAGCGCCCGCGTGGCCGCGACGAACTTCTCCGTGAACTCGTCGGCGATCGCGCGGTGCAGGATGATCCGGTTGGCCGCGACGCACGCCTGCCCCGCGTTGCGGAACTTGCACGCGATCGCCTCGCGCACGGCCAGGTCCACGTCGGCGTCGTCGAGGACCACGAACGGGCCGTCGCCGCCGAGCTCCATCGAGGAGTTCACAATGTGCTGGGCCGCCTTGGCCAGCAGCAGGCTGCCGACGCCGGTCGACCCGGTGAAGCTGATCTTGCGCAGCCGCGGGTCGGCGAGCACGACGTCGGACACCGCAGCGGAGTCGCTGGTGTGCACGAGGTTCACCACGCCGGGCGGGAACCCGGCGTCGTGCAGCGTCCGGATGAACAGCGCCGCCGTCAGCGGCGTCTCCTTGGCCGACTTGACCACGACCGTGCAGCCGGCCGCGAGCGCCGCGCCGCCCTTGCGCGCCACCATCAGCAGCGGGAAGTTCCACGGCGTGACGAGGAAACTCGGACCCACCGGCTGGTGGGTGGTGACCACGCGGTACCCGCCGGGCGAGCCGGGCGCGTACGTGCCGTGCAGGTGGGCGATCTGCTCGGCGTACCAGAGGAAGAACCCGGCCGACAGGGCGAACTCCCCCGCCGCCTCGGCGCGGGGCTTGCCGCTCTCCAGCACCATCACGTCGGCGAACGCGTCGGCCCGCTCGACGAGCATCGCGTGGGCGCGGTGGAACAGCGTGGCGCGCTCGCGCGGCGACCAGTGCCGCCACGCGTCCTGGGCCGCCACGGCGTGGCCGAGCGCGGCCAGCGCGTGGTCAGGGCCTCCGTCGGCGACCTCGGCGAGCGGCTTCCCGGTGCTCGGGTTGAGCACCTCGAAGGTCTTGCCCGGGTGCGTCCACTCGCCGTTGAGGTAGAGCCCGAGCGGTACTTCGTGCCCGGCGAAGAGCCCGGCCGGGGATTCGGCCAGTGCGGTCATGGTTGTCGTCCTTTCTCGGCGCGCTCAGCGCGCGGTGTAGCCGCCGTCGACGGGGAGGTTCACGCCGGTGACCCAGGCGGCCTCGTCGGAGGCGAGGTAGAGCACGGCGTAGGCGACGTCGATCGGGCGCCCGAGCCGGCGCAGGGACTGGTTCGCGGTCATCATGCGTTCGTAGGCGGGCAGGCCGCCCTCGTACGCCTCGGCGATCCCCTCGACCAGCGGGGTGAGCACGGTGCTCGGGTGCACGGAGTTCACGCGGATGTCGTACTTGCCGTACATCGCCGCGTCCTGGCGCGTCTGCATCGTCACCGCGCCCTTGGCCACGTGGTAGGGCGTGAACTCGTCGTTGCCGACGAGGCCGTAGATCGAGGAGTAGTTGACGATGCTGCCGCCGCCGTTCTCGATCAGGTGAGGCACGGCGTGCTTGGTCGAGAAGAACACGCCCTTCACGTCCACTGCGAACAGCGCGTCCCACTCGGCCTCGGTGACCTCGTGCGTGGGCTTGTCCACGCCGATCACGCCGGCGCAGTTGACCAGGATGTCGAGCTTGCCGAACTCCGCCACGATCTCGGTGTACGCGCGCTCGATCGACTTCTCGTCGCGCACGTCCACCGCGTGGAACCGCGCGGCGGCGCCGATTTCCCGTGCCACCGCCGCGCCCTGGTCCGCGTCCACGTCGGTGAGCGCGACCCGCGCACCCTCCGCGGCGAACAGCTCCGCGGTCGCCCGGCCCATCCCGGACGACGCACCGGTCACGATCGCCGTCTTGCCCGCCAAGCGGGGCATGGCCGTCTCCTGTCTCACGCGTCGGCGGTCTGGGGCACGAACCCGGGGTAGCCGGCGTCGGCGATCTCGGCGCAGCGGCGGAAGTACGTGTCCGCGCCTCCCATGTAGACGTTGAACTCCAGTGGTTTGCCCGGGATGTTCGCGCCGATGAACCACGCGTTGGCCTTGGCGCCGCTGGCCATGATCGTCGCCGAGCCGGCGCGGTTGACCTCCTCGGCCCACTCGCGCTCGGCCTCCGCCGTGGACTCCAGCCGCTCGATTCCGTGCTCACGGGCGTACTCGACGGCGTCGGCGATCCAGCCCACGCCGGCCTGGATGGCCACCGGCAGGTTCGCGTACGGCGTCTGCGGCCCGAGGATCATGAAGAAGTTCGGGAAGCCGTGGGCCGAGAGGCCGAGGTTGGTCTTGATGCCGTCGGCCCAGTGCTCACGCAGCACCTCGCCGTCGCGCCCGACGATGTCGATGCGGGTGAGCGTGCCGGTCATGGCGTCGAAGCCGGTCGCGAAGATCAGCACGTCGAGCTCGTACAGCTCGCCGCCGACCACGATGCCGTCCGGCGTGATCTCGTCGATGCCGCGGGACTTCACGTCGATCAGGTGCACGTTCTCGCGGTTGTAGGCCTCGTAGTAGCTGTGGCCGCCCGGCGGGCGCTTGCCGTTGAACGGGTAGTCCTTGGGGCACAGCAGCTCCGCGGTCGCCGGGTCCGTCACGGTCTCGCGGATCTTGCGCCGGATGAAGTCCGACGCGTGGTCGTTGGACTCCTGGTCCACGGCCAGGTCGTTGAACGTCTCCAGCATGAAGTGGAAGCCGCCCTCGGCCCAGCCCTGCTCGAACACGCGCTCGCGATCCTCGGCGCTCGCGTCCTTCGCACCGAGCTCCGGCTTGACGAACGGCACGGCGAACCCGTGGTCGAACGCCTTCTCGAAGCTCTCGTCGTAGTTCTCGCGGACCTCGTTCATCCACTGCTCGTCGACAGCCCGGTTGGAGCTCGCGACGACGTAGTTCGGCGTGCGCTGGAACACGAACAGCTCACCGGCGGTCTCGGCGACCACCGGGACCAGCTGCACGCCCGACGCGCCGAGGCCGAGCACGCCGACGCGTTTGCCCCGCAGGTCGACTTCACGATCACGCGGCCAGCGCGAGGTGTGGTAGCTCTGGCCGGCGAACGTGCTCGCGCCCGGGATGTCGGGCAGGTTCGGCGCGGACAGCACACCCATGCCGCTGACCAGGTACTTCGCGGTGAGGACCTGGCCGTCGGCGGTCGTCACCGACCACACGTTCGCGTCCTCGTCGTAGGCGGCCGTCTCGACCTTCGTCCCGAAGCGGATGTCCTTGTACAGGTCGAGCCGCCGCGCGACGAACTCCAGGTACGCCTTAACCTCCGGCTGCGACGGGTAGCGCTCCTGCCACGTCCACTCCTCGCGGACCTCCTTCGAGAAGGAGAACGAGTAGTAGTAGAACTCGCTGTCGGTGCGGGCGCCCGGGTAGGTGTTCCAGTACCACGTACCGCCGACGCCGTCCGCGGAGTCGAGCACGACCGAGCGCAGGCCGAGCTGGTTGAAGTGGTGCAGCATCGCCAGCCCCGAGAAGCCGGCGCCGATCACGATGGCGTCGAAGCTGGTGTCCTGAGTGGACGGCATGGTGATCCCTTCGGTGATGGTGGAAAAGTCTCAGCGGCCCGCGCGGTAGAAGTCCGCGATGGTCCGGATCTCCTGGTCCGCGCGCGGGTGGCGGCCCGCCAGGAACGGGTAGACGTGCTGCATCCCCTCGCCGACGACGAAGGTGACGTCGACGCCGTGCTTGGTCGCGAGCGCGTGGAACCGCACGCTGTCCTCGTAGAGCGACTCGGTGTCCGCGGCGCTGATGTAGAGCCGTGGGAAGCCGGTGAGGTCGGCGTAGAGCGGGTTCACGAGCGGGTCGCGCGGGTCGGCGCCGCCGCTGAGGTAGCGGTCGATGTTGGCCTGCAGTCCTTCGCGCGCGATGAGGAAATCGGTGTCGTTGTTGGTCTCGATCGTGGTCCCGCTGTTCTCCATGTCGAGCCACGGCGAGAGCGTGATGACCTGGGCGGGCAGCTCGCGGCCGTCTTCGCGCAGCTTCAGCACGGTGGCGACGGCGAGGTTCGCGCCGGCGCTGTCGCCGACCGGCGTGATATCGCGGACGCGGTGACCGCGCGCGAGCAGCGCGTCGAACGCCTTGACACCGTCTTCCAGCGCCGCCGGGTACGGGTGCTCGGGCGCGAGGCGGAAGTCGGCGACGAAAGCCGTGGTGCCACAGGCTTTCGCGAGGTGGCCGGCGAGCTTGCGGTGACTCGCGGACGACCCGAGCGCGAAGCCGCCGCCGTGGAAGAACAACAGCACCTGGTCTGCGTCGGCGCCCTCGGGCGTCACGAAGATGCCGGGCACGCCACCGAGTTCGGTGTGGGCGTAGGACACGCCCTCGGGTTCGGCGGTCGCACGCTGCCAGTCGTCGAAGACGATCCGCAGCAGCTCCACCGACATGTCCGGGTGGCGGTTCATCTCGACCGCCCACCCGGCGTAGATCTGGCCGAGCAGGTCCGTCGGCTCGGGCAACGTCATGGGCTCTCCTGGAGGGGAATCCCGCTTCGACAGCGAGGTCACAGGGGTGTCCGGTGCCCGTCCGGGCGCCGGTCCACCCAGCATCACCACGCGGGAGCCGCCCGCCACGCGCTGTCGCAAAATGACACATCCGCGTCTCACACTGAACGACCACGACGTCCACGCGACGGGCGAAGCTGAGCCGGACAGCCTCCCCTCTTCCGTGCTTCGAGCGAGGAACCATGAACCGTCTGCAGGGCAAGGTCGCCCTCGTCACCGGCGCCGGCCGCGGCATCGGCCGCACCATCGCCGACACCTTCGCCCGCGAAGGCGCCACCGTGATCGCCACCGGCCGCAGCGAAGCGAACGGGTTCGCCGACGGCGTCGAGTACCACCGCCTCGACGTCGCCAGCGACACCGACTGGGCCCGCGTCGTCGGCGACGTCGCCGACCGCCACGGCCGCGTCGACGTGCTGGCCAACAACGCCGGGGTGATCGCGTACGAGTCCTTGCACGAGCTCTCGCTCGAGAAGTGGCAGCAAGTCGTGGCGATCAACCAGACCGGCGTGTGGCTCGGCATGCGCGAGGTCGTCCCGCTGATGCAGCGCAACGGCGGCGGCTCGATCATCAACGTCTCGTCGATCTGGGGCACCGTCGCCGTCGCGGGCGCCCACGCCTACCACGCGACCAAGGGCGCGGTGCGGAACATGTCGAAGAGCGCGGCGATCACCTACGCGCGCGAGAACATCCGCGTGAACTCCCTGCACCCCGGCTTCATCCGCACCCCGCTCACCGAGGCGCAGGACCCGGAGATCAACGAGTTCGTGATCGGCCAGACCCCAATGGGCCGCGCCGGCGACCCCCAGGAGGTCGCCAACGGCGCGTTGTTCCTGGCCAGCGACGAGTCGAGCTTCGTGACCGGTTCCGAGCTGGTCGTGGACGGGGGCTATCTGGCTCAGTGAGGCGGCGGCGCGGCCTGGAGACTCCCCGCCGGCAGCCGGTCGGCGCCCCAGCTGCGCTCGAGGTACCCCACGATCCGCTCGACGTCCTCGGCCGGCACCTTCTCCGGCTCACCGTGTTCGAGCGGGTCCACGTGGAAGAGGTAGAGCCGCGAGGCGAACTGATCGAACGCCAGTGAGGCCTCGCCGAAGCGTTCGCCGTTGCCGGCGGTGGAGACGACCACGCCGTCGCCCCAGTCCTGGCCGCTGTCGTTGTTGGGGTTGAAGAAGTACACGCGCATCACGTCGTGCGGGTCGGGCGCGACGCGCAGGATCGTGATCGCGTGCCAGCCGACGTAGCGGGCCGCGCTGTCGGTGACGGCGACACCGGCCGGCTGCGGGTGGATCAGCGGCTGGTCGCCGTTGTAGGCCGGGTGATAGCTGGCATGGAAGGCGCGCAGGAACTCGTCGAGGTCGATGAGGTTCCCGGTGGCGACGTCGACGTTGATGCGGAAGCCGCGGAACGCCCACCAGCCGTGGAACTCCGGGTTGACCCAGCGGTGCGGGTCGCCGGGCCGGTCGACACAGCGCCGGCCCATCTCGGCGTAGATCCGGTCGAGGTGGGGCACCACGAGCAACGACACCGGGTCCAGATCCACGGGCAGCTTGCGCGCGATGCCGCCCTCGCTTTCGCGCGAGGAGATCGGCTGGCCCTCGAAGTGCATGGTGATCTCGTCGTCGCGGGCCGCCCACACGACCATCTGCAGCAGGTAGTCCGGGTCGTTGCCCGCCCACATCGACAGCGCGCGGGCAGACTGGCAGGTCGGGTTGTCGCCCTGGCCGACGCCGAGCGGCAGGCCGAGCATCGACAGCACGCCGGCGGTCAGGCGCGCCTTCGCCTCGGGCGCGGGACCGAACACGGCCGTGAGCCGTTCACGCGCGGCCGGGCCGAGGGTGAGGGCCAGCTGGCGCCACAACGCGGGAACCACCGGAGGCTCGTGCAGGATGCCGCGGTCGAGCAGCAGCGCGAGGCCGTAGACGCACTGCGCGGTCTCCGGGTGTACGGCGTCGGCGATGAGCTGGTGCACGAGATCTCGGTAGCGCAGCAGGCAGTTGCGGCCGGTGTCGGACAGCCCGAGCGCCTCCGCGACGAGGTAGTCACCCTCGTGGCGCACGAACCGCAGCAGCTCGGCGTGGTACGGCGAAACCAGCCCGGTGTCGTGCATCGCGCGGGCGAAGCCGGACGCCTCGTACTGCAGGCCACCGGCGTCCATCGCCTCGAGCCGCGAGCGGAAGACCTCGAAGCCCGGGTCTTCCCGGCAGGCCTCGGTGGTGCCGAACAGGCTCGTGATGAGCCGGTCGAGCCCCTGCCCGGAGTTCGGGCCGAGGTCGACCTCGGGGTCGCCGCGGTAGACGGAGATCCGCGTGATCAGCGACTGCACCTGCTCGACCTGGATCGGGCGCTGGCGCAGGATCCGCCAGATCTCCTCGACCAGCTTGTCGAGCACGCTGGCGTAGCCGATCCCGTCGGCCACGTGGCGGAACAGCGCCCGGATGAGCTGCGCGGTGCGGCCCTCGTGCGCCCGCTCGGCCTCGGTGGGCGGGGTGAACAGCAGCTCCAGGTTCATCGCCAGGACCTGCGACAGGAACCCGCGGGCGTCCTCGGCGGACAGCGTCGCGTGGGTGTACTCCCCCAGCGCGACGGCGAGCATGCGCAGCTCGCTCGCCGCCTCGATCACGACGGTGTCCGCTTCCCCGCTGTGCAGCCCGGGGCCGACCAGCGCCGGCAGGAGGATCTCCGGCGAGGCCCAGTCGGTGCCCTGGTAGAGACCGGCTTCGTCCAGCGCCTGCGCGCGGGCCTGCACGGCGGCGGCCCCGCCGGGCTGCAGCAGCACGCGCCGCAGGGCCTCCAGCACGCGCCGCAGCTTCGTGTGCTTGCCGAAGTCGCGCGTCTCGGCCATGGCCTGGACGGCGTCGTCGAGCGAAGCTACCCGTTTGGCGAGGGTGGTGCCCTCCGTGGCGTCGGCGTTCGGATTCACTGGTGTTACCCCGGTCGGCTCTCCCGTCTGGTGCTCAGACGTAGAAGTCGAGCTCTTCCTGCTTCTTCAGCGTTTCGCGCATCCGGTAGGCGTCGTCACCGAAGAAGTACAGCAGTCCCCAGTGGGTGCCGAACGCGGTCCGCTTGGTCACCGTCTCCTCCGGCGGCGCCGACAGGTCGTGGGACTCGTAGTAGTCGTCGTCTTCGGTTTCTTCCGGGATCCTCAGCTCGCTGACGACCCGCCGCCGAGGGTAGACCCCGAAGCAGCCGGCGACACCGGCCGCGTCGACGACCTCGCGCGGGAAGAACGCGTCGATCTCCTCCTCGGTCGTCTTCGGGTCGAACGCGAGCGCCAACGCCTGGTAGGCGTTGAAGCCGTAGGCACGTTCGAGCAGCTCGAAAACCTTGAAGCCCGGCGGGCGGTAAGCCACCTCGCCGAAGTACATCTCGCCGTCGCTGGTCACGAAGTACTCGGGGTGCACGAACCCGAACTCGATGTCGAAGGTCTTCACGAGCTTCTCGATCTGCGCGGTGATCTGCGGCCGGTAGCGCTCCAGCTCCGGCGTCGCGGGCACGAACACCGAGTACCCGAGCGTGACGTACTCGGAGATGTTGAGGAACTTGATCTTCCCGTCGTGGATCCACGCTTCGACGGCGAACTCCCAGCCGTCGAGGTGGGATTCCATGAGGACGGGGAACTCCTCCTCCGGAATCATGTCGATCTCGTCGGGCGTGCGGATCACGCGGTGGCCCAGGCAGCCGGCCTTGTCGAACGCCTTGAGGTGGATCGGGTCGTTGGGGTCGCCGTCGAGCTTGAGCAGCGTCTGGTTGACGCGCTTGAGGAACCGCACCACGTCGTCACGCGCGTGGGCCTCCTCGAAGATGCCGACGCGGATGCCGCCCAGCTGCGCGCGGCGCTTCATCAAAGCCTTGTCCCGCAACAACATCGCCTGCCCGAACAGGCGCGGGTTGTCCATCAGCACGGAGTTGATCGCGCCGGCCCACTCCACCGTCTCTTCGAACAGCGGGATGGCGACGTCGACCCCCTCCTGCTTCAGGGTCTCGGCGATCTCCATCGACCGGTCGTTGAGTCTCTCGAAGTTCCAGGGCAGGTAAGGGATGCCGTGTTCCGCGCAGTACTGCTCCGCCCAGTCGGGCGCGACCACGATGTAGCGGCGGTCGAAGCGGTCGAGCGCCTCGATCGCGTTGAGACTCCAGCCGAGCACGGCCAGATATCCTTTGTCGGGATTCTTCGTGACCGGTACGGACTGGGTCATGGACCGCTCCTCTGTTCGGCGCGTGCGGGGTCGGACGGGGTCTGTACCTTCACGGTCCCAGATGTCCGCACCTTCCGCCGATCGAGCGGGTCGCCTGTCCACTGTGGATACTCTCGATCCGGCCACCCGCAAGCCTCCGGGTGAGATCCAGGTCACGTCCGGTCCACTCGCCGCGCCACCCGTTCGGGTGCCTGCCATCCTGTGCGCTCAAGAACGCGCGGTTCGCGCCGGAGTTCGACGCCGCACCGCGGCCGGGAGGACAGTCATGGGAATCATCAGCTGGATCGTGCTGGGCTTGATCGCGGGGCTGATCGCGAAGGCGCTCATGCCGGGCAAGGACCCCGGCGGCTGCATCATCACGATCCTGCTCGGCATCGGCGGCGCGTTCGTAGGCGGCTGGGTCGGCAAGACGCTGTTCCACGTGCAGCTGGGCACGTTCTTCGACCTGCGCACGTGGGGCCTGGCCATCCTCGGCGCGCTGATCATCCTCGTCGGCTACCGGATGATCTTCCACCGCAGCCGGGACTGACCAGCGGGCGGGGCGGCTCTTCGCGAGCCGCCCCGCCCCTGGCTCACTTCACGCGCTCCAGCAGCGCGAACAGGTTCTCCCAGTGCCGCTTCTCGCCGGCCTCGTCGTAGGCCGCCGTGTCGGTCATGGTGTACCCGTGGGTCGCGCCCTCGTAGACCTCCGAGCGGTACGTGACCCCGGCCTCGTCGAGCGCGGCCTCCAAGGTCTTGATCTGCTCGGCCGACATCGAGTGGTCCTGGTCGGCGTGCCCGAAGTACACCTCGCCGGTGATCGAGCCGACGCCCAGGTGCGCGCTGTCGGGCCCGTCCGTGACCACCCCGCCCGCGTGGAACGCCGCGATCGCCTTGACGCGCTCGGGGAACGCCTCGATCACGCGCAGGGCGTTGGTGCCGCCCATGCAGTAGCCCGTGATCACGACCGGTCCCTCCGCGACACCTTCCTGCGCCGCGAAGAAGTCGAGGTACATCTGGGCGTCACGCTGGATCGCGTTGTCCGTGCCCAGTCCCTGGATCAGCGGCATGATCTTGCCGAAGATCTCGCCCCGCTTGTCCGGATCGCCCAGCTCCGAAACGTCGATCTGCGGCGCCGGGCCACCGCGGTAGAGCAGGTTCGGGGCGAGCACGGCGTAGCCGGCCTCCGCGATTCGCTCCGCCATCTCCTCGATCCGCGGCCGCAGCCCGAACGCGTCGATGAACAGCAGCACCCCGGGGTGCGGCCCGCCGTCGGGAACGACCAGGTACGAGTCGGCGACCCCGTCGGCGGCCGGGACGTCCACCTTCTCCTTGCGCATGTCACTCCTGTCGATCAGCTTGCTGGCTCTCGTCGTCAACCTAGTACCCCGTGCAGGACCGCCGTGACGACGGCGTCCGCGTAGGTGTGGTCGAGCGGCCGGCGGCCGGTGACCAAGCGGTAGTGCAGCGGCGCGAAGACCAAGTCCAGCAGCAGGTCCACGTCGGCGTCCGGACCGACGACCTCACGTACCGCGGCGCGGACGGGGGCGCGGCGGGGCTCGAACCAGTGCTCTTCGAGGCGGGCGGCGAGGTCGGGGTCCTGCTGAGCGGCGCCGAGCAGACCGGTGAAGACGCGGCCCAGCACCGTGTCCACGTAGAGGTCGGCGAAGTGGCGGGCGTGGGCGCGCAGCAGGCCTTCGGCGGTGGTGGCGCGCGTGGTGACCGGGTTGGCGCGGGCGTGGTCAAGGAAAGCTTCGAGCACCACGGCGGCTTTACTGGGCCACCAGCGGTACACAGTGCGCTTGCCGACACCGGCGCGTGCGGCGATGGCGTCGACGCTCACCGCGGCCCAGCCACCGGCGGCGGTGAGGTCCCAGGCGGCGTCGAGGATCGCGCGGTGGGTCTGGGGGTTGCGGCGGGTGGCGTCAGGCACCGCGCACCGCCCAACCGGCGGCCACGCGCCGGTTGACCTCGGTGATCGCGCCGACGAGGTCGTCGTAGGGCTCGTCCCACGGATCCTTCAGGCCCCAGCCACGATGCGGGTTTTCGACGTAGGCGCACCAGTGCCAGCCCAGGCACCAGTCCAGGGAGGCGAAGGCCTCGGCGGTGCGGACGTACCCGGCGGCGCGGTCGGCCTGGTCGCGCATGCTGCCGGTGCGGTGCGGGCTCAGCCGCGTGGGGCACCAGTTGCCGGTGTCGGCGACGAGCACCGGCAGGCCGGTCCTGGTGTGCCAGCGTTCGAGCGTCTCCAGCGCCGTGTCGAGTGCGCCCGGGCCTGGGAACGTCTGCACCGACAGGACGTCGACGTGCTTCGCGGCGGCATCGAGGACTTCGTCCGGTGCGCCCGCTTTCGTCCCGAAGCGGTCGCCGAGGATCAGGTGGTTCGGGTCGTGGCGGCGGATCGCCTCGGTGGCCGTGGCGTAGTAGGCCTCGGCCGTCTCGGCGAGCGGGCCGGGCCAGCCGGCGCCCGTCGGGTGGCGCGCCCAGGCCGGCCCGTCGACGAGGAAGTACCCGAGCAGCAACGGATCCTCCGGGCGGCACAGCGTGCGGGCCAGGTGGTCGCAGTACTCGGCGAACGCGGGCGAACGCGGATCGCGGTAGGCCGGGTGCCCGTTCCACGACTCGATCTCCGCCACCCGCAACGCCTGCACGTACGGCAACCCGGCCGCGGCGACGTCCGCGCCCGGCAGGTCCTCCGCGTGCCCCAGGTCCACGACGGTGCCTGTGACGCCGAGCCCGGTGCCGCTGATGTACTCCGCGGTCGAGCCGACCGTGGTGAACCCCCAGGCGCGCAGGTCCGCGCCCAGGCCGTCGCGAAGCCACTTCTCGCGCGAGCCGCCGTACCGCGTGCGCCAGATGTCCTGGTTGTGCGGGTATCGGAGGTTCGTGTCGTGCGCGTGCGCGACCCCGATCGACGGGAACGGCTCGCCGTCCGGCCCGGAGAACGTCCACCGCCTGTGGCGGGCCACCGTGAAGAACGCCATGGCTTAAGGATACGAACCGGTTCGTCTCCCCTGCCGTCCGGGGTCACCCGCCTGCGTGAGCGGAGGGGCGCGCCGGGGCCGCCGGTGTCACCATCACCGCCATGACGTGGAAAGGCGTGGCCTGGGCCGCGGGCGTACTGGTGGGCATCGGGCTCGCGGCAGGGGCCGGGGTGTGGGTGCACTCCGCCGAGCGCACGGCCGGGGACACGTGGCACTCCATCGGCACCGACGAGCCCGACCGGATCGACGTGAACGCCACCGTGCAGAAGGTCGACGCGGTCGCGCGGGAGGTGACGTTGCGGGTGCTCGTAGTGCCGCGCGGGCGGCTCGGCGAGGACGACGGGGTCGCGCCGGCGAGCGATCTCACGTTGCTGAACTCCTCGAGCCTGCGCGGTGACCAGACGTTCCCCGCCCACGAGCGGATCGCCAGCGCCGACTTGCCGATCGCGCTGACGGGCGGCGCGATCACCGACTACCCGTTCGACGGCTACGAAAGCCACATCCAGTTCGCCGCCGTGCAGGACGGCAAGCCGGTGCCGGTGCTGCTCACGCTGGACAAGGTCGACAGTCTGTTCGGCCTCACGGTGACCGGCTCCGACAGCTCCGGCGGCCTCGACATCCGCCTCACCCGCGCGACGAGCGTGCTCGTGTTCGCGCTGTTCATGATGTTCGCGATGTGGGCGATCGCCGTCGCGGTGGCGCTCGGTGCGCGCCACCTCGTCGCGCGCCGCCGCGGGCTGGTGTGGCCGGCGTTCGGGTTCATGGCCGCGTCGCTGTTCGCGCTGGCCTCCTTCCGCAACGCCGCTCCGGGCTCGCCGCCGATCGGCACGCTGCTCGACTACACGGCGTTCCTCTGGGCCGAGCTGATCGTGGCGCTGAGCGTGTTCGCGTCGGTGGTCGCCGGCGCCGCCGTGGAACGGGCGAATCGCACGAGTTAGCCGCGCGGTGTCGGTTTCGGGCCCTCCGGTTTGTCGTCCCCACGACAGCCCGACGACGAGGGAGCGCACCGTGATCACCCCGAACCTGGCCTGGCAGCTCGAACACCAGACGCTCCGCGACCACCGCGCCGCCGGCGAACGTCTCGGCCGCCTGGCGGCATTTCTCACTCGGCGGCGCCGGCGGACGAGTGTCCGTGCGACGATCCGGGGCGAGCACCGACCCCAGGGAGCGCGCACATGGCCCGGCACCACCTCGACCCGACCCGTGAAACCACGATCGACGTCTTCAACCGGGACACCGAGCCCGTCCTGACCGTCGACCCCGGGGACACGGTCGTGGTCGGATCGCTGGACTGCCACGGATTCCTGGAACGCCAGCGCACACCCGGCGAACAGCGGCCGCGGATGATCGACCCGAGCCGCGGCCACTGCCTCACCGGCCCGATCGCCGTGCGCGGCGCGGAGCCGGGCGCGGTGCTCGCCGTGCACCTGGACGACCTGCGGCCCGGCGACTGGGGCTGGACCGTGTCGGCGTCGAAGGACAACTGGCTCACGCAGAAGCTCGGCGTCGCCGGCGGCCCGCCCGGACGGCTGCTGTGGGAGCTCGACGCCGGCGAGCGCACCGGCACCAACGACCGCGGCCAGACCGTGGCGCTGGCGCCGTTCCTCGGGGTGATCGGCCTGCCGCCGGCCGAGCCGGGCGACCACTCCACCGTGCCGCCGCGCCCGGAAGGCGGCGGCAACATCGACTGCCGCGAGCTCGTGGCGGGCTCGACGCTGTACCTGCCCGTCACGGTCCCCGGCGCGCGGCTGCTCGCCGGCGACGGGCACGCGGCCCAGGGCGACGGCGAGGTCGGCGGCACCGCGATCGAGTGCCCGATGACCACCGAGCTGACCCTGGACCTCACCACCGACCGGCCCGTGCCCGGCATCCACGCCGAGGCGCCCGCCGGGCGCATCACGTTCGGCTTCCACACCGACCTCAACGAGGCCACCGCCGAGGCGCTCGGCGCGATGCTCACGTGGCTGGAGAAGCTCTACGACCTCGACCGCCCCACCGCGCTGGCGCTCGCGAGCCCGGTGGTCGACCTGCGCGTCACCCAGGTCGCCAACCAGACCTGGGGCGTGCACGCGGTACTCCCCACCTACGCGATCCGCTGACGATCCGGCGAAGTCTGCCTTCGCGGCCACCCGGGTCTGCCCGGGGCGCGCACTGGTCTGGTCCATCCGTGACCCAGGTGCGATCACACCTTAATTCGAGGCGAGAAATAACGGACTTCCGTAGGGTCCGGACCTCTTGACGCCATCCTCTTTGTCCGGTCAGGATCGCCAAGGCCCGCTTTGGGCCCGTCCCCGCCGCCCTCTGCAGAACGGACTGTCGATGGCCAGAAGATCCCCCGGGTGGTCCCGGGCCCGAAGGACCACGTTCGCCGCGCTCGCGAGCCTCACCCTGCTGGGCGGTGTGGCGAACGCGGCGCCCGCCCCCGCCACACCGGCCGCACCGGCCGCGGCGCAGCCCGAGATCGGGCAGCCCGCGCTCGACAAGAACGGCTGCGCGCGCATCGAGAACACCCTGCCGACGCTTTCGGATTGGCCGAAGGTCGACAGCTTGATGCAGAAGAACCCGCAAGACGAGGCGCGCATCGCGAAGATCCTCTCCGGCATGACGCTGGAGGAGAAGGTCGGGCAGATGACGCAGCCCGAGATCAACGCGATCACCCCCGACGAGGTCAAGCAGTACGCCATCGGCTCGGTGCTCAACGGCGGCGGCTCGTGGCCCGGCGGCAACAAGCACGCCACGCAGCAGGACTGGCTGAACCTCGCCGACGCGTACTGGAGCGCGTCGAAGACCAGCCGCACGAAGATCCCCGTGATCTGGGGCATCGACGCCGTGCACGGCAACAACAACGTCTACGGCGCCACCGTCTTCCCGCAGAACATCGCGCTCGGCGCCGCCCACGACCCGTGCCTGGTCCGCGACGTCGAGAACGCCACCGCGCGCCAGATCCGCGCCACCGGCCAGGACTGGGCCTTCGCCCCCACGCTCGCCGTGGTGCAGGACGACCGCTGGGGCCGCACATACGAGGGCTTCTCCGAGGACCCGCGCATCACCCGGGCCTACGGCTACGAGGCCATCAACGGCCTGCAGGACGGCGCCACCAAGCGCATCACCTACAACGGCGTGATCGCCACCGCCAAGCACTACATCGGCGACGGCGGCACGATCAAGGGCCAGGACCAGGGCGTGAACCCCTCGTCCGAGGCAGACATGATCAACATCCACGGTCAGGGCTACTACGGCGCGCTCGCCGCCGGCACCCAGACCGTGATGGTGTCGTTCAACAGCTGGACCAACGCCGACCTCGGCATCAACGAGGGCAAGCTCACCGGCAGCGACAAAGCACTGAACCAGATCCTCAAGGGCAAGATGGGCTTCGACGGCCTCGTCGTGTCGGACTGGAACGGCATCGGCCAGGTCCCCGGCTGCACCAACGCGAGCTGCCCTCAGGCGATCAACGCCGGCGTCGACCTCGTGATGGTGCCCGCCGACTGGAAGGCGTTCATCACCAACACCGTCGCGCAGGTCAACGACGGCCAGATCCCGATGGCCCGCATCGACGACGCCGTGACCCGCATCCTGCGCGTGAAGCTGCGCGCCGGGATCCTCGACGAGCAGAAGCCGTCGGACCGCTCCGACGCCAACTCAGACGAGGCGCTCACGGACAACTGGCTCGCCCGCGACGCCGTGCGCGAGTCGCAGACGCTGCTGAAGAACAACGGCAACGTGCTGCCGCTCAAGCCGAAGTCGAAGGTGCTGGTGGTCGGCAAGAGCGCCGACAGCATCCAGAACCAGACCGGCGGCTGGACGCTGTCGTGGCAGGGCACCGGCAACACCAACGCCGACTTCCCCAACGCCACCTCGATCCTGGGCGGGCTCAAGGAAGACCTCGGCGACGCCAACGTCACCTTCAGCGAGAAGGGCGACGTCGACCCGACCGGCTACGACGCGGTGATCGCCGTGATCGGCGAAACGCCGTATGCCGAGGGCGTGGGCGACCTGCAGCGCAAGTCGCTGGAGGCCGCGAAGCTCTACCCCGAGGACCTCGCCGTGCTGGACAAGGTGAGCGGCAAGGGTGTCCCGGTCGTCACCGCCTACGTCGGCGGTCGTCCGCTCTACCTGAACAAGGAGATCAATCGCTCCGACGCGTTCGTGGCGGCCTGGCTGCCCGGCACCGAGGGCGGCGGCGTGGCGGACATGATGGTCAAGGGCAAGGACGGCACGGGGTACCAGGGCAAGCTGTCCTACTCGTGGCCGAAGAGCGCGTGCCAGACGCCGCTCAACCCGTGGAGCCCGGACTACGACCCGCTGTTCGCGCTGGGCTACGGCCTCAAGACCGGTCAGCGCGCCACCGTGGCGAAGCTCGACGAGGCCGAGGGCCCGACGACCTGCGGGTCGACCGGCGGCGGGGGCACCGCGACCGAGGACCTGTCGATCTTCGACCGCACGGACATCGCGCCGTACAAGAGCTACATCGGCTCGGCCTCGAACTGGGGCGGCACCGAGATCGGGCCCGACGGCACCGCGGAGCACCCGGAGATCACCGTGACTCCGGCGGACGTCAACGTGCAGGCCGACGGCCTCAAGACGACGTGGACCGGCACCGGCGCGGCACAGCTGTACCTGCAGAGCCCCGCGACCAGCGACCTGCGCGGGTACCCCAACGCGGACGGGGCGCTCGAGTTCGACGTGATCGTGAACTCGCCACCGGTGAACCGCACCGTGGTGAGCATGCACTGCGTCTACCCGTGCTTCTCGGAGGTCAACGCCACCAAGCTGTTCACGGATCTGCCGGCGGGGAGCAAGTCGACGGTGAAGATCCCGCTCTCGTGCTTCGCGAACGGGCTCGACTTCGAGAACGTCAACACGCCGTTCCTGGTCTACACCGACGGTGCGTTCTCGGCGTCGTTCGCGAACGTGAGGTGGTCGCCAGGCGGAGCGAAAGATCCGGACGCTGTGAAGTGTTCGGATCTGACGTGAGGTGAGTGCCGGGGCGCTCGCGGGACTTTCCCCGCGAGCGCCCCGCGTTTGGGTGAGCACTGTCATGCGACCAGCTCGAGAATCCGTTCACGAGCCTGGGAAGGGAGCGGTCGGTGACAACAGTGGCTGACCCATATCGAGTGCTCGGGCGTGGCTATGCCGCGATGCGGCAGCCTTCCCTCGCATCGGGCATCGTCTAGACGCCGCGCTCGGTGACGCCATCACTGCAAAACCCCGAGAACGTGACATTGGCGCGGACACGGCATGCTTTGCAGGTCTCTCCTGCGGAAACGCCGATCAGCCGCGTGTGTCTCGCAAACGATCGTTTTTGAGACTCTTCCCAGCCTGCGCGGATGGCACAGACCTTTCTGGGGCGGTTCGCAGGCGCGGCGGGGGACCGGAACCCGTGTCGCTGGTACCCGTCCCGCCGATACGCCCGGTTCGAGCTCCGTCCCGGGGGCTAGTCAGCCTCGACCGAGCCCACGAACGCCAACCGGCCGGGACTGTCAACCTCGGACTGCCGATCATCGTCGACCCGAAGCCCTAAACCGACCTTGGGACCATTCAGCTGACGCTTGGCACGAGGACCGGACTGTCCACATCGGACAACGTCCGGTCCTCTGTTTAAAGTGAGATCTGATGGCGCGAATCATGTCTGAGACCAGCACGGGCGCTTGCGGGAGAACGCGCTGCGCAGATGAGCCCAGCTCGTACCCTTCAGGCAAAACATGCCAGCCTGCCGCTACCCGGCCCCAAGGGTTTCACCGGCCGGCTGCCCCGCGGCCGGCGGTCCAGAAGGCGACGGTGGGGTGGGGTCGGCGGGCACCGGGTCGGCGCCGCCCTGGTCGAGTCGGAACGGCGGATAGCGGTCGGTCATCAGTCCGGTGTAGGCGGCCACGCGCAGCGCCCAGCGGTTTATGCCGAGCACGAAGTCGTACAGCGACTTCGGGTACCGGCCGGTGAACAGCAGCACGATCGCGGCGATCAGCAGGAGCAGCGTGAGGAGGCCGACACCGCCGGCGCCGGCGTTCCAGCCACCGTCGGTGGTAACGCCGGAGCTTGCCCACAGTCCGCCGCCGACCAGGATCGACAGCACGATGTAGTGCGGCAGGGCCAGCAGCCACCACTTGACCAGCACCAGGCCGCGGGACAGCCGCTCGGGGTAGGGCACGTCGAGGTGCGCCGGGTAGTCGGCCACTTCGGCGAGGGTGAAGGGCGGATAGCGGTCGGTGCCCAGGGCGCTGTAGCCGTAGTAGTTCACCCGCCAGGTCCAGCGCAACACGCCGACGTTGAAGTCGAACAACGATCGCGGATAGCGCGCGGTGATCAGAATGGCGAAAAACGCGATCACGCTGACTACGGAGAAGGCGACCCACAGGAAGAACAGCACGACGAAGTGCGGGATCAGCAGCAGCCATTTGACCAGCCACAGGCCGCGGGAGCCCGACGGCTCGAGCGCCGCGTCGACGCGGACCGGGTAGGGCGTACGGGGATCGGTCATGGTGTGCTCCCTGTGGCGGGTGCCGGGGGGAGGACGGAGACGACGAGCTTGCCTCGGGTCTTCCCGTCGAGCAGGTGGCGGATGGCCGCAGCGACCTCGGCCAGTGGGTAGGTGCGGTCGATCGCGGGGGTGAGCTTTCCGCCCTCGATGAGCGCGCCGAGCGCGATCAGATCGACGGCGGTCTCCTTCGCGACGAAGGTGCCCAGCTGCTGGCGGACGAAGGGCGAAAGCAGCTTCGCCCGGATCTGGCGGTCGCTGCCGCCGAGCAGCCGGCCGCCGCTCTCTCCGCCGACGATGACCAGTCGTCCCCGTCGTGTCAGAACCCGCCGTAGATCGGACAGCCGGGCGTTGCCGCCGATGTCGAGGACGACGTCGTAGCGGTGTCCGCCGTCGGCGAATTCGGCGCCGGCGTAGTCGATAACGTGGTCGGCGCCCAGGGCGCGGACCATCTCCACCTTGCTGGGGCTGCAAACGCCGGTGACGTCCGCGCCGAATGCCTTCGCGATCTGCACCGCGAACGTACCGACACCGCCCGAGGCGCCGATGATCAGCACCGTCTCACCGGCCCGGACGCGTCCGTGGTCGCGGACCGCCTGCAGGGCGGTCACCCCCGAGACAGGAACGGCAGCAGCCTGTTCGAAGGAGAGGTTCGCCGGCTTCGGGGCGAGCTTGCCAGGGCGGGCGGTCGCATACTGCGCGAAGGTGCTGGTGGACATCCCGAACACCTCGTCGCCCGGGGCGAAGCCGGTGACGCTGGGGCCGACCGCCTCGACCGTTCCGGCCAGGTTCCGGCCTGGGTTGGCGTACTTCGGGCGGCGAAGTCCGAAGCCTGCGAGCCGGATCGGATAGGGCAGGCCGGACATGATGTGCCAGGTGCCCCGGTCCACGCTGGCCGCGTGCACCCTCACCAGGATGTCGTCGTCCCCCATAGCGGGTGTGTCGGTCTGCGCGACCCGGAAGAGGTCCTCGGGAGCGGCGCTGTAGTGGTCCTGCACGACCGCCGTCATCGTTGCCCCTGCGGTCTCGAGAGGGGGACCCCTGAGTCTGTCGACGTGAGTTGTGCGCATCGTGACCTTCGCTTTCACCGTTGATCACTGGACGGTGTACATGATTTGTACGCCGTACAAAGAACCGTCTACCCTGGTGGTACCGAAGTCAAGAGGAGGAAGGCACCATTGTCCGAATCAGGTAGGCGACGCCCTCGCGGTCCGCGGCGCGCCCTCACCGAGAACGAGATCCTCGACGCGGCGCTGAGCCTGCTCGACCAGGGCCCGGATGCGGCGTCCGTGCGGGCGATTGCCGCGCGGGTCGGCGTGGTCCCGAACGCGATCTACACCTACTTCCCGGACAAGGCCGCCGTGGTCGATGCGCTCGTCGAGCGGCTGCTCGGCGAGGTGGACCACGACGTCTTCGCCGACCGTGCGCAGCCCTGGCGCGAACGCGTGGAAGCACTGGCCCTGGAACTGCGAGCGAAACTGTCCGCACATCCGGGCGCGGTCAGCCTGATGGTCGGCAGCCGGATGGATGGGCCCATCGCGCAGGCCCTCACCGAACGGCTCCTGCAGTTGCTGGCCGACGCCGGACTCGACGCCACCGACGCCGCGCGGGCGTCCTACCTGCTGTTCGTCTACATCTTCGGCTCACTCGTCCTGGAAGTCGCCGATGTGCAGCACAAGGTCCCGCTGCCGGCGGAGTCGGAACGGATCGCCATCCGCCAGCTCGCCTTCTCGGCGAGGCCGCCTGAACACTTCCCGCTCAGTGCCGCAGCGGCGGCGACGATGGCCGGCTACATCTCCACCGAGCAGTACCTCTGGGGCCTTCGCCGGATCCTCGAGGGCCTCACCGCCCGAGTGGCTACGGGGCGGAAGTCCGTCGGATCCGGCTAAGCCGCTTCCCCTCGAGCCGGCGTTTGATGAACATCGGAACGAAAAGCAGCGCTAAGCCGAGAACCCACTGGAAGCATTGCCGCCGGGCGATGAGTTCTGGCGTGGCTGGGCGAATGATCGCGTGACGATCCACAAGCTGCATGCCGCGCCGTCACGACGAAAGCGCACGGACCATCCGCGTCGCCGAGCCGGCCCGGCGGGATCTGAAGATCGGGCCCGGCGGTATCAGAAGATCCGGCCTGGCTGCTTCGTGACCGCGGCCGAGCGCGACGAGTTCGGCGACCGCTCTGCGTGCACGCTGGCGGCCGGCCACGTGGGCAGGCACAGCTTCGTCTTCGGCGGCGACGAGCCCGCGGGCGGACTGGAGCCGGTGCTGCTGCCCGACTCGCCTGATCCCGCCACGCTCACGCCGATGCAGCGGCACAACCGCGCCGTGCTCGCAGCGGCCGGGCTGACCGCGGAGGTGTACTTGGAGATGGAGTCCCTGCAATACCAAGAGGAGATTTTCGGGGTGGTCTCGACCCGTCACTTCGGTGTCCAGACCAGCGTCGCGGTGCCGCAGCTGACGCACCTGGCCGCGACCACCCGCGGGCTGTCGGCCGCCGTCGCCCTGGAGTACCTCGCGGTCACCGGCCGGCCGCTCGGCGGCGGGGACACGCTGCCGAGCGACAGCGCGTTCGTGTCCCTCACCGACACCGGTCGCGCCGTGCTCGCGCGCCTGACGCCGCAGCTGCAGGACTGACCCACACCCCGCTCGAAACCCTGGCGGCCCGGTTCGAAGCGGAACGGCCCCGGCTGCGCGCGCTGGCGCGGCGGATGCTCGGCTCGGCGGCCGAAGCCGAGGACGCCGTGCAGGAATCCTCGCTGCGACTGGCGTCGGCATCCGAGGTCGACAACTTGGCAGCGTGGCTGACCACCGTCGTTTCGCGGATCTGCCTCGACCTGCTGCGCGCGCGGCGGGAGACACCGTTCGAGCAGCTGCCGGACCGCGGCGTCGCAGGCCCGGAGGAGGACTTCGCGCTCGCCGACGAGGTCGGCCGGGCCCTGCTCGTGGTGCTGGCGGCGCTCGCACCCGCCGAGCGCGTGGCGTTCGTGCTGCACGACTTGTTCGCGGTGCCGTTCGAGGCCGTCGGCCCGATCCTGGACCGCTCGCCCGCGACGGCGAAGAAACTCGCGAGCCGCGCGCGGCTGCGGGTGCGCGGTACTCCCGCGGCCGGGTCCGGGCTCGGTGAGCACCGGAAGGTCGTGGAAGCGTTCCTGGCCGCGGCCCGCGGCGGTGATCTCGCCGCACTGCTCGAACTGCTGGCTCCCGACGTCGTCCGGCACGCCGACGCGGCCGCGTTGCCGCCGGGTGCCGCCGCCGTCCTCCGCGGCGCCGACGCCGTCGCGCGCGGCACCACCGCGTTCGCCGACCACGCGCGCCTCGCGGAGCCCGCTCTGGTGGACGGCACCGTCGGGCTGGTGCTGGCGCCCTACGGCCGGCTGACGGGCGTGCTCAAGGTGTCGGTGACGGCGGGGCGGGTCGCCGCGTACGAGGTGATCGCGGATCCGGAGCGGCTCGCGAAGGTGGCGGTCGCCGTCCTCCCTTGATCGCACTGTGATCGCGCAGTCGTCGCACGATGGTGTGACACTTCGAGTCAAAGTGCAACATCGGGGGTGGTGATCATCTACGTTTCAGCCGGATGGTCCACTTCGTTCAGGGGCGTGGACCGCGACACCGGAGGGGACCATGTCCATCACCAGGAAGATCGCCGTGATCGGCGCACTGTCCGCAGTGGCGGCAACCTTGTTCACGGGCACCGCGTCGGCGAAGACCGAAAAGAACTGCACCGCGTCGTTCTGCAACACCACGGACGGAAGCGGCCTGTACGTGAACCAGGTCATCGCGTTGCGGCAACAGCCGATCAAGGCGAAGTACGGGTACTTCCAGGTCTTCGGGCGCGGCTGGAGCCGCGGGCCGACATCCTCGGGCACCACGGCGGCGCAGATCATCCACATCGGACAGCAGGTGGTGAAGAACGAGCTCGTGTGCCTGCGTTTCGTGGCGCGCGAGAACGGAAAGTGGAAGGAAATCGGCCCGCCGGCGTGCACCACGGCGCCGTTCTGATCACTGCGCGCTTTGCCGGCCACTGCTCTGTGCCAGCCACTGCTCTGTGCTGACCGCTGCCTCACCGGCCGCCGTGTAGGTCGTTATGCAGCTCGGTGGTCCTAGGGGAACGGCCACGAGTTCGTGGCGCACACGCGGTGGTCGGCCGGCACGGCGCCCTGGTCGCCGCCGGGGACGTTGTTGAGGCGGGCGACGTAGTCGTCGGCGACGCCGAAGGTCTGCTGCATCATCACGGGCGCCGGCTGGCCCGTGCCGCCGCAGCCGACGTGGGAGTGGCCCAGCGCGTGGCCGACCTCGTGATTGATCGCGTACTGCCGGTAGGCGGTCATGTTCGCCCCATAGGCCTTCGCGCCGCGTACCCAGCGCGAGAGGTTGATCAGCACGCGGCGCATGCTGCGGCGGAAGCAGGAAGCCTCGTAGGTGATGGAAAACCCGCAGGCGTCGGCGCGGTGCGTGGTGTCGGGGGTGGAGAGGCTGACGCGGAAGTCCGGGTGCGGATCGCTCGCGTCCACGCGCTGCAGCGCGACCTTGCCGTCAGCGGTCCAGCTCTTCGGGTCGGACAGGATGCCCTGCACGGCGGCGGCGAAGCTGTCGTCGCCGGCGTAGCTCGCCGGGTCGATGCCGTCCTCGACCTCGACGGTGTAGCGGTAGAGGCGGCCGGTGCCGATCTTCGGGCCGGAGCCGGGGATCACGTGCCACTTGCCCCGGCCGGTCTGCGTGTACGGGCCGCCGGCGGGCAGGTCGGCGGTGGGGGCGTTGGGATCGGCCGGTTTCGCGGGGTTCTCGGGAACGCCCGGCTCGAGGGAGTCCACGGAGGACTCGGACCGGGACTCGGCGCGGGCTTGTCCGGGAGCCGGGGCTTGCTGCTGCGCCGCCGTCGACGGGGCCGAAGTAGACGCCGTGTTGACCAGCACGAGCACGGTGAGCACGACCATGACCGGCAGCGCGTAGACGCGCCAGCCGTAGGTGCGCAGGAAGCCCTTCTTCCTCCTCGCGGATCTCCGCTCCGGCAACGGTTTCCGCGAGGCACGCAACGGTTCCCGCGCCCGCGTTTCGTCCTGCGCCACGCACTTCCCCAGCTCCCCGGTGACAGTTCCTCCCCGTCCAACGGGTGGGACGGGCGAAAGGTTGAGACCAAGCGGCACGTCACGGGCGGTGACCCCGACTTTCGTCGGTTCCGGACAACGGCCCTGTTGATCATGCTGAAGTCGTGTCTGCGCAGCACCCCGGCTCGTTCGCGGTCACGCTCGACGCCGCGATCGAAGACTCCGGGCTCTCCCTCGACCGGGTCCGCCACCACCTCGCCAACCGAGGCGTGACGCTCTCGCGCTCCGCCCTGTCCTACTGGCGCCGCGGCCGCTCCCGGCCCGAGCGCGAGGCGTCGCTGAACGCCGTGACGCAGCTCGAAGCCGTGCTGGAGCTCTCCCCCGGCTCACTCACGTCGCTGCTCGGCCCGCGCGCGCCGCGTGGTCGCTGGCTCGGCCACCCGCCCGACCGCGTGGAGCGCCGCCGGTTGTGGCCCGATCTGCGGCCGCTCACGGTGGAGCTCAAACCGCCGCCGGACGGGCAGCTCGCGTTCTGGTCGGTGCACGACCGCGTGGCCATCGACGACGACGGGTGCGAGCGGGCCTTGCACGTGCGGCTCGTCGCGGAGGCCACGATGGACGGCGTCGACCGCATGATGACCTACCACCAGGCCGACGGCTCGCTGCCGGCCGAACCGCGCTACCAGGGCGTGCGGTTCGCGCGCGTCGGGCGCGTGCGGGTGGATCGCGAGACGGGCATGACGGCCGGTGAGCTGCTGCTCGACCGCGTGCTCGCGGCCGGTGAGGTCACGGCCGTCGAGTACGAGATCCTGCTGCCGCCCGGCACGCCGGCGCAGGAGTACGGCCGGCGTTTCACGCGGCCGGTGCGCGAATACGTGTGCCAGGTGCAGTTCGGCCTGCGGCTGCCGCGGCGGGTCCGCTCGTTCGAACGCCGCGGCCCCGACGGGCCCCGCCACACCGGCGACCCGCTGCGCGTCGGCACGACCCACGCCGTCACGTTCGCCACCCGCGACACGCGGCCCGGCATCCACGGCGCGTGGTGGACGTGGTGACGCCAATTCTGTGAACACGAGCCGCCGACCTGCGAATTCTCGGCGCCGGGCACCGGCTGTCCACTTCGGTCTGGAGCGCGCGGTCCGCGGCTGGTTACCGTCCGCCGCGGCACTCCCCCGATCCCCCGTTCCCCGGAAAGGCACCGCCATGCGCCGTCTCACCCGGACCCTGGCCACTCTTGCCGCCGCGGCCGCGCTCACGGCCACCGGCGCGGCGGCCGCTGTGCCGGCTTCGGCCGCTGCGCCGACAACGCCGACCGCGCCCACGCCGGCCACGGCCACGGCGACCGCGGCCGCGCGCCCGATGTCGATGGCCGCCCGGCTCGGCACCCTCGCGCCGTCGGCCAAGGCCAACCTCATCGGCGACAACTACCCCGCGAAGTGGCTCAACATCCCGCAGGACTCCGTCGTCGACGACTGGAACATGTACAACCGCGAGTGCGTCTCCTGGGCCGCGTTCACCATCGACCGCCACGGCGAGAGCGCCTCGAACTACGGCGACGCCAAGTACTGGGACGACAACGCCCGCAAGCACGGCTACCGCGTCGACAACACGCCCACCCCGGGCTCCATCGCCCAGACCGACGCGGGCCGCTACGGCCACGTCGCCGTCGTCGACAGCGTCCACGGCTCCACCGTCACGGTCGAGGACTACAACTGGGCCGGCGACGGCCACTACCTCGTCCACGACCTCACCAAGGGCGACTTCCGCTACATCCACTTCTACAACTGAGCGTTCCCCGAACCCTCGGCCGGACGGCGCCTTCCCGCCGTCCGGCCGAGTCCACGTCGGACCCCTGGTGAAATCCGGTCCGGTGCTTTCGCCGCAACGCGACGCCAGGTGCTTCCGCCACCTGCGACGTAGCCGAACGGCGGAACGTTCTTGTCGGCTCACGACTTGTCCTTGCGCCCTACGGACAAGAGCGCCCGGGCCAGATCTTCGAAGTGCTCGTGTCGAGGCAATGCGGCCACCGGAACCCAGATCTCGTAAGTCTCGTCCGGGCGCAACCGGACCGGCAGGCGCCGTCGGTCGTCGAGCCGTTCCTCAGCGCACCTGCGGCCGGTAGCCGCGTTCCTGGTGGGGCACCTCCTGCCCGCCGGCGGGCGCGGCGGGCTTCGACAGCTGCGCGACCTCGTACTGCGCCAGGGTGTACTGGCCCTGGGTATCGGGCAGGGTCGGGGCGTGCTTGGTCGCGTCGTGGAAGCGGAAGACCGACGTGAGGTCCCCGGTGGTGCGCCGGCGCCAGTCGGTGATGTTGGGTTCGCGCACGCCGGTGACGTGTTCCAGCAGCTGCAGCTGCGAGGTGTGGTCGAACACCTCCGAGCTCACCCAGCCCCCGGCGGTCCACGGCGAGACGACGATGCACGGCACGCGGTAGCCCAGCCCGGTCGGCAGGCCGCCGCCCTTGACCCCGCTGGGTGAGGTGCCGTTGACGAACTCGCCGGGCGTGTCCGGGGGCGGAGTCGGCGGCAGAACGTGGTCGAACAGCCCGTCGTTCTCGTCGTAGGACAGGATGAACACCGTCTTGGCCCAGACCTCCGGGTTGGCGGCGATGGCGTCGATCTTGCCGGCGACGAACGTGGCGCCGGCAGCCGGCAGGTTGGCGGGGTGCTCGTCATACGCGCTGGGCGGCAGCAGCCAGCTGACGGTGGGCAGCTGGTCGTGCAGCGCGTCGTACTCGAACTGGCCCAGCGGTGAGGGCGCGATGGCCTGGTCGTAGAACGGCGTGCCCGGTTTCGCCTCGGCGTACTGCTTGATCGCGCTGAACGGCGGGAGCCCGGTCGCGCCGCCCGGCGAGTGGTAGACCTTCCAGCTGACGCCCGCTTCCGTGAGCCGCTCCGGGTAGGTCTTGAAGGTGAAGTGCCCGTCGGGCACCTTCCCCGTCTCCAGCGACGGGCCGCCGAACTCGCCGTCCGCGTCGATGGTGCCGGACAACCACATGAAGCGGTTGGGCCAGGTCGGGCCCAGCACCGAGCAGTGGTAGGCGTCGCAGATGGTGAACGCGTCCGCGAGCGCGTACTGGAACGGGATGTCCTCGCGCGTGAAGTAGCCCATGGTGTAAGGACCCTTGGTGGCACCGTCGGCCGCGAGGTGCGCCGGCAGCCAGTTGTCCATCCTCCCGTCGTTCCACGCCTGGTGCTGCACGCCCCATGCGTGGCTCGTGGACGGGATCGCCTGCGCCGCACTGATTTTCGTGTTCAGTCGGTACGGCAGCAGGTAGCCGTCCGGGTGCGTCGGGTCGGGCTGGTGGAACACCGAACGCCCGCCGGGCAGCCGCAGGGCGTGCGGGTCGTCGAACCCGCGCACGCCGGACAGCGTGCCGAAGTAGTGGTCGAAGCTGCGGTTCTCCTGCATCAGCATCACGACGTGCTTGATGTCGCGCAGGTGACCACCGGCCGGAGGCGGGGACGCCAAGGCAGTGCGGACGTTCGGCGGCAGCACGGCCGCGGCGGCGGCCAGCCCACCGGCGGCGGCGGCGCCGAACAGCCTGCGGCGGGTCAAACCGGTTCTGTCGTTCTCCGGGGTCTCGGTCATCGGAATCCTTCCGGCTTCGGGCACGGCGGGGAGCTCCGACAGGCTTTCGGCCGCGGTTGATCCCCGGGTGATCCGGCCGGTGGCGACCGATTGAACTTCGGCTGAACGCCTGCGCGGAAGTCTCCGCGGATGGGCGATTCCTCCCTTTCCCGGCCCCGGCGGAGACTCTCCACAAAGGACTCCGTCAGTACCCCGCCGCCCGCTTCAGGTACTCGAGCGGCGCCGCGTGGGCCCACGTCGTGCCGTCGCTGCCGCGGTGGCCGCCGACGACGGTGTCGACGTCGAGGCCCAGGGCCTGGATGGCGTCGTACAGCTGGGTGGCCAGGCGGCCGCGCTGGTCGCCCGGGGCCGGTGGGGCCGGGGTGGGGTTCCAGAGGTCGGAGTTGAACACGAGCTTGCCCGAGGACACGTACACGATCACCATGTCGTCGGCGTGGTCGCTGACGATCCGGTGGACCGCGACGGTCCCGCCGCCGGCCGTGTCGAAGGTCAGGGTGTCGGCGATGCCGCGCACGGTCGTCTTCACGGGCCCGGTGGCGAGCCGGTCAGGGTCCACCTCGTGCGGCGCCGACAGTGCCCGCTGGAAGAAGGCCACCGACGGGGTTCCGACGTGGACGGTCAGGTCGCCGTCGGCCGCGAACTCGCGCACGCCGCCGACGTGGTCGTAGTGGAAGTGCGTGCAGACGAGCTCATGCAGGGGCTTGCCCGGGAACGCGCGCTTCACCTGGGCGAGCGCGGCCCGGCTGTAGTCGTCGTACATCGGCGATTCCACCGCGAGCAGGCGGTCCGGCAGCTCCACGACCAGGGTGTTGTGGCTCGGCCCGATCACGAGCTTCACGCCGGGCGCGAGGTCGACCGGCTCCGGCGTCACGGGAGCCGTCTGCAGGTCGAAGTAGAACCGCACACCGGAGTAGACGTAGTTCATGATCCATTCCGTGGAGTGCAGCGCATAAGCGGCCTGCTCCACGGTGGAGTCGACGATTTTCGCTTCCCCTGACTCGAAAAGCGCGTCGTCGACAGACTCGCCGACGGTCGCCTCCGTCCGCGTTTCGCTGTGGACGTGCAGATCGCCGATCGTGATGTCCACCCGGAACGGCAGCAGCACGCCCGACGCCCGGCGGAAGTCGTCGAACGCGACCCGGACCGCCGCGTCACCGAGCGGCGAGTGCTCCTCGGTCACGTCCACGGAAACCGGCAGTCCCGTCGCCGCGGCCACGGTGAGCCGGACCGGCGGACGGCCGAACTCGCGCAGCGTCAGGACCGCGCCCTCACCACCGTCGCCACCGCCGTCCCGCTCGACGGTCACGTCGGCGCCGGGCGCGAGCATCTTGCGGACGAGCCGCAGGGGTGAGGTCAGGTCGAAGTGCCGCAGCCGCGCGGCGACCCGCCAGGAGGGAATGTCCGTGTCCACGGGCCGGGTGTCGAACATGAAGTCCACACCGGACACGTGGCCGCGGCTGCCGTTCCCGATCTCCACGTAGTCCAGCTCCGTCGGCACCAGGTACGTCTTCGCCTGGTGCGCCCACCGGTACCGCGGCCCGGCGACGTCGAGCTCCAACGTCGCCGTGAAGTCGGCGACCAGCTCGGGTTTCGCGGGGTCGATCCCCCACCCCGGGTGCCGCCGCCACCCGGTGGCCACCGTTCGCTCGACCGCGACGGCCTCGAGCGCCGCCCGCCCGCCGAGTGCGTCGGCGAGCTTCTCGAGCGCGGTCGCCAGTTCGGTTTTCGTCATCGTTCCGGTCCTCTTCTCGGGCTGCACCCCACCACTTTCGCCCCGGACCGACCAAGCGTCCACTGCATGGTGCTCAGGTCCAACATGCGCGGCGTGCAACTCGAGAACGCGGACCTGAACCTCCTGAAGGCCCTCGAGGTCCTGCTGGAGGAACGGCACCTCACGCGGGCGGCGGCGAGGATCCACCTCAGCCAGTCGGCGATGAGCCGCACCCTCACGCGCCTGCGCGCCACGTTCGACGACGAGCTGCTCGTGCGCACGGCCCGGGGTTTCGAGCCGACCCCGCGAGCGCGCACGATCCAGCGCGAGCTGGCGCTCGTGATGCCGCGGCTGCGGTCGATCGTGCGGGGCGACGAGTTCTCACCCGGCTCCGTGACCGACGTCGTGCGCGTGCAGCTCACCGACTACGCGGCGGTCGTCCTGGGGAACCGCCTGTTCCGCCAGGTGTTCGGGCAGGCGCCGGGCATCTCCGTGCAGGCCGGCTGGCTCTCGCCCGAGTCGTTCGACGACCTCGAGCACGGCCGCGCCGACCTCGTCCTGACCCCCGTGCCGCCGCCCGCTCCCCTGCGCTGGCAGCCGCTGTTCACCGAGCGGTTCGTCTGCGTCCTGTCGCGCGACCACCCGCTGACGGCGGACCGCCTGACGGTCGAAGATCTCGCGTCGTACCCGCACGCGAGCGTTGTGGTCCTGGGCGCCGAACGAATGCTCGCGGAGTCCCGGCTCGCGACGCTGGGCATCACGGCGCGGCCGGGACTCCGGGTCCCGTTCTTCACCGGGGCGATCGCAGCGCTGCCCGGCACCCCGCTCATCGGGGTCCTGCCGAGCCGCCTGGTGGACCACGTCCCGGAGCGGGAAGTGCGTGTCGCCGCCGCCCCCGAGCAGCTGGAGGATTTCGCGTACGGCATGGCCTGGCACCCACGGCTCGACGCCGATCCGCTGCACACCTGGCTGCGGAACCTGGTCCTCGACGCATCCCTTCAGCTCGCGGATCTCGACGAGCGGGCCTGACCCCGGCCGTCACTCGGTGCGCGTCGCGGCTTCCTCCTCCGCCGTCACCTCGAGCGGCGCGTCCGGCGCCGGATCGCGGTTGACGATCGCGATGGCGACCGCGCCGACGGCCGCGACCACGGCGAAGAGGTAGAAGCCCCACGGGTAGGCCAGCCCGGCCGTGAGCAGGAATCCGGTGACGAGCGGGCCGGAGATCGCGCCGAAGCGCCCGATGCCGCTGGCCGCGCCCAGGGCCGTGCCGCGGGCGGCTGCCGGGTACACGCGGGCGACGTAGACGTACACGAGCACCTGCGCGCTGAAGGTGAAGATCCCCGCAAGCAGCACGCCGACGTACACGGTGAAGCCCGGCAGCTTGATGCTCAGCAACGCGAGGAACACGGCCGCCGCGGCGAACCAGACGATGGTGGAACGGCGGTAGCCCAGGCGGTCGGCGACACGGCCGCCGATCAGCAGGCCGATCACGGCGCCGACGTTGAGCACCAGCAACAGGGCGAGCGCCGCGCCGAGCTCGTAGCCGGCCTCGCGCATGATCTGCGGCAGCCAGGTGTTGAGGCCGTACACGAGCAGCAGCCCCATGAACGACGTGACCCAGAACGCGATCGTCGCGCGCCCGTAGCCGTGGCGGAACAGGATGCCGATCGGGTTGCGCTCGCGCGGCGGCCGGGCCGCGCGGGTGCCGCGCGCCTTGAGGAACTCGGCCGACTCCGGCAGGAACTTCACCATCAGCGGCACGAGGACCACCGCCGGAGCGGCGCCGATCACGAACATCCACTCCCAGCCATACCGCTCCACCACGAGGATCCCGAGCAACGCGGTGAGCACCGCGCCCACGTGGTAACCGGTCATGAGCACCGTGGTGGAGCTGCCGCCTCGGCCCACGCGGGCGTATTCGGTGATCAGCGCGAGCGCGGTCGGCAGCACACCGCCGAGACCGAGCCCGGCGAGGAAGCGCAGCAGCCCGAACAGCCAGGGGCCGTCGACCACCGCGCACAGCAACGTGAACACCGAGAAGCTCGTGACCGTGAGCAGCATCGTGCCGCGGCGGCCGAACAGGTCGCTCACGGGGCCGATGGTGAGCGCGCCCACGGCCACGCCGAGAAGGCCGACCACGGAGATCAGCGAGGCCGAGTTGGGGTCCAAGCCCCAGCTCGGAACCTTGAGCAGCGCGGGCAGCACCACACCCAGCACCACGAGGTCGAACCCTTCGAGCGCCACCGCCGTCCAGCAGAGCGGGGCGACCCAGCGCGCGTACTTGGCCCGGGGGTCGATCGGGGAGGAGACCGTCATGTCATCACCTGCGTCGTCGGAGGGGACTGGGGAACCGGTGCGTCAGAAGGGATAGCGCGGGAGGTCACCACGCACGGTGACCCATTGGATCTCGGTGAACGCCTCCAGGTTGGCCCGCGCACCACCGTGGCGGGAGCCCGTGCCCGACTCGCCGACCCCGCCGAACGGCGCGAGCGCCTCGTCGTTCACGGTCTGGTCGTTGATGTGCACGAGTCCGGACGGGATCCGCTCGGCGAGCGCGAGCCCCTTCGAGACGTCCTGGGTCAGGATGCCGAGTGACAGCCCGTATTCGGTACCGCCGGCCAGGCGGACTGCTTCGTCCACTGTGGAGAACGGCACGACCGGGGCCACCGGCCCGAAGATCTCCTGGGCGTACGCCGGCGCGGTCAGCGGGACATCGGTGAGCACCGTCGGGCTGTAGAAGAGGCCCTCGAACGTGCCGCCGGCAGCCAGCTTCGCGCCCGCGTCGACGCTGCTCGTCACGATCTCGTGGATGCGGTCGCGCTGCCCGGCGTCGATGATCGGGCCGACGGCGACGTCGGTCCGCGCCGGGTCGCCCACGGGCAGGCGGGCGGCGTGCTCGGCGAGCGCGGCCGCGTAGTCGGCGGCGATTTTCTCCGCCACGAGGTGGCGGCTGGTGGCCATGCAGATCTGCCCGGAGTGGTTGAATGAGCCGAACGCGCCGACGGACACGGCCTGCTCGACATCGACGTCGTCGAGCACCACCAGTGCCGAGTTTCCGCCCAGTTCCAAGTGGACGCGCTTGAGCCGCTCTCCCGCCGCCGCGGCGATCTGCCGGCCCGCGCGCGTGGAGCCGGTGAACGCGATCACGCGCACCAGCGGGTCCTCCACGAGAGCCCCGCCGATGTCGGCCCCGCCCGGCAAGAGGTGGAACAGACCTTCGGGCAGGCCCGCCTCCTCGAAGACCCGGGCCAGCACCACGCCGCCGCACACGGCCGTGCGCGGATCGGGCTTCATGAGCACGGCGTTGCCCAGCGCCAGCGCGGGCGCGATCGCGCGGATCGAGAGGATGATCGGCGCGTCGAACGGCGAGATCACGGCGACGACGCCGGCCGGGACTCGCCGCGCCATCGACAGCCGCGGCTGGTTGGAGCGCAGCAGCTCGCCGTACGGGTGGGCCGCCAGCGCCGCGGCCTCGTGGCACTCCTCGGCCGCGACCGCGCCCGTCTGGAACCGCGCGAACGGCCGCGTGGCCCCGGACTCGCGCACGAGCCACTCGTCGATCTCGTCGGCGTGATCTTCGAACAGCCGCGCCGCGCGGCGCAGCACCCAGGCGCGCTGATCGTAGGGCGGCGCGGCCCACTCCTGCTGCGCGCGCCGCGCGGTTTCGGCCGCCTGGGGCACGTCGGAGGCCGACGCCGCGCCGACGCGCGCGAGTACCTGGCCCGTCGCCGGTTCCACGGAGTCGTACTCGCCGCCGGACCCGGGCACCCAGCCGCCGGAGAAGATCCTTCCCTGCCAACGGACCCCGCCGAGCAGCGGGCCGGGCGGGGCGCTCACCGCGCCACCGCCACGTCGAGCACGAGCGGCCGGGTGGCCCGCGCCAGCGCCGGCAGCACTTCGTCCAAAACGGACTCCAGTTCCTCGTGGGTCTCGACCCGCCGGGCGGGACACCCGAGCGAGCGCGCGAGACCGCTCACGCTGATCTCGTCGAACACGGGCCACGGCGCGGCACCGGGGGCGGCCGAGCGTTCACCGTGCCGGGCGGCAAGCTCGTCCATGATCGCGTACCGGCCGTTGGCGAGCACCACGACGAGCACGCCCACGCCGTAGTGCGCGGCGCTCCACAGCGCCTGGATCGCGTACAGCGACGAGCCGTCGCCGACGACCGCGACCACCGGGCGGTCCGGGCGCGCCATCCGCACGCCGATCGCCGCGGGCACCGCGAAACCGAGGCCGCCCATGGCGGCGCTGAGAAAACCGAGCGGCGCGCGAGCGGGCACGAGCGCGTGCAGCAACGGCCGGCTCGACGGGGTCTCCTCCACGAGCACCGCGTCGCGCGGAATCCGCCGGGCCAGGGCGGCGAACACGTGCTCCGGTGCCAACCCGTCGACGGGTGGCTCGGGCAGGTCGATCGTGCGTCCCGGCGGTTCGGCGGACGCCGGACGCGCAGGCAGGCGTAACGCGAGCGGACCGCACACGGCGGCGGGCCGCGCGAGCACGGCGAGGTCGGCCGGGCTGCGGTGGGCCTCGTCGGGATCGTCGGTGACCACGGCGATCCGCGTGCCCGGGCCGATCAGCCGGCCGGGCTCGCGCGGGTACTGCCGGAACACCGGCGCGCCCACGGCGAGCACGGCGTCGTGGCCGGCGAGCACCTTGCGCAGCTCCGCGCGGCCCGCGGGCAGGTGCCCGGCGAACCGCGGGTGGTCCTGCGGGAACCCGGCGCGGGCGCCGAACGCCTCCTGCCACACTGGACATTGCAGCCGCTCGGCGAGCGCTTCCAGCGCGTGCCACGTCTCCGCGTCGTCCGCGCCGGCCCCGACCACGAGCACCGGTTTTTCCGCCTCCGCCAAGAACTTCTCGAGCTCGGCGACGACCTCCGGCTCCGCCGCAGTGGTCCGGACCAGCCGCGCCGGCGCGGGCAGCGGTTCGTCGTCTGCGGCCGACGCGAGCCAGTCGTCCATCGGCACGATCACCAGCGCGGGGCCGCGGTGGTCGCGGGCCTCGTGCCACGCACGGGCCAGCGCGCCCGGCACGTCCTGCGGCCGCGGCGGTTCCCCCACCCACACGGGCGCGGGCGCGGCGACGTCGTCGAGCCGGTGGCCCGCGAGGAACGGCTCCAGCGCGAGGTGGCGGCGGTCCTGCTGCCCGACGAGCACGACCAGCGGCGCCCGATTGACGCGCGCGGTCGCCAGCGCACCCACGGCGTTGCCCAGGCCCGCCGTGGTGTGCAGGATCGCGACCGCCGGCCGGTCCGCGGCGAGCGCCCAGCCCGTGGCCATCCCGACCACCGAGCCCTCGTGCAGCGCCAGCACGAACTCGAAGTCGCCCGGCAGGTCGGTGAGCAGCGTGATCTCGGTCGAGCCCGGATTGGCGAACAACGTCGTCGCGCCGTAGCGGCGCAGGACGTCGAACGCGGCGTCTCGGACGGTGGCGGGCAAGGAACCTCCCTGGCGTGTGTGGCTCAGGAGTGTCCGGTACGTCCGTCTGCCGCGCCCAGCCCCACTCTCACTGGACGGAAAACTTCAGGCCGTCTGGATCGCGCGCGAGACGTTGAGCGCGGCCATCCGGACGACCGGGATCAGCGGCGAGAGGTTCGGCGTGCTGCTGGGCACGACCACGGAGATGGCGGCGATGACCTCGTCGGCGAGCCCGCGCACCGGCGCGGCGACCGACGACGCGCCGTCGGTCATCTCGTCGCGCGAGATACTGAAACCGGACCGGCGGATCTCGGCGAGCACACCACGCAGCTGCGCGGGATCGGTGATGGTGCCGCTGGCTCGGCGGTCCAGGCCGGCCGACACCACCTCGTCGACGCACTCGGCGGGCGCGTGCGCGAGCAGCACCTTGCCGGGGCCGGTCGCGTGCAGCGGCAACCGTTTCCCGACGCGCGACGTGACCGCCACGTCCGGGTGTGCCTCGAGTTTTTCGAGGTAGAGCGCGCGGCCCTCGTCGAGCACCACGAGGTGCACGACCTCGTGGGTCACCTGCAGCAGATCCTGCAGGAACGGCAGCGCGACGTCGCGCAGCTCCCGCCCGCTCGGCGCCTGTGAGCCGAGCTGCCACAGCCGCAGGCCGACGCGGTAGCGGCCGCGGCCGGTGCGTTCGAGCGCGCCCCAGCCGACGAGCTCCGCGAGCAGCCGGTACACCGTGGCGGGCGCGAACCCGGTGGCTCGCGTGATCTCGCCGTGCGTCTGCTCGGGGCGGCCGTCGAGGAACGAATCCAGGATCGCGAACGCACGGCTGAGCACCGTGCGCCCGGGTTCGGCAGCGTTACCGGCGATCGCGCGCCTCCCTGACCTCGGGGATACCGAGTCGCCCATCATCCGCCCGTGGCGCGGCTGAGGCAAGCGGAGGCGACCAGGTCCCCGCGTCAGGAGGCCAGGTTCCACGCCTTTCCGACCTGCGCCGCCGCGCAGACACCCACCGCGAGGAGGTACGCGCCGGCGTGCCCGCACTGGTCGGGACCCGTGCCGGGAGCGACCGGCTGGCCGTGGCCCATGCCCGTGATCGAGTAGGTCTCGACCGCGGCGCGGCCCGAGCCGTCGCGGTAGACCGCGTACGGGAAACCGCCGACAATGTCCGTTGTGGACGGTGTGGCGGCCACGCCCGCGACGTTCGTCCACTGTTCGGTGAGCTCACGCAGGTTCACCGGCGCGACGGTGAAGTCCGCAGTGCCCTGCCACAGGCTCACCGTGGGCCGTGTGCCGGAAAACGGCGCCGCCGCACGGACTTTCGCACCCCACTGCGCGGGCGTGAGGTCCTTGCCCGGGTACATGCACGAGTACGCGTCGAGCGCCGAAGACGCGCAGCCGTACGGCAGACCGGCCACCACCGCGCCGCCCGCGAACAACTCCGGATACGCGGCGAGCAGCACCGACGTCATCGCCCCGCCCGCCGACAGACCGGTGACGTACACCCGCGACGCGTCGGCACCCGTGTCCGCGACCGCGCGCCGCACCATCTGCGCGATCGACTCGGCCTCCCCCGACCCGCGGGTGCTGTCGGAGGCCTGAAACCAGTTGAAACAGCTCGTGATGTTGTTCGCGGACTGCTGCTGGGGCAGCACCAAGGAGAAGTGCCAGCGGTCGGCCAGCTCGACCCAGCCGGTGCCCTGGCCGTAGCCCGTCGCGTTCTGCGTGCAGCCGTGCAACGCCACCACCACGGGCCGCCCGGCGGGCAGCCCGTCGGGCACGTACTCGTACATCTTCAGCGCGCCGGGGTTCACCCCGAACCCCGTGACCTCCTTGATCGTCGCCGCCGACGCGAACCCGGGCAGGAGCACCAGCAGAGCCGACACCAGCAGCCCGGTGAGGACCTTCCGCACACCGACCACCTCCTTGTGACCTCGGTGAGCACCGTCACGCTCAGCGTAGGAACGCCGACTCCGCGTTCCCACGGTGCCGACCACCACAACTCGCGCCCGGTTTGTGTGGTCCCGCCGGATACCGCCCGCAGTGGTCCGGACCTACGGTTCGGGCATGCGTACGCGGCGGCTTCCCCTCGTCCTCGCCGGCCTGCTCGCCGGCACCGTCCTCGCGGCCCCGGCGGCGACCGCGGCCCGGTGCGCGCCGGTCCCCGTTCCCGGTGCGGCACACCAGGAACAGACGTGCCTCGCCGACCTGACCACCACCGGCACGCTCGCCACCGGCCACACCGTCCAGGCGGACTGGGCGGGCCTGACCTCGGCGGCGCTCCCCGCGCCGAGCGGCGTGCCCGGCGTTCAGGTCGACGGCTACTTCCCCGACACGTCGACGACCAACACCAATCACGGCTGGAACCACGACGCGCAGTTCGTGCTGCGCCTGCCGGACCACTGGAACGGCGGGCTCGTGGTCTCCGGCTCCCCCGGCACGCGCCGCCAGTACGCCAACGACCGCGCGATCGGCGATCATGTGCTCGCCGCCGGCTACGCGTTCGCCGCCACGGACAAGGGGAACACCGGCGTGGACTTCTACGCCGACGGACGGCGTCCCGGCGACGCGCTCGCCGAGTGGAACGACCGCGTCACCCAGCTGACCGTCGCCGCGAAGCTCGCCGCGGGCCGGCACTACGGCCGCGCGCCGGCGCGGACCATCGCGGCCGGGCTGTCCAACGGCGGTTACCTCGTGCGCTGGCAGCTGGAAAACCGGCCGTGGCTCTACGACGGAGGTGTCGACTGGGAGGGCACGCTCTGGACGGCCGACGGACCGAACCTGCTGACGTTCCTGCCCCCGGCATTGCGCGAGTACCCGGCCTACGCCGCCGGCGACCCCCAGGCGCACCAAGCGATCCTCGACGCGGGCTTCGCGCCGGGCTCGGAGTTCCTCTGGCCCTACCACGACCAGGTCTACTGGGACCTCACGCAACGCACCTACCGCGCCGAGGTCGATCCCGGCTTCGACGGCACCCTCGCGGCGGGGATCCCGTTCTGCACCAGCGGAACCCCGGCATGCGACGCCGACTACGACTATGCAGCGCGACCGGCCGCGGTGCACCGCGCGGTGGAGCGCGTGGCGCTGACCGGGCGCATCGGCCGTCCGCTGGTGACCCTGCACGGCACGCTCGACAGCCTCCTGCCGATCAGCCGCGACTCCGACGTCTACGACCGGATGGTCGAGCGCGCCGGGCGGGGCGCGCTGCACCGCTACTACCGCATCCAGGACGGCAACCACGTCGACGGGCTGGTCGACACGTTCCCGGACCGGCTCCGCCCGATCGCCCCGTGTTTCCACACGGCGTTCACCGCGCTCGCGGGCTGGCTGCGCGGGGTGCAGCCGCCGGTCTCGGCGACGGTGGCCCGCCCCGCGGGTGCGACTCCCGCGGAGCTGGCCACCGCCTGCTCACTGTGACCGAGCGTCAGAAGTCTCAGGACTCCTTGCGGCGCAAGCCGTACCCGGCCTTCATCAGGAGGAGCAGCACGGTGCCGAGGATCAGCGGCTGCTGCAGGATCAGCTGCACCACCTGCGGCAGCACCTTCATCGTCGCGGGCGGCACGAACAGCCCGCCGATCGCGGTGATGAACGGGAAGCCCGCGAGCATGAGGTTGTCGCGGGACCAGTGCACCCCCGAGAGCGTGTCGATGGCGCTCGCGAACAGCACTCCGAACAGGACGGTGCCGGCCGCGGCGAGCACGGGCAGGGGCACGGCCTGCAGCAGGTGGTCGAACGGGCCGAGACCGCCCAGCACGAGCAGGATGACACCGGTCGCCAGCGTCACGTAGCGGGAGCCGACCTTCGTCACGCGCAGCAGGCCGATGTTGTCCGGGTAGGCCAGCGTGGACATGCCGCCGAAGACCGCGCCGACGGTGCTGCCCACGACCTCGCCGAACACGCCCTGCGAGACGCGGTAGCCGGACAGCTCCTGACGGCCCCAGCCGGCGACGATGTCGTAGGTCGCGATGCTTTCGGCGATCGCCGGGAACAGCGTGATGAAGAAGATCAGCACGAGTTCGCCGTCGACCGAGAAGCCGAACGGGAAGATCCGCGGCACCGTGAAGCCCACGTTGTGCACCACGCCCGCGAAATGCGTCGGTTCGAAGATCGCATACACGACCGTCCCGACGATCACCGCGACCAGTACGGCACCGCGGCGCAGGATGGTTCCCTTGGGCAGCAACGTGAGCAGGATGACGACCAGCGCCGTGACCAAGCCCGACACGAGGTTCATGCCGGGGAACCCGGGTGAACCGGGGGTGCCCAGCACGTTGGGCAACGCGGTGCTGGTGAGCTGGGTCGCGAGGATCAGCACCAGCACACCGCAGATGATCGGGTCGCGCACGAACTTCGACAGGTACGTGACCAGCCCGTACTTCTTGATCGGGATCGCGAGCACACACCAGATCAGGCCGGCCACGACCATCGAGCCGAACGCGGCGCCCAGCCCGCCCTTGCCGTGGCCCACGGCCAGCAGCGCGGCCAGCGAACCGGCGTACGGGCCCTGCACGATCGGCAACCGCAGCAGGAACACCGACTGCAGGATCACCACGAGCCCGGACGTCATGAACGTGACGCCGTAGAGGTAGGCGGTGTCGGTGGCCGACAGCTTGAACGCGGTGCCGATCAGGGCGGGGAAGATCAGCAGCCCGGCCATGCCGAGGATGTTCTGGACCCCGAGCCCGATCGAGCTCGAGACCTTGACCTTGTCGTCGATCCCGATGTCGAAGATCGGCACGGGTTCGGTTTCGGGAGTGGCAGGAGCCGTGGCGGCGGCGGTGACGGCCATGGGGGAAGCTCCAAGCGATGACGGACGGCTGCGGCGGCCATCGAGCGGGGGGACGGGGAGCGGAGCGTGGATCGGTCGGGCGGTGGACGGGTCAGGCTTCGGCAGACTTGCGCAGGCGCGCGGCCCACCTTTCGAGGTAACCGGCGAGCACGATGCGGATCAGCACCGACGCCTTCATCGGCGGTGCTTCGTCGAACTGCGGAGCGGGACGGGGCGGGGTTGCAGTAGCGGTCGCGGCGGGCGTGGGAGCGGCCGAACCGTTGACCGCGGCGGCCGGGGCGGGAGCGGGAGCCACGGCCGGGGCTTCTTCCCCGGCTTCGATCCGCTGCCGCACCCGCGAAGCCAGCTCGCCGACCATCCGCCCGGACACGTCGGACATGATGCCCCGGCCGAACTGCGCGAGCTTGCCGGAGATGGTCAGGTCGGTCTCGAGGGAGACGTGCGCTCCCCCTTCGGCCGGCGTCACGCGCATGGTCGCCTTGGCTTTCGCCGTGCCGGCTCCGCGGGTGTCCTTGCCGTCGGCCACCAGCACGGCCACGCGGGCGGCGCCGTCCTTCTCCACGATCTTCGCGACGCCCTGGTAGGCCGCCGTGACCGGGCCGACCTTGATCTTCACCTTGCCGCGGTAGGAGTCGTCGCCCAGGTCCTCCACGAGCTCCGCGCCCGGGAAGCAGGCGGCGACGTTGTGCGCGTCCTGCAGGAAGGTGAAGACCTCGTCCGGGTCGGCGGAGACGTCGAAGGAGTTTTCGATGAGCATCCGGTGCCTTTCAGTCCTGGCTCGCGGCCGCGGCCACGATGGCGTCGACGATGCGCGCCGGGGTGATGGGTGCGCGCGTGACGCGGGCCCGCAGCGGGCGCAGCGCGTCCTCGACGGCGTTGGCGATCGTGGCCGGCGCCGGGATCGTGCCGCCCTCCCCCGCGCCCTTCACCCCGAGCGGGTTGAGCGGGCTGGGGGTCTGGATGTGGAACAGCTCGACCGGCGGCACCTCGGTGGCCGACACGAGCGCGTAGTCGAGGTAGCTCGTGGCCTGCGGCTGGCCTTCGACGTCGTAGACCGGTTCCTCGTACATCGCGTTGCCGATGCCGTGGGCGAAGCCGCCGAGCACCTGGCCGTCGACGAGCAGCGGGTTGATCACGTTGCCGCAGTCGTGGCCGATCACGTACTTGAGGATCTCGATCTCGCCGGTCTCCGGGTCGACCTCCACGAGCGCGGCGTGCGCACCGCTGGCGTACGCGGCCCGCTCCGGCGAGAAGTAGCTCGACGTCTCGATGCCGGCCTTGATGCCGCGCGGCATCGTGATGCCGTGCTTGCCGATGTTCGCCGTCTGCGCGAGCTGTTGCAGGGAAACGGATTTCTCCAGGTCCCCGCCGAGGCAGGCCTTGTCGCCGACGAAGTCCACTTCGGACGCGTCGCAGCCGAGCAGCACCGACGCGGTGTCGAGCAGCCGCTCGCGCATCTGCTTCGCCGCGTCCATCACGGCCGGCCCGCAGGTCGCCGTGATGCGCGAGGCGAACGTGCCCTGCCCGAACGGGATCCGGGCCGTGTCGCCGGTCTTGACCTCGATGTAGTCCATGTCGAGCCCGATGCCGTCGGCGGCGATCTGCGCGTAGACGGTCTCGTAACCCTGGCCCTGCCCGGCCGCCGCGAGCGTGACGAGGATGCGGCCCTTGTTGGTCAGCCGGATCTTCGCGCCCTCGTACGGGCCGAGACCACAGCCCTCGATGTACACCGACAGGCCGATACCGAGGTAGCGGCCCTCCTGGCGGAGCTTGGCCTGCAGCGCGCGCGCCTCGTCGTAGCCGATGCGCTCGAGAGTGCCTTCCAGCAGCGTTGGGAAGTCGCCGCTGTCGTAGGTGAGCGGACTGCCGTCGCGGAACATGATGCCGACCTTGTACGGGAACTCGTCGGCCTGGATCAGGTTGCGGCGCCGCACTTCCGCCGGGTCGAGCCCGAGGTGCTCGGCGATCCGGTCGATCATCCGCTCCATCACGAACACCGCCTGCGGGCGGCCCGCGCCGCGCACCGACGACGTCGGCACCATGTTCGTGTAGCACGCGCGCAGCTCGATCGCGATGTTCGGCACGTGGTACGGGCCGGGCACCGTCGAGGTGGTGATCGACGGGACCTGCAGGCCCGCGCAGTACGCGCCCTGGTCGTGCTCGATCACGTCCTTGACCGCCAGCAGCAAGCCGTCGTTGTCGAAACCGACGTCGACGCGGTGGGTCTGCGAGCGCTCCATCATCGAGGTGACCATGTTCTCCTGGCGGTCCTCGACCCACTTCACCGCGCGGCCCAGCTTCATCGCGACCCACGGGATCACGACCTCTTCGCCGTAGAACTGGGCCTTCGGGCCGAACCCGCCACCGACGTCGGCCGGCGCGATCACGCGGATGTCGTCCTCGGCCATCTCGTAGATGACCGAAAGCTGCTGGCGCGCGTAGTGCGGGGCCTGCGTGGTGTCCCAGATGGTGACCTGCCCGGTCGCCGCCTCGAACCGCGCCGCGACGCCGCGGGTCTCCATCGAGTGGCCGCCGCCGCGCATCACGAAGAACTCGTCGGACAGCACGTTCGGCGCCTCGGCGAGCGCCTTGGCCGCGTCACCCGCGCTCTGGCTGAGCAGCACGGCGACGTTGGTCTCGTCGCCGGAGTGGGCCAGCGGGCCGTTCTCCTGCAACGCGACGGCGGTGGACGCGACCGCGGGCAGCACCTCGAAGTCGACCTCGATGAGCTCCATCGCGTCTTCGGCGATGTAGCGCGACTCGGCGATCACCACGGCGAGCGGCTCGCCGACGTAGTGCAGTTCGGCCGGCGGCATCGGCAGGCGCGGGTAGTCGCGCAGCTGCGGGTGCTGCACCTTCGGCGCCAGCGGCTTCTGGATCTCCATCAGGTCGGCGCCGGAGAACACGGCAATCACGCCGGGCAGCGCGAGCGCCTCGGTGGCGTCGAAGGAGAGGATCTTCGCGTGGGCGTGGGGCGAGCGCAGGAACGCGGCCGCGAGCGCGTCGGGCAGGTCGAGGTCGTCGAGGTAACCGCCGTGGCCGGTCAGCAGGCGCTCGTCCTCGCGGCGCTCCAGGCGCCGGCCGATCATCGTGCCTTCGGGGACCAGGGTGTCGCTCATGCCTGGGCGTCCTTTCCGGCAGAGGCTTCCAGTACGGACTTCACGAGGCCGGTGTAGCCGGTGCAGCGGCAGATGTTGCCGGACAGCACCTCGCGGGCCTGCTCCTCGGTCGTCACGCTCTCCTCGCGCAAGGCCGCCGTCACGCTCATCAGGAAACCGGGCGTGCAGAAACCGCACTGCAGCGCGTGGTTGCGCTTGAACGCGCACTGCAGCGGCGACAGCTCGCCGTCTTCGGCCAGGCCCTCGACGGTTTCGAGCTGGGCACCGTCGGCCTGCACGGCGAGCATGAGGCACGAGCGCGTGGCGGCGCCGTCGACGATCACCGTGCACGCGCCGCACACGCCGTGCTCGCACCCGAGGTGCGTGCCGGTGAGGCGCAGCTTCTCGCGCAGGAAGTCGGCGAGCGTCATCCGCGGGTCGATGACGGCCTCGTACTCGCGGCCGTTGACCGTGCACCCCACGGTGTGCGTCTCGTCCTGGGTGCGGGTGGGGAACTCCGTCGCGTGGTCACGCACGGGTGGCCTCCAGTTTTCCTCGGATGTCGGCGAGCGCGCGCTTGACCAGCACGCCGGTGAGCCGGCTGCGGTACTCGGCGCTCGCGTGGATGTCCCCGGTCGGGTCGACCTGCGCGCGGGCGGCGGCTTCGGCCTCGGGCAACAGGTCGTCGCCGAGCGACGCGCCGGTGACCAGCGCCTCGACGTCGGTGAGCCGGTGCGGGGTGGGCGCGACGCCGGCCGCGGCGATGCGGCACGCGGTGACCACGCCGGCGGCGTCGACCTCGCACACCGCGGCCACGCCGGCGAGCGCGAAGTCGCCGCGACGCGTCGCGAACTCGCTGAACGCCGAGAACTGGTTCGCCTGCGGACGCGGCACGCTGACCTGCAGCAGCAGCTCGTCGGGCTCGAGCGAAGTGGTGAGGTGGAAGAGGAAGAACTCCTCCGCCGGCACCTCGCGCACCCCGCGCGACGAAGCGATCGTGAAGGTCGCGTCGAGCACCGAGAGCACGCTCGGCAGCTCCGCCGCCGGGTCGGCGTGGGCAAGGCTGCCGCAGATCGTGCCGCGGTTGCGGATCTGCGGGTGTGCCACCTGCTGCAACGCCTCGGTGAGCACCGGCAGCACGGCGGCGGCCTCGGCCGAGCGTTCGACGCGGCGCTGCCGCACGAGCAGCGGGATCGTGATGCGCGTGTCGCCGAACGTCGGCTCGGCGTACTCGGCGCCGACGCGGTTCACGTCGACCAGGTGCTCGAAGCGCGCCAGGCGGAAGTTGAGCATCGGCATCAGGCTCTGGCCGCCGGCCAGGACCTTGGCGTCGTCGCCGTAGACCTGCAGCGTCGCGAGCGCCTCGTCGAGGCTGCGCGGCGAGTGGTAGGTGAACCTGCCGGGTTTCATGCGGTCTCCGTGCCGGTCGTGCCGGTCTTGAGGTGCGCCCGCACGCGCTCGGCGAGCGCGGGCCGTTCGATCAGGGACATGTGCCGCAGGCCGGTCTGGACCTCCAGCACGGCGCCGGGGATGCCCTCGGCCAGCGCGGCCGCCATCTCCGGCGGCGTCGCGTAGTCGTGCTCCCCGACGAGCACGAGCGTGCTCGCGGTGACCGACGGAAGCAGCGAGCGGGAGTCCATCTCGCCCATCGCGATAGACGCCGCGGCGTGCGCCTCGCTGTTGGTGCGCAGGAAGATCTTCACGATCCGGTCGGCCTCGTTCGGGTTCGCCTCGCGGAACTCCGGGGAGAACCAGCGGTCCAGCTGGAACGCGACCTGCTTCGAGCGCGGCACGGACACGGCCTTCTCCGCGCGCTCGGCCCAGACCTGCGGCGCGCCGTCGCCGTAGTACGCCGTGGTGTCGGCGAGCACGAGCGAACGCACGCGGCCCGGGAAGCGGCCGGCGAAGTTCACGCCGACGCTGCCGCCCATCGACAGGCCCAGCAGCGACACGCTCTCGAGCCCGAGCGAGTCGAGCGCGGCGCCGAGGTCGTCGGCCAGGTCGGCGATCGAGAACGGCTTGCCGTCCCACGAGGACTCGCCGTGGCCGCGCAGGTCGAACGCGAACACCTGGAACTCGTCGGCGAGTGCTTCGGCCAGCGGCGTCCACAGCTCGCCGGAGGTGGCGAGCGGGTGCAGCAGCACCACGGGCTCGCCCGCGCCCCAGCGGCGGACCGCCAGCGGACCCGCGGTCGAGGTGGACGGGATCATGCGGGCCTCCGGAAGATCTTCTCGGCGTTGGTGCGCAGGATCGCCTCGGTGTCGCTTTCGGACAGTCCGGCGTCCAGCACGGTGTGCACGGGGCGCGGGTCGCCCAGCGCGAACGGGTAGTCGCTGCCCAGCACCACGTGGTCGGAGCCGACGAGCCCGGTGAGGAAGCGGATGGCCGGCGCGGACAGCGCGACGGTGTCGTAGACGAAGTCGCGCAGGTAGTCCGACGGTTTCTCCCGCTCGAGCTCCCCCGCGAACGCCTCCTTGGTGCGGTAGCCGCCGTCGAGCCGGCTCGCCTGGTACGGCAGGAACCCGCCGCCGTGCACGAGGATCACCTTGAGGCCGGGGTGGCGGTCGAGCAGGCCGTGGAGGATCAGCTCGGTCACGGCGACGGTGTTGTCGATCAGCCGGCCGTGGACGTTGCCCATCGTGCCGAGTGTGGCGAGCTCACCCGAGGGCCCGTACGTGGGCGGGTGCAGCACCACCGGGATCTCCTCGCGCGCGGCGACCGTCCACAGTGGCTCGAAGTTCTCCTCGTGCGGCGCCGAACCGGTGAGCGGGTCGGTGCTCAGCATGACGCCGGTGAACTCCGGGCGCTTCCACGCCTCCAGCAGGTCGGCGGCGGCCTGCTCGCCGTCGTCGGTGGCCACGGACGCCAGCGCGGTCGTACCGCCGCCGAGCTCGGCCACGGACTCGGCCATCGCGTCGTTGACCGTGCGGGCCCAGTCGCGCGCGGCGGGCGGTTCCAGGAACGCCGACTGGATGTCCATCCACGGCGAGATGACCTGGGTGGCCACGCCCGTCTGCGCGCGCCAGCCGGCCCGCGGGCCGGTCTCGTTCATCCGCGCGCCGATCGGGCGGGTCTCGCCCATGCCGGGCACGTCGACGACCCAGCCCTTCTCCGTGCGCCGGGCGCTGAAGCCGCACGCGGGCGCCTTCTCGAGCGCCGCGAGCAGCGATGGCGGGACGATGTGCGCGTGCGTGTCGAGAACCGGGTAGGGGACGATCTCGTCGCTGTCCGTCCGACTCACCTCTCAGTGCCGAAGACCACGTGTGGGAAAACTCGCTGGTCCTCGACGCTAGGTGCCCAGGACAGGGGCAACCAGCGCGCTTTGCTGTCGGCCCCGGTAAGCAGTTCTTACAGCGGCCCCCTCGCGCGAGCGGGGCCCGGCGTGATGCGATGACCCGAGCCCGGCACCACAACCGGGTGACAGCGAAAGGCAGGTGCCCGTTGACGGAGACAGGACTTCCGCGGCGCAACGTCGTCGTGGCCATCACCGGGGCGAGCGGTGCGTGTTACGGCGTGCGCATTCTGCAACTGCTCCGCGAGCGTCCGGACTTCTCGACGCACCTCATCCTGTCGAAGGCCGGGATCGTGACGCTGCGCCACGAGTGCGACCTGTCCGCCGAGGACGTGCGCGAACTGGCCGACGTCACGCACCGGCCCGGCGAGATCGGCGCGACCATCGCGTCGGGCTCGTTCCCCGTGGAGGCCATGGTGGTGGCCCCGTGCTCCATCAAGACGCTCTCGGCCATCGCCACCGGTTACACCGACGACCTCGTCGCCCGCGCCGCCGACGTGTGCCTCAAGGAGGGCCGGCCGCTGCTGCTCATGGTGCGCGAGACGCCGCTGCACCTCGGGCACCTCAAGTCGATGACCGCGGCGGCCGAAGCGGGCGCCATCATCGCGCCCCCGGTCCCGGCCTTCTATTCTCGACCCGAGACGATCGACGACCTGGTGGACTTCACCGCTCGCCGCGCGCTCTCCCGGGTGGGCCTGTGGGAGCTCGCTCCCCCGGCGTGGGACGGTGACGTGACCAGACGCAAAGACGCTCTCACCCACGGTGGCTGACGGCGGGACCGCGAGAGCGGTCGGGAAAGGACTCGGGTGCTCGAAGCTCGGCGACTGCAGATCTTCTCGGCGGTGGCCGAACGCGGCTCGTTCACCGCGGCGGCCGAAGCCCTGTTCATGACCCATTCCGCCGTGTCGCAGCAGATGGCGCTGCTGGAGCGGCAGCTGGGCGTGCCGCTCATGATCCGCGGCCCCCGCGGCATCGAGCTCACCGACTCCGGGCGCATCCTCGCCGAGCGCAGCACGGGCCTGCTCGGCACGATCGCGAACATCGAGCAGGAGATGCAGGACCTCAAGGCGCAGCAGTCGTACGTGCGCCTCGGCGCGTTTCCCACCGCCGGCGCGGACCTCATCCCGCGCGTGGTGCGGACGTACCAGGAGCGCTACCCGGACACGAAGATCGTGCTGCGCTCGGCCCACGCCTCCGACATGCCCGCGAACCTGCGCGACGGCTCGATCCACCTGGGCCTGGCCTGGGACTACGACTTCGACCCGCGCTCGGTGCCCGCCGACATCGAGTGGATCCACCTGGCCGACGACCCGCTGTGCGTGCTCGTGCCGGTGGACCACCCCGTGGCCGGTGAGTCCGAAGTGGAGCTGCGCGAGCTCGCGGGCGAGAGCTGGGTGGTGCGCAGCCACCGCCCGCCGTACGACGAGGCGTTCACGACGCTGTGCCGGCTCGCCGGGTTCGAACCGGACATCGGCTTCGCCACGGAGGACTACCTGTCGGCGCAGGGCCTGGTGGCGGCGGGCGTCGGCATCAGCGCGGCTCCGCGGCTCGCGCTGGTGGCGCTGCGGCCCGACGTCGTCGCCGTGGACATCGCCGGTCCCGCGCCGCGCCGGCGCATCGCGGCCGTCCGGCTGCTCAACGCGAGCCACCCCCCGGCCGCACAGCAGATGCTCGACGTCCTGCGAGCGGCCACGACCCCCGAGGAGACCCCGTGACCGTGCCGGACGAAACCGGCGAACGGCCCGGCACCGACGTCCTGCGCCGCATCCTGCGGGACGGGCGCACCGAGATCTCGCTCGTGGACCGCATCGTCGAGGACCTCGCAGTGCAGATCATCGACGGCCGCCTGCCGCCGGGCGCCGACGTGAACTCCGTCGAGCTCGCCCGCCGCTACACCAGCAGCCGCACGCCCGTGCGCGAAGCGCTGCTGACGCTGCAGCGCGAAGGCCTCGTGGACATCCCGGCCCGCCGGCGCCCGCGCGTGGCCCCGGTGACGCTGAGCCAGGCGCGCGAGATGTACGAGATCCGCGCGAGCCTGCACGGCCTGGTCAGCGAGCTGATCGTGCGCAACGCCCCCGACAGCGCGCTCGACGTGCTGGAAAACTGGCAGACCCACCTGCGCGAGGACGCCGAACGCGGCGACGTGGACTCCTACTTCTGGCACAACGTCACCTTCCGCCAGGCCGAGGCGGAGGTCGCGGGCAACCACCAGCTCACCCGCCTGCTCGGCTCACTGGGCCTGCGCACGCTCCAGTTGCGCCACGTGAGCCTGTCACTGCCCGGCCGCCTCACGCGCTCCGTGGACGACCACGAGCGGCTCCTGGAGGCCTACCGCGACCGCGACGCCCCGCTGGCCGTGGCGCTGACGAAGTCCATCATCGCGGCCGGGCTGCAGGCGATAGAGGAGTCCGGCTGGTCGGGCCTGCAGGTCGAGCGCTCCCCCGGCCCGCCCGACGCCTGACGTCCCGGCCGGACGCGGGTGACCGACGCCTGTGCACGGGTCGGGGCCTCGCGCGCACAGACGGCGGTTACGCGCGCCCGGCCGGGAAGCCGGGCACTACGACTGCCTCACACCTGGCCGGACCGCTCGATCGCCCGGTAACCCCGCAGCACCAGCGACCGGCTCACCGCCGCGGCGAGCGGCGCGTCGCGGTCGGCGTAGGCGTTGACGAGGCGCTCGTGGTCGGCGACCGAGTGCAGCAGCCGGCCCGGCAGAGACAGGCTCAGGTGCCGGAAGCGGTGCATCTGCAGACCCAGCGAGGACAGCCGCCGCTGCAGCTCGCCGTTCTGCGAGAGGCTCGCCTCGGCGTTGCGGAACCCGACGTTGTGCCAGAAGTAGCCGTGGACGTCGCCGCGTTCGGCGTCGTCGGCCAGCACCTTCTGCCAGGCACGCAGACCGTCGATCTCCTCGTCCGTGGCGCGGGCGACCACCAGCTCGCTGACCAGCCCGTAGAGGCTGCCCCGGATCTCGTAGATCTCCCGCACCTGCCGCATGTCCACCGGCGAGACGTACGGCCGCCGCCGCGGCGGCACGATCACCAGCGACTCCCGTTCCAGCAGGAGCAGCGCCTCCCGCACCGGGGTGCGGGAAGTGCTGAACCGCCGGGCCAGCTCGGCCGAGTTGACCTCGTGACCGGGCCGCAGCCTGCCCTCCACGATGCTCGTGGCGAGCTCGCGGAAGATCGTGAACGCGAGCGACGAGTCGCCGTCGGACCCGCGCAACGCGCTGAACAACAGCTCCTTCCGCAGGTCTTCGACGCCCGCGTCGGTCACTAGCCGAGCACCTCGGGCCAGCGCCTGGTCACCGAAGCGACCAGGTCCTCGGTCGACTCGGCCACTGCCGGGAAGCTCGCGAGCCGCTCGAACGGCCGGCACGCGTCGATCACCGCGCGGCTGTTGAACGCGATCTCGCCCGGCAGCGTGAGCGGGTCGACGCGGCTGCCCCACGTCCGCTTCATGACCTCGATGTCGAGCTCGGGGTTGGTACGCCCGCACATCGCCCACACGACCTCGCCGAGATCACGCGGGTTCACGTCGTGGTCCACGACCACCGTGAAGCGGTTCATGTACGCGGCGTTCGGCAGCTGCGCCGTGAGGTACGCGGCCTGGCGCGCGTGCCCCGGGTACTTCTGCTCGATCGCCACGATCAGCAGCGACCGCCCGCCACCGGCCTCGTGCGCCCACACGGCGCGCACGCCGGGCAGCCCGGTCTTGCGCAGCGAGTCGGTGATGATCGCGGACTTCATCACGGTGCGCATGTACGAGTAGTCGTGCGGCGGCTTGCCCGGAGGCGCCCCGAGCAGGATCGGGTCGTCGCGGTAGTAGACCTTCTCGATGTCGATCGCGAGGATCGGGTCCTTCGAACCGGAGTAGTACCCGGTCCACTCGCCGAACGGGCCCTCCGGGCGCGTGTCGGCCGGGCGCACCCAGCCCTCGATCGCGATCTCCGCGTCGTGCGGCAGCGGCAGGCCCGTGGCCAGGCCCGCGATCGTGCGCACCGGCGAACCCGTCATGGCCCCGACGTAGTCGTACTCCGACACGTCGCCGGGCACCTCGACGCCCGCCGCCACCAGGTACGCCGGGTGGTGCCCCAGCGACGCGGCGATCGGCGCGCGGCCCTCGGCCTCGAACCAGCGGCGCAGGTGCTGCGCGCCGTGCTTGCCGGCCTCGATGTTCACGGTCGCCGAGCGGCCCTCGTCCTGCACCTGCATGCGGTAGGCGCCGAGGTTGATCCGCCCGGTGTCGTAGTCACGCGTGACCACGGCGCAGCCCGTACCGATGTAGCGCCCGCCGTCGCCCTCGTGCCAGCGCGGCACGGGGAACTTCAGCAGGTCGATCTCGTCGTCCACATGGGACAGCAGCGGGCCGTCGGTCACCGTGACGGCGCGGAACTCGGCCGCGTTGGCCGCCCACTCGCCCGGCTTCACCGCGAGGGTCTCCATGAGGTCCTCGTCGGTGTTGTCCCAGCCGAGGCCCAGCACGGAGCCGAGCAGCCGCGGGTTGCTGACCGAACCGGACAGCACCCGCGAGCCCGCGGAGTAGTCCTTGATGGAGTCGAACAGCATCGCCTTCGGCTTGCTGCGCCGGTAGTTGACCTGTGAGAGCGCGCCGATCTCCAGCTCCCAGTGGGCGCCCTCGATCGGCTGGACCTCGCCTTCGCGCTCGGCTTCGGCGAGCCAGCGCCGCAGGTCGGGACCGGTGTCGTTCATGCTGCTCCTCGTCGCGTGTCGGCCTGGAAGTACTCGGTGGCCGCGTCGGCGGTGATCACGTCGGCGTACTTCTGGTTGAGATCGAACAGGCTCAGCCAGTGCGACGACTCGAACCGGTCGAAGCACAGGTCGCCGACCACGCCCACGCGGTAGCCCCGGCTGCACGCGTCGACCACGGTCGAGCGCACGCAGCCGCTGGTGGCCTCGCCGACCACGAGCAGCGTGTCGTAGCCCCCCGCCCGGAGGATGGTGTCGAGCGGGGTCTCGAAGAAGCAGCTCGGGCCGATCTTCCGAAGCACGATGTCACCCTCGGCCGGGGCCACCTCGGCGACGATGGCGTTGCCGTCCACCGCGCGCGGCTTCGGCGCGAGCGCCGGAGCCGGTTTGCGGTTCCAGCGCCCGTACTCCGGTGGCGTGGCGTGGAAGTACGCCACGCGCACGCCGGCATCGCGGGCCGCCTGGAGGAACGGTGCGGTGCGGTCGACGACCTCCCAACCGGCGTCCCCGCACGAGCTGGGCCAGTCGGCGACCGACTCCACGATGCCGGCCCGCGGCAGGCCGAGCGCGGCGTAGTATAGGTCGACGGCCACCACGAGCGGGCGCGAGCCGAGGCCGAATGGCGCCTGCTTGGCCCACGACGTGGCGGCGAGCACGGCCCGGTCGCGATCCGTCAGGTAAGGCGCCCAGCCGTCCTCGAACACGGCGGCGGCCGTCTTCGGCACGGTCATGCCGCCGCCAGCGTGCTGTCGATGTACTTCGTGACGTCCGCCGGCGGGGTCGACTTCGCGTTGTGCGCCGCTTCGTCGAACGCCTGCTTGATCACCTTGGGATCGACCTCGGGGGTCTGCGACCACACGGTGAGGAAGAAGTCGTACGCGTAGTTGGCCAGGTCGTCGCTCTGCACGCCGCTGTACTTCTTGATCGCCTTCACGGTCTCGGCCTTGTGCGAGCGCAGGTACTGCAGCGACTCGGCTTCCGCGGCGTAGAACCGCTTCACCGCTTCACGGTTGTTCTGCAGGAACTTGTTCTGCACCGTGTACGCGCCGAGCGGGAACTGCAGATCGGCCAGCGAAGCCAGGCGGTGGGCGCCCTTCTCCCGGCTCTGCGTGCCGTTCGGCGGCTGGGTCAGCAGCGCGGACACCGCACCGCTGCCGAGCGCCGCGACCTCGGCGGGCACGCTCTTCACGAACACCGCCTGCACGTCTTCGCGCTTCATGCCGTTGGCCTCGAGCAGGTCGGTCAGCCCGAAGTCGCTCTGCGAACCGGGCGAGGAGATCGCGACCTTCTTGCCCTTGAGGTCCTTGATCGTCTTGATGTCGGGGCTGGCCCACATCTCGAGGTTGTAGTGCGGTTCCGACATCGCCACGTACTTGAGGTCGGAGCCCTTCATGATCGCGGCGGCGGAGTCCGCTGCCACGCCGACCCCGATGTTCACGCTGTTGCTCGACAGCGCGGCGACGAGCTGCGAGCTGTCGTTGAGCCGGTTGAGCGTGACCTTGAGGCCGTGCTTGGCGAAGATGCCTTCGTCCTGGGCCACGTACAGGTCGGAGTAGCCCGCGCCGAGCGCGGTGTAACCGATGGTGATCGGCAGGGCGCCGCTGGCGTCCGCCTTGACCGGGTCGGTGCCGCCCTTGCCGGCGCAGCCGGACAGGCCGAGCGCCAGTGCCGCCGTGGCGGCGACCGTCGAAAGAAGCTTCTTGTTCATTGCGAACCTGCCCAGTGGGTGAAGCGGCGTTCGATCATCCGCACGGCGCCGTTGAGCAGCAGCGCGACGACAGCGAGGATGATGATGCCGGCCATGGCGTTGTCCATGTTGAAGTTCGAGGTCTGGGTCTGGACGAAATACCCGAGGCCCTGGCTCGCGAGGAACAGCTCCGCGACGATCGCGCCGACCAAGGCGCGGCCGACGGCGAGGCGCACACCCGCGAGGATGTACGGCAGCGTCGCGGGCAGCGCGATGGCGTAGAAGAACCGCAGCCGCGGCGTGCAGAACACCGTGGCCACGCGGGTGTAGTCGCTGTCGAGGTTCCGCACGCCGGCGGTGATGTTGATGATGAGCGGCAGGATCGCGGCCCAGATGATCACGAGGATGCGCGAGACGTCGCCGATGCCGAACCAGAAGATGATGATCGGCAGGAACATCACGTACGGCACGGAGTAGAGGATGTTGACCATCGGCTCGGTCATGTCGTGCAGGATCTTGCTGCGGCCCAGCACGAGCCCGACCGGGATGCCGACGACGAACGTGATCAGCAGGCCCCACAACAGCTCGAGACCGGTCGCGCCGAGCGCGGGCCAGATGGTGCCCGAGCCGAACAGGTCGATCTCGGAGGAGACGATGCGCGTCGGGCTGCTGCTGAAGGAGACGTCGACGACGCCGGTGGCGGTGCAGACCTGCCACAGCACCAGGACGATGACGAGCCCGGCCGCGCCGAGCAGGCCGCTACGCCTGCGCTGAACCCAGGCGGACAGTCCCCTGGACTCCACTGCCGCGGGTTGCCCGGGCGGGCTCGGCGGCCTGGTCAGTGTTGACGCCGTTGTCATGGTTCCTCGCTGAGTCTTCCGCAGCCGCGGATTCCTGGGTGGGGGTGGGGTTCGCGCTCTCGTCGGCCGGCTTGTGGTGCAGCGCCTCGAGAATCCGGTCGCCGTAGGCGAGGAACTCGGAGCTGCGCCGCCAGGCCGCGTCCCGGGGGCGGGGCGCGTCGATCTTGACCTCGAGGGCAACGCGGGCCGGGGAAGATGAGAACACGAGCACGCGATCGGCGAGCAGCACGGCCTCGTTCACGTCGTGGGTCACGAACATCGCGGTCTTCTTCGAGCTGACGGTGTCGGCCTGCCAGATCCGCAGGAGCTCGTCCTGCAGGTTCTCGCGCGTCTGCGCGTCGAGCGCACCGAAGGGCTCGTCGAGCAGCAGCAGGGTGGGGTCGGTGGCCAGGGCCCGCGCGAGGTTCACGCGCTGCTTCATGCCACCCGAGAGCTCGTGCGGGTACTTGCGGGCGACGTGCGAGAGGCCCACGATCTCCAGCAGTTCCTCGGCCCGGGCGCGCACCTCCCGCGTGAGCCGGCCTTGCACCTGCGGTCCGAAGAGGACATTGTCCAGCACCGTGCGCCACGGGTAGAGCGACGCGTGCTGGAACACCAGCGATCGTTCGGGGCCGGGTCCCTTGACGGCCTTGCCGCCCACCTCCAGCGCACCGCCGGAGACCGGGACCAGCCCGGCGACGGCTTCGAGGAACGTGGTCTTGCCGCACCCGCTGGGCCCGACGATGACCACGAACTCCTCGTCCATGATCTGGAGGTTGAGGTCGAGGACCGCCGTGGAGAACGCGTTGCCGCGCCGGGCCTTGTGGCCCAGCAGCAGATCACGCGCGTCCAGACATACATTCGACGACGTCATCGGCCGACCGCCACCCCAACCGGTCGGACTTCTGGGTTGCTCACTACTGCTCCTCCTTGCTGATGGCTGCACTGCTATTCGCAAGGTGTCGACACTTCGGGAGAGTCTCTGCCCCAGCCCAGTCTGTGTCAAGGGTCGCAGTGAGACGATCGCCATGATCGACCACGAAAAAGATCTTCCACGACAAGGAAAATTCCTGGTCACGCAAGTGAAGTGACGCGTCGATTCCTCTCGGTACTGATCGTCCCGTTATCGAGGTGTCATCGCGCTGGAGGCCTCAACTGTCGACACTAGCCACTTCGTTCGACCGTCAGCGGGCCGCCCGCAGCAGCGCGGCGGCGGTCGCGAAGGCGCCTTCGAGGTCGTGGGCGAGGCCGCTGAGCACGTCGTCGAGCCCGCGCAGCCCGGCGCGCTCGATGAGGGTCTTCTCGTTCGTGACCCACTCGCCCCGCCCGGCGAGCACGGCGTGCGCGGTCTGCAGCGCCGCGACGCCCACCGACGCCGCCGTCTCCGTGGTGTGCCCGCGCTCGACGTGCGCGCTCTTCGCGTAGCCGAGCGTCTGCTCCGCCGAGGCGCGCCAGAACTTCGGGGCGGTCTCCCGCAGCGCCGGCGGGTACTCCGGACGCGGCAGGCTGCCCCGCAGCACCTCGTTGACGGCCAGTTCGGCCACCACGAGGTAGCTCGGGATGCCGGCGAGGTGGAACGCGAGCGGCTCCCAGTGGAACCGCCCGGCGCGCGCTTCGGCCAGCTCGTGTTCGACGGAGTCGAGGTCGCGGTAGTGGACGTCGACGCGCCGGCCGTCGATCGTGAGCCACGCGCCGCCGTTGAACACGCCGCCGCCCCACTCGCCGAGCTCGGACACCTCACCCGGGTAGCCGAGCGCGCGCAGGTCGCCGGGGTCGAACGCGCCGCGGTAGTAGACCGCCACGTCCCAGTCACTATCCGGGCCGGCGCTGCCCTGGGCGCGCGACCCGCCCAGCGCGACCGCCTTGACCCCGGGCAGCGCGCCCAGCACGTCGGCCACCTGGTCGGCAAAGATTTTCCCGTTGTTGTCCGGCATCGTCCGAACATGCCATGAACTCGGTGGATGATCGCTACGATTTCGCCACTTTCCGCACTCGACCTGGGGGTCACCACACATGCACCGCTTCCGTGCGCCCGTGGCGCTCGCCGCGGCCGCCACCGCGTTCGCGCTGGTCACGGCACCCGCCACCGCGGCGGTCACACCGTTCACCTCGACGACCTTCAAGGCCACCCACAACAGCTACTCCGGCGACGTGGACGGCGCGAAGGGCTCGATCACCTACCAGCTCGACCACGGCGTCCGCTTCGTCGAGTTCGACATCCACGACAACGGTTACGCCACCACCCACGACTACGGCATCGGGCACGGCAGCCCGGGCGACCTCGTCGACCACGCCGGCAACCCCGCGTCGAACAACCTGCGCGACTGGCTCGCCGTGGTGAACACCTGGTCGGCCGCGCACCCCACGGCCGCGCCGATCGTGGTGATGCTCGACCTCAAGGACGACCTCACCGACAACACGTCGTTCGCCGCCGGCAACCTGGCCGCGGTGAACCAGGAGCTGCAGACCGCCTTCGGCCCTCGGCTGCTGCTCGCCGAGGACTACCCGGCCGGCGCGACCACGGACTCGTTGCGCGGCAAGGTGCTCACGCTCCTCTCGGGCGACAGCGGCACGCGTGCCGAGTACCGCCGCGACGTCGGCTACCACCCGGCGGTGGCCATCAACGGCCGCGGCCAGGTCGTGGAGGTGCACGACTCCGGCGCCGGCGCGCTCTGGTACTGGACCGGGACGTACGGCGCCGACGGCCGCGTGACCTGGAACCGCCACGGCCGCTACGACAGCGGCCAGACCCCCGCGATCGCGCTCGACGACTCGGGCCGGCTCGTGGAGGTCCACCAGTCGCAGACCGCGGCCACGCTCTGGTCCCACACGGCGAAGCTCGGCGCCGACGGCGAGCTGACCTGGTCGGCGAGCCAGAAGTACGACGACGGCGTGTCCCCCACCGTCGCCTTCACCGGCACCGGTGTGCGCGAGATCCACCGCAGCCAGTCTTCCAGCCAGAACTGGCAGTGGCAGGGCGCGCTCGACGCGTCGGGCGCCGTGACCTGGAGCGGCAACGCGAAGACCTCGGATGCGCTGTTCCCGAAGGCGACCGGCACGTCGGGCACCCGCCGCGTGACCGTGTCGACCGGCGCCGACGGCCCGACGCCCGCCCAGACCCTGCGCTACGCCACCGACCGCGTCTCCGGCGAACGCGTGCGCTATCCGCAGGTCGCGTTCGACGAGTACCAGCAGGGCGACCCGGCGGAGCTGCAGCAGGACGCGCTGTTCTACGGCGCCCCCGCCACGGAGTCGGCGTTCATCACCTCGGCCCGGCAGAGCGGGCACCTGGTCCGCGGGTGGGACTTCGACTCGGCGGGCCTGGCCACGAACCCGCCGGCGAACTACGCGGCGACCAACCACCCGTGGGACGCGTGGTACCAAACCCTCACCTCGGGCGCGGCCCAGTAATCACCCCGCGCGCGAGACGAGCCGGGCTCCCGCACCCCGACGGTGGGAGCCCGGCCCTTTCCCCGCAGGTGCCCACGCCGGTCTCCGTCCCTGGCCGCCGCCCGCGGCCGTGACCGGCGCCGCACCACGTTCCCGAATTCACCTGGTGGTCCGCACCGGGCGGAAATCAGTGCGGCAGAGCCACTGTCGGCGCCGCCACCGGACGCGGAACTTCGCGGTCCGTAGTCCTGCGAAGCGTTGCCCGTTCAAGCGCAGGCCTTTCCGGCGTGCCTTCGCCCGCCGCGGCTCTCGCCGGGACCCGGGTGCAGTGCTGCTCGAACCGCTCCATCAACACGGCGGCGACCATCAGGACCACGGGTGTACCCAACGCGAACCACATGCCCTTGAAGTACCCAGCGACAACCCGGCCAAACCGGAATCTGCAAGTCCGGGGGATTTGTGTTGCCCTGCCAGGAGAAATCGCTTTCACGCTGCCGATCTTCGCCGCGCGGGTCATGATCGAAAAGTGAGCGGGCGGCGGGCAGCGAACTTCGGTATCTGGTTCTTCGGCGCACTGGGCGGGATCCTGTGGGGCTAAGCCCGCGCTGGCTCGCGGTCAACCAGCATGACGAACGCACGGCCCGCACCGTCCTGACCCGCCTGCGCGGCAGCGAGGACGCGGCCGACGCCGAGCTGGCCGTCGTCCGCGCCGGCGCCCGCGACGAGGCCGAGCGCGCGGAGCCGTTGCGGCTGCGGCTGCTCACCGGCGGCCGGCTTGCCCACGTTGGCGAGGATCGCGCCGGACGAGCCGAACCCGACGTTGGTCAGCAGCGTGGGCGCGTATTAGATGATCGTGTTGATGCCCACGAAGTTCTGGAAGAACACGAGCAGAATCCCGACCGTGAACACCTTCCGCAGCGGTGGCGCTCGTGTTCCCGCCGCTGCTGGATGCCTTCGGGGCCGCGCTCAACTTCGGGTTCTTCGCCGTGATGACGGCCCTCGCGATCGTCTTCGTGTGGCGGCTGAGCCGGAGACCAAGGGGCGCAGTCTCGAGGACCTCGAACGCGACCTCGTGGGTGCGTAAGCTGATCGGGTGCGGACACGACCGACCCTGACCTGGACCGGCACGGGTGAACCGCTCCCGCGCACCGGAAGCGTCGCCGAGGTGGCCGAGGTCGTCTCCCGCGGCCGCGTGGTGGTGCTGAGCGGGGCGGGGATCTCCACCGAGTCCGGCATTCCCGACTACCGCGGCGAGTCCGGCAGCCTGCGCCGGCACACTCCGATGACCTACGACGAGTTCACCAGCAGCGCCGAGGGCCGCCGCCGCTACTGGGCGCGCAGCCACCTGGGCTGGCGCACCATCGCGCGCGCCGAGCCCAACTCCGGGCACCACTCCATCGCGACCCTGCGCGAAGCCGGCCTGCTGTCCGGCGTGATCACGCAGAACGTCGACGGCCTGCACCGCGCGGCGGGCACGCGCGGTGTGGTGGAGCTGCACGGCAACCTCGATCGCGTGATCTGCCTCGGCTGCCGCCGCACCACGCCGCGCGAAGAGCTGGACGACCGCCTGCGCGCGGCCAACCCGGACTTCGGCGGCACCGCCACCCGGATCAACCCCGACGGCGACGTCGAGCTCGCCGAGGAAGCCGTACGCACGTTCACGCTCGTCGACTGCACCACGTGCGCCGGTGTGCTGAAGCCCGACGTGGTGTTCTTCGGCGAGAACGTGCCGCGCCCACGCGTCGAACGCTGTTACCGCCTGATCGACGAATCCTCGGCGGTGCTCGTCCTCGGCTCGTCGCTCACGGTCATGTCCGGTCTGCGCTTCGTCCGCCACGCCGCGAAAACCGGCAAACCCGTCCTCATCGTCAACCGCGGCCAGACCCGCGGCGACGCGCACGCGCGGGTCCGCGTCGACCTGCCGCTGGGCGAGGCGCTGGCCGACCTGGTCGACCTCGTCGGTGGGCCCGCGCGCCTCGCCTGACGCGAGCCCACCGCAGCCCGCGCGCCGGCCCACGCGGAGATCGACGCGGCCGGCGCGGCGGGCTGGTGCACCTTCGCCGGTCCCTCAGCGGAACGCGGCGACGGAGTCCGCCACCCACTCGGCGAACGCACGGGCCGGGCGGCCCAGCACCCGCGGCACGTCGGGGCTCACCCGGCGTTCGGCGGGCAACGGGGAACCCAGCACCCCGAGCGTCGCCTCGACGATCGGCGGCGGCATGAACTCCAGCATCCGCGCGCGAGCCTCGTCCGGCGTCTGCTCGGCGAACCGGACCGGCTCGCCGAGCGCGGTGCCGATCATCGCCGCCCGTTCACGCGGGGTCAGCGACTCCGGACCGGTCACCTCGTACTCGGCGCCGTCGTGCGAGTCGTCCAGCAGCGCCGCGGCGGCGACCGCCGCGATGTCCGCCGGGTCGACGAACGGGAGCGCCACGTCGCCGAAGGGAGCTTCGACAAGGCGCGAAGCGCGCACCGAAGGGGCCCACCCCAGCGTGTTCGTGGTGAACCCGCTCGGCCGCAGGATCGTCGCCGCCGGCACCGACGAGCGCACAGCCCGTTCGTACGCCGTGAAAAACGCGTAAGCCTCCGGCCGCGTGGCCGCGCCCTGCGAGGACAGCAGCACGAGCCGCCGTACTCCCCCGGCCTTCGCGACGTCGGCCAGCTCCGCCGGAGCCGGGCCGCCCGGGAACAGGAACAGCGCGTCCGCCCCGGCCACCACGTCGCGCAGCGATTCCGGCGCGGCCAGGTCGGCGACCCGATGCACCACTCCCTCGGGCAGCCCGGCCGGCGCCGTCCGCGACACCGCCGTCACCGGCGCGCCCGCCGCCGCCAGCGCCGCCACCAGCGGACGGCCGATGTTCCCCGTCGCCCCTGTCACCACGATCATCTTCGAACCCCAATCCTTACGATCCACAGTGGTCACGAAGGTGCCGTGCGCGTCCCCCGGCCGGAAGGACGCACCTTTAAGTAAGCTCACGACATGGAGGAATGGACGCAGTTCGCGGGCCGGTCGGCTCGTGACGGGTATGAGGTGTTTCACACCGACTGCCCCGCGCGGACGGTGCTCGACCACGTCACCAGCCGTTGGGGCGTGTGGGTGCTGATCGCCTTGCGCGAGCGGGAACTGCGGTTCTTCGAGCTCCGCCGCAGCATCGAAGGCGTCAGCGAGAAGATGCTGGCGCAGACGCTGCGCACCCTCGTGCGCGACGGCCTCGTGTGGCGCCGGGTCGAGCCCACCACGCCGCCGCAGGTCACCTATGGCCTCACGCCGCTCGGCCGTGGCACCGGCGACCAGCTCTCGACGTTGTTCTCCTGGCTGCGCGACCACGCCGTCGACATCCTCGCCACGCAGGCCGGGTACGACGAGTCCGGCGGCCGGCAGAGCGCGTAGGCATGGCGGAGGAAAAACCAGGGGGCACGGCTGTCCCGAAGACCGGTCACGCCCGGCGCACGTTCCTGCTCGGAGCCGGCGCGGCCATCGCGGCCTCGGGCGCGCTCTCGGCCGCGCTGCACCAGCCCGCGCCGGTCGAGGCGACGAGCGGGTTCGGCGCTGACTGGCTGTTCGGCCCGTTCGTGCCGGGCTGCACCGAAGTCGACTTCGACGACCGGTCCATGACGCTCGTGTCGGTTCCCCACTGCGTCACACCGTTGTCGTGGGAGGGCTGGCACCCGAACGACTGGCAGCACCTGTGGGTGTATCGCCAGCACTTCTTCGTGCCGCCGCAGCTGCGCAAGAACCGCGCGTTCCTGCGGTTCGACGGGGTCCTCAGCGCCACCACCGTGTTCCTCAACGGCCGCCGCGTCGCCTCGCAGAGCGGCGGCTACCTGCCGCTCACGTGCGAGATCACCGGGCTGCTCACCGGCTCCGACAACGTGCTCGCCGTGGCCGTCGACGGCCGCTGGCAGCAGGACACTCCCCCGGACCTGCCCGAGTACCCGAACCCGACGGCCATCGACTTCTACCAGCCGGCCGGGATCTACCGCACCGTCAACCTGTACGGCACCCCACAGGCCTACCTGTCCGATGTGTACGCCCAGCAGATCGCCGTGCTCACGCCCAACCGCGCGGTGGTGGTGCACTGCACGGTCGACGCGGCGAAGGCGGTGAAGGGACCCGTGCGGCTCACGGCGACGCTGAGCCAGGCCGGCACGGAGATCGCCACCGCGGTCACCGCCATCACGGGGCTGCGCAGGGGCGAGACGAACACGACCGTCACGCTCGAAGGCCTCGACGCGGTGAAGCTGTGGGACGTCGACGAGCCGGAGATGTGCGACGTCCTGGTCACGCTCTCGGTGGCCGGGCGCAAGGTCCACACCTACCCCGTGCGCACCGGGCTGCGCGACGCCCAGTTCACTGTGGACGGTTTCCGCCTCAACGGCCGCCCGCTCAAGCTCTTCGGGCTCAACCGCCACCAGTGGTACCCGTTCGTCGGCGGCGCCATGCCCGAGCGCGTGCAGCGGCGCGACGCCGAGATCCTCAAGAACGAGCTCAACGTCAACATGGTGCGCTGCTCGCACTACCCGCAGTCGCCCGCGTTCCTCGACGCGTGCGACGAGCTCGGCATCCTCGTCTGGGAGGAGCTGCCGGGCTGGGACCACGTCGGCGACACCGCGTGGCAGGAGCTCGCGGTGCGCGACGTGCACGACATGATCGTGCGCGACCGCAACCACCCGTCGATCATCGTGTGGGGCACGCGCGTGAACGAGACGCTCGGCCAGTACACGCTCTACGGCAAGACCGACCAGCTCGCCGCCGAGCTCGACCCGATGCGGCCGTGCACCGGCGCGGTCGCCGGGCAGAGGGGCTACGTCTCGCCGCTGTACCCGGTGAAGGAGAACGGCGGGGTGTTCTCCTTCAACGACTACAGCCGCCCGCCCTCGCGCAACGCGCCGCCGCCACTGCGCCCGCCGCGCCACGGCGTGCCGTACCTGGTGAGCGAAGCCGTGGGCACGCTCGTGGGCGCGCCGTACTTCCGCCGCACCGACGCCGCCGCCGTGCAGCGGGAGCAGAGCATGCTCCACGCGTGGGTGCACGAACACGCCGCGGCCGACCCGCGCTACTGCGGGCTGATCGCGTGGTGCGGCTTCGACTACCCGTCCGGCTGGTACCACTCGCTGCGCGGGGTGAAGTACCCCGGCGTGGTCGACTTCTTCCGGATTCCCAAGCTGGGCGCGGGTTTCTACCGCGCGCAACGGGCCCCGTCGCGCGGCGCCGTGATCGAGCCCGCGTTCTACTGGGACTTCGGGCCCGGCTCGCCGCGGGGCGGACCCGGTCGCAACGCGCTGATCTGGTCGAACTGCGACCAGCTCGTGGTCACGGTCGCGGGCCGGCGGCCGGTCACGGTGCACCCCGACCGGGCGCGGTTCGGTCACCTGAAGCACCCGCCGTTCCTGGTGAACCTCACCGTGACCGGGAAAGTGCGCCCGGACCTGACAATCGAGGGCCGGGTGAAGGGGCAGACGGTGCTGCGCCGCAGGTTCAGCGCCGACCCGGCGTTCGACACGCTGGCCGTGGCCGCGGACGACGGCGCCATCACCGCCGACGGCCAGGACACCACGCGCGTCACCCTTCGATCGGTGGACCGCTACGGCGCACCGCGCCCGCACGCCCGAGGGGTGCTCAGCGTCGCGGTCGACGGGCCGGGAGTCCTGATCGGCGACCCGTTCCTGGACTTCGGTGCCCTTGGCGGCGCGGCGGCGGTGTGGATCCGCTCGATGCGCGACACTCCCGGGACGATCACCGTGACCGCGTCGCATCCGTTTCTGGACACGGGATCGGCCACGATCTCCGCGGTCTGAGCCACTCGCCGGACACGGGTACCATCGGCGAGGACGCCGCGGTGACACGAGAACGCTGGGAGGCGGCATGGCGCGAACGCTGACCCACACGGATCCGGCCGAGGTGACGTTGCAGCAGGCACTCGACGCGCTGACCGATCCGGTCCGCCGCACGATCCTGCGCGAGCTCTCGGACGGGCCGGACTTCTCGCGCGCGTGCGGCACCTTCGACCTGCCGGTGTCGAAAGCGACGGCGAGCCACCACTTCGCGGTGCTGCGGTCGACGGGACTGCTCGAACAGCTCGACCGCGGACCGCGACGCTACAACCGGCTGCGGCGCTCCGAGTTCGACGCGCGCTTCCCCGGCCTGCTGGACCTCGTGCTCACCGAGCCCTGAGCCCCCGGCCGGGCGATCCGTCCACTTCGGACTCGTCAGTCGCGGGTCAGGCCGTCGAGCCACTTCAGCAGCAGCTGTGTCTCCTCCGTGCCGAGCGTGGTGTCCTCGGTCCGCAGGAGCGCGGCGAGCTGCAGGGCCGCGGTCGACACCGGCGCTGCCGAGCTCTCGGTCTCCTCGGTGCCGTTCTCGGGCGTGAGCAGACTGTCGTGCACGGCGTCGCGCACGCGCCGGGACAGCTCGGGATCGGTGTAGACGCCCGGCTGGGTGACCATGTTGAGCGCCACCCCGATGTTCGCCGACATCACGCGCTGCGCGGCGGCGTCCGGGTCGACGCGCAGCCGGCCGATCGCGGCGCAGCGCACGAGCACCTCCCGCAGCAGCCGCAGCGCTTCCTGCGCGGCACTGGGGATCTCGGTGAACGCCGGGGAGTACATCAGCCGGTAGACGGCTGGGTGCTCCTGGGCGAAGGCGATGTGGGTGTCCCAGCCGTTCTTGAGGTCGGCAATCGGGTCGGCCGACGGCTCGGCCGCGCGCTTGGTGGCCAGGTAGCGGTCGAACCCGTGGTCCACGACGGCCGAGAGCAGGCCGTTCTTGTCGCCGAACAGGCGGTACAGCATCGGCGCGCCGACCCCGACCGCCTCGCACACGGCGCGCGTGGAGATGTCGCGGTCGGGCGAGGCGTCGAGCAGCTTCTCGGCGGCCTCCAGCATCTGGGTGCGGATGTCCATGCACCCAGTGTAGCTCAGATATCCCGCTTACGTAGCACTGTTACGCACGTCATAGCGCCGCTACGGATTAGCCCTACCAACGATAGAGCGACTCGGGCCGCACCCCGGGAAGGAGTGCGGCCCGGCGCGGTCACCAGGTGATCGGCACACTCGAAACCCCGCCCGTGAGGCGGTTGGAGCGGACGTCGAGGTCGTCGACGTCCACGGCCAGGCGCAGGTTCGGGAAGCGGCGGAACAGCGTGCTGAACACCACGCGCAGCTCGGTGCGCGCCAGGCTCGCGCCGATGCAGAAGAACCCGCCGTAGCCGAAAGCGATGTGGGAGTTGGGTTTGCGGTCGGCGTCGAACTCCTCGGGGTCGGCGAACACGCTCGCGTCGCGGTTGGCCGAGGAGGTCGAGATCATCACGGCGTCACCGCGCTGGATGGCGACACCGCCGATCTCCACGTCCTCGTGGGCGTAGCGCAGCAAGCCCAGGCCACCCGGCGCGGACATCCGCAGGATCTCCTCGACGGTGCCGTGCACGCGGCCCTCGGGGTCGGCGGCCAGCGCGTCGCGGCGCGCGGTGTCGGTGAGCAGGAACAGCACCCCGAGGTCGATGCGGTTCGACGTGGTCTCGTGGCCGGCGAAGAGCAGTCCCGCACCCAGCCGGGCGAGGTCGTCGTCGGTGAACGTCGGGTCGTCGGCCTGCGCGGCGACGAGGTCGGACACGACGTCCTGCGCCGGCTCCGCGCGCTTCTTGTCGGCCAGCTCGCCCATGTAGGCGGCGAACTCGTCCATCGCGCGCTTCGCGTCGCCGCCGCTGTCGAGCACGCCGATACGGTCGGACAGGTCGCGGAACTTGTCGCGGTCGGCGTACGGCACACCGAGCAGCTCGCAGATCACCAGCACCGGCAAGGGGAACGACAGGAAGTCGTGCAGGTTCACGGGTTCGCCGCCCGCGGCGTCGTGCGCGGCTTCGAGCTCGTCGAGGCACCGGTCGGCGAGCTCCTGGATGTGCTCGCCGAGCTTGCGCATCCGGTTGGCCGAGAACGCCGGCACCAGCAGGCGCCGCAGCCGCGCGTGCTCGGCCTCTTCGTTCTCGTAGTCGCCCTGCGGGCCGCTCAGCACCGCGGCGTCCGACACCGCCGAGGCCTCCTCCGGCTTCGGGTGCGAACGGCCGAAGCGCGCGTCGGCGAACACCGCGCGGGCGTCGGCGAACCGCGTCACGAGCCAGGCCGGGTCGCCGGCCGGCGTGGTCACGCGCGCAATCGGGCCTTCGCGGCGCAGAACCTGGTACAGGGGCGCGATCTCGAGCACGTTGGGCCGGTCGAACGGCAGCCGCGGCGCACGCTCGGTGGTGGTCATCGGGTCTCCTCCTCGGGTGACGGTTTCCGGGCCCGCGCACGCACCGTCGCGAGCCAGCTCAGTTCCTGCTCGGCCCGGCGGCCGACCTCGGCCAGCACCAGCCGGCTCCACGGGTCCTCCTGCGCCTCGGCGAGCTTGGTGAGGCGCTCGCGCTGGGCGGCGAGCGCGTGTTCTCGCGCGTCGAGCACGCGCCGGCGTTCCTCGGGTTCGAGCCAGCCGAACCCCGCGAGCCGTGCGAAGAACTCGGCAGGGTCACCGGCGAGCTCGGCGGGCAGGTCCGCGAGCAGGTCGTGCAGCAGCTCTCGGCCGACATCGGTGATCGTGTACACGTGGCGCGGCGGCTTGCCCTCGTGCGCTTCGTCGACGCGCGTGACCGCGCCGGCTTCGGCGAAGCGGCGCAGCGTCGGGTAGAGCGAGTTGTTCGACAGCGCGCGGCCACTGGATTCCTCGACCTGCTTGCGCAGCTCGTATCCGTGCAGGGGCTGCGCGGCGAGCTTGGCGAGGAGCAGGACGTCGATCCACATCTAGGTCACCGTAACCTAGGTCTTGGTAACTGATCAACAGCCGAACGGCGGCAGCCGGGGGAAAATCCCCGTCAGGCGTGGAGCACAGCGGCGCCGGTGAACCGGCCCGCGGCGAGGTCCGCGAGAGCTTGATCAGCGTCGGCCAGCGCGTACGGACGAGTGGTCACTTCGAGGTGGTGGCGGCCGGCGAAGTCCAGGAACTCCCGCGCGTCGGCGCGGGTGTTGGCCGTGACGCTGCGGACCTGCCGCTCCTGGAACAGGTGCCGCTGGTAGTTCAGCTCCGGCACGTCGGTGAGGTGGATCCCGGCGATTGCGAGCGTGCCGCCGCGGTCGAGCGCGGCGAGCGCCACCGGCACGAGCCCGCCCGCCGGTGCGAACAGGATCGCCGCGTCCAGCGGTTCAGGCGGCGAGGCGTCCGCGGGACCGGCCGAAGCCGCGCCCAGCTCGAGCGCGAGCTCTTGCGCCGCCCGGCCACGGGTCAGCACGTGGACCGTGGCGCCCTGCGCGAGCGCCACCTGCGCCGCGAGGTGCGCGCTGCCGCCGAAGCCGTACAGACCGAGCCGGCCGCCCTCGGGCACCTCGGCCCGCTGCAGCGCGCGGTAGCCGATGAGCCCGGCGCACAGTAGGGGCGCCAGTTCGTCGTCGGTGTACCCGGCGGGCAGGTGGTGGGCGTAGGCCGCCGGGACGACCGTGTATTCGGCATACCCGCCGTTGGCGTCCCAGCCCGTGTACCGCGACTGCGGGCACAGGTTTTCCGCGCCCCGCAAGCAGAACTTGCACTCGCCGCACGTGTGACGCAGCCAGGCGACACCGACGCGGTCGTCGAGCGCGAACCCGCTCGCCGTGTCCCCCTTCGCGACGACCTCACCGACCACCTCGTGCCCCGGGGTCACCGCGGGCCGGTGCACCGGCAGATCACCTTCGGCGACGTGGAGATCGGTGCGGCACACGCCGCACACCAGCACCCGCACCAGCAGCTCGTCCGGCGCCGGTTCGGGGACCGGGACGCTCGAAAGGCGCAGCGGGCCGGTGCCGATCGGGCCCGGCGTGGTGACGCGCCACGAGCGCATGGTCGCGGGCAGTCCCGTCATGACCGCTCCTTCGTCCGGGAACCCGAACGTACCGCGCGCGACGCGGGGCGGCGGGCTCTCCGCCGCCCCGCACCACCCGGTCGGTCAGCGGCCGCTCCACTGGAAGGTGACGGTGGCGCCGGCGCCCACGGCCGCGTCGAACGAGCGGTCACCGGAGACGACGGTGAACTTCTGCTCGGTCTTCGCGGTGTTCAGCGCGACCACGGTGGTCGAGTGGTCGGGGTTCGTGAACGCGACCGCCTCGATCGGCGTGCTGCTGCCGCTGGTGTAGACCACGGACGAGGCGATGTGCACCGAGCCCGGCGGCACGAACTTCGAGAAGTGCTCGATATCGCGGTACTGGTCGTTGTAGGTCACGGCCTTCGTCTGCGAGTTCACGGTGATGGTGCCGTTACAGGTGCCGCAGCCGCCCAGGTGCGGGCCGTGGTTCTCGTCGAGCGCGATGTTCCAGTCGATCGAGCTGCGGCCCCAGTTCTGCATCACGCCGAGGATCGTGGACGAGTCGCCGCCCTCGCACTCGGTCATGAAGATGTCCTTGCCGGGAAACGATGCCTTGAGCGGTGTCTGCGCGTCGGACGAGCCGTAGTAGCAGTGGTAGGCGGTGCCGGCCATCCACTTCGCGGCCGGGGTGGACAGCAGGTCGTACGGGTACTCCGGCTGCGGGTCCTCCCCTGCCCGCTGGTGCGAGGCGATGTCACCGGGGTGCTCGCTCCAGTTGTGGTCGAAGCCGAGGATCTTCGTGTCGAGCCCGGCGGCGCGGATGGCGGGGCCGAGGGCCTCGATCACCTTCGCTTCCTGCTGCCACGGCAGGTCGGTGCCCGGGTAGTTGTTGCGCTCCAGGGCCTGCGGCTCGTTCTGCACGGTCAGGTAGTCCACGTGCACGCCCGCCTTGCGGTAGGCCTGCAGGAACTTCACCAGGTACAGCGCGTATGCGCGGTAGATCTTCGGCGAGTCGATGAGCTTGCCGTCGATCATCGAGCCGGACGTCTTCATCCAGCCCGGCATGCTCCACGGGCTGGCGACGATCTCCAGCTGCGGGTTCAGCTTCTTCGCCTGGCGCACGAGCGGGAGGATCTGCGCCTCGTCGTGGGCGATGGAGAAGTGCTTCATGTCGTAGTCGGTCTGCCCGGACGGCAGGTCGTCGTAGCTGTAGTCCTGGCCGACGGCGAAGTCCGACGCGCCGATGGGCTGGCGCAGGAAGCTGATGCCCGCGCCGGCGCGCGGGTCGAAGAGGTTCTTCATGACCTCGTCGCGATTGCCCGGCGTGAGGCCGTAGAGCACCTGGGCCGACGAGTCGGTGATGGCCGCGCCGAAGCCGGACACCGTCTGGAACTTCACGTTCGGATCGATGCGGACCGTCGTCGGCGCCGCCGCGGCCGGGCTCTGCCAGCTCAGCTGCGTATCGACGGGCGTGGCGTCACCGGGGTTCGTGAGCCACTCGTGGACGGTCCGCGACACGGCGGCAGGGGCCTGGGCGGCGGGCGCCGCCGGCGTGATCTCGGGCCCGGAGGCGGCGGTCGCCGACCCGGCCGCCACGGTCACGGCGGCCAACGCGGCCGTCACCGAACACAGCACTCTTCGCAAGCGCGGCATGCAGATTCCTTCGTTTCACGGGGAAAACCCAGCGGACACGGCACCTGATCGGCACCGTGGGGAACCCGTGCCCGCGTTGGCGGCCGCGACCGGGGTCCGCACCGACACAACCAAACCGCGGGCGCGGTGACAAGATCCCCGCCCCGGTTTCCCATCGTTGGGGCGGTTTGTCCGCACGTCCGGCCCCTCCTCGTGCCGCTGACCGGCAACCGCGCGCGGGTTCCCGTTGTCGGGCAAGGCAATTCAGCCCACTGAACGCGGACTCGTTACGGTGGCCCGATTCCCGCACCGCTGACGTGAGGAGACCCCGGTGAGCACCCTGCGCCACGGCTTGTACCTGCCGCCGTTCGGACCGTTCGGCGACCCGGCGGTTCTCGTCGAGCTCGCCGTGCGGGCCGAGGCCGCAGGCTGGGACGGGGTGTTCCTGTGGGACCACGTCGTGCCCGGCGCGCCACCGATCGCGGACCCGTGGACCACGCTCGGCGCGATCGCCCAGGCGACAAGCACGATCCTTCTCGGCCCGATGGTCACTCCCCCGGCACGGCGCCGGCCGTGGGTGCTCGCGCGACAGGCCTCGACCGTCAGCCGCCTCTCGCGCGGCCGCCTCATCCTCGGCACCGGCCTCGGCTCCGACGAGACCGGCGACTTCAGCCGCTTCGGCGAACCCCTCGGCCCTCGCTCGGCGAAGTTCGACGAGGCTCTGGCGGTCGCCCGCGCGATCTGGTCGGGCGCCGAGGTGCACCACCGCGGCGAGCACTTCCACGTCGACCTCGACGCCGGCGCACCCGAACCGCACCCCATCCCCGTCTGGACCGCGATGTCCACCGACCACCCGCGCGTCCTCACCCGCGCCACCACGGGCGACGGCATCTTCCCGCTGGCCGGCCCGCACCCACCGCCGCCAGAGGAGCTGGCCCGGCTGGTCACCGCCGTGCGCCCTGCCGGCCGCCCCTTCGATGTCGCGGTGGCCGGCAACGCCAGCCCGGCCTGGGACCAACCCCCGACGGTCGACCTCGTTGCGCTGACCGAGGCTGGCATGACCTGGTGGCTCGAATCCCTGATCCACTTCGACCCCCTCGACCTTTCGTTGGCCGTCGTCGACGCCGGGCCGCCACGCCGGTGACGCCTCGGGCTGCCAGGCGGGGCCGGGGCTGTTACGTTCGGACGAACCACGGTTGAGCACCCAGCCGTCACCAGACCCTGTCCCGGCCGCAAGCCGGGCACCCGGCCTGCTGGGTGCTCGTCCGGCCCGGCGGGCCCGTGATCGCGGAGGGAACCGTCGTGACCGACGACCTCAGAGCGGCCGGCGCGCGACGCTTGCCCACGCTCCACATCACCACCACGACCGCCGCCGGCACGATGGTGGTCACCGCCGCCGGGGAGATCGACACCGCGGTGTCTGACACGCTGCGCGACAAGCTCGTCGCGGCCCTGGAAGCCCGCCCCGACGTGCTCGTCGTGGACCTGTCCGAGGTGCCGTTCTGCGACTCCAGCGGCCTTTCGGTGCTGATCGACGTCCGGGGCCGCGCGACCGAGGCCGGGATCCCGTTCCGCATCGTCACCCAGCAGCGCGGCCTGCTACGGCCGATCGGGTTGCTGCACCTCGACTCGGTGCTGGAGATCCATCCGAACCTGGCGGCGGCCACCGGTAGCGTCCCCTCGTCGTAGTGCGAGCCCGCGGCAGTGGGCCTAATGTCCTCACATGAGCGATCTGCCGCGGTTTCCTGACGACTCCACGCCGCCTTCCTTCTCCGGCGAACCCCCACGTCCGGCCGTGCCCAACACCATCACGGTCGCGTTCTGGGCGTTCGTCGCCTCGACCGTGATCGGCATCGTCGCCGCCCTGCTGCTGTTCGGGCAGAAGGACGACCTCGTCGACGCCGCCCGCCGCACCAATCCCAACCTCGACCAGGCGCAGCTCGACCAGGCCGCGAACATCGCGCTCATCGTGGCGGTCGTGATCGCGGTCATCATCGCGCTGCTGTACCTGCTGTTCGCGGTGAAGCTGCGCGCCGGTCGCAACTGGGCGCGGATCGTGCTGACCGTGCTCACGGCGCTGCAGGTCCTGTCGCTCCTCACTGGCAATGGCGGCACCTGGCTGAGCTACCTCTCGGCGCTGGCAGCCGTGATCGGCGTCGTGTTCTCGTTCCTCGGCGATTCCAACGCCTACATAGCGGCGGGCAAGCAGGTTCGGAGGTAACCACTCCGGCAGCGGCTGGCGGCTCTAGTGCACGTGCACTACTCTGGGTCTTGGTTGAGTCACCAGCCGCCGCGATTTCACCGCGCTCCGGGAGCGTTGGCGCCGATCGGCTGGGATGCCCGAACTCCGGCCCGGGTCGGCCGTGACCCGGGTGCGCGTTCTACGAGAGGCGGGCCGCGATGAGCGCCCTACGCCGCACGAAAGCTCCTTCCGCCAGGGTCGGCCACGTCGACCCGAAACGCCTGCTCGACCTGCACGTCCACCGGCCCGTGCCAGGCGTGTCCGTGGTGGAGGTGGTGGGCGAGGTGGATCTCTGCACCGCCCCGCACCTCGCCGAGGTCGTCGAAGCCAGGATCCGCAGCACGGTCGGCGTAGTGATCATCGACCTCGGCCGCACCACGTTCCTCGCCGTCGCCGGCCTGAAGGTCCTGCGCCGCATGCAGCTGCTGGCCGAGCTCCTCGACACCGACTTCTACGTGGACCCCGGCGACTCCCACCCGGCTCGCCGCCTGCTTCAGCTCATGCCACTCGGCTGCGAACGCCCCGGCGCCGCAGCGGGCCTCTCACCCGTCCACGTCCCCGGCCAGCGGCGGCTCACCACCTGACGGTTTCCCGGCGCACATCCCTGGCCGCGGACCCGGGATCCGATGGCAAGATCACCACGGGGACCACCACCGCGGACGCCGGGAGAGCACCATGCGCATCGGTTTCACCCTGCCCCAGTTCGGCCCGTTCGCCGGAGACGGCTCGGGCGTCACCCGCTTCGCCCGGCGTGCCGAGGAGCTCGGTGCCGCGAGCCTGTGGGTCGGCGACCGCCTGCTCGCACCGGTGCACCCGACGGTCGGGTACGGCGGCTCCGACGCGATCCCGGCCGAGTTCGCCGTGCGGCTCGACCCGTTCGCGCTGCTGGCCGCCGCGGCCGCGGTGACCGAGCGGGTGCGGCTCGGCACCAACGTGCTCAACGCGCCCTGGTACCCGCCCGCTCTGCTCGCGCGCTCGCTCACCACGATCGACGCGCTCAGCGGTGGCCGGCTGGTCCCTGGGCTGGGCACGGGCTGGTCTCCCGAGGAGTACGAGGCCGTGAACGTGCCGATGACCGAACGCGGCGCGCGCCTCGACGAATGCCTCGACGCCCTCGAAGCACTGTGGACCACCGATCCCGCCGAATACCGCGGCCGGCACTGGACCGTGCCCGAAACCCACGACTCGTTCAAGCCGCTCCGCACGCCGCCGGTGTACCTCGCCGGGTACGCGCCGGCCGCGATGCGCCGGATCGCGCGGCGGGCGGCTGGCTGGCTGCCGGTGATCACGCCGCCGGCCGAGTACGACCCGGCGACCGCGATCCTGGCGCCGCTGGCGAACCTGCGGCAGCTGGCCGAGGAGGCCGGCCGTGACCCCGCGGAACTGGGCGCGATCCTGCGCGTCTACCCGCGGGCCGGCGCCGGCGTGGCGGACGTGGTCACGGCCATCGAGCGCACCGCCCAGGACACCGAGCTTCGCGACGTGTTCGTCGACCTCACCTTCACCGCGCGCAGCACCGACCACGCCCTCGAGCTCGTGGAGACGATCTTGGGGCAGACCTCCCACGAGCCCGCGTGACGCGTTCACCCTCCGTTGGTTGCCCGCCGGGGTCCGGACTGCCGAAGATGTCGGGATGATCGAGCGCCACCACCACCGGCACGAGTCCGACGAGAACGACGGACTCGCCGAGGCCGCCCAGCACGCCGGCTTCGACCTCGGGACCGACGTCGCCCAGCCGGTGGCCGGGCACGAGCACAACGCCTTCGACGCGGAGGTCGACCTCGGCGTGGACGGCGAGCCGCCGGAGCTGCGCGGCTGACCGAAGATCATCCCCGGGTACGAAGATGGCCCCCGACCGGAGCCAGGTCGGGGGCCATCGTCTCGGGCCGGTGCGCTGTGCCCGCCTCTCGGCAGATCGCGCGACGCGGCGCAGGCCGGATGCCGAGGCAGCCGGACGGAACACCGCCTCGACGAGGGGTGAGCCCGGCGGACACGAAACGCATCGACCGCCTCTTTCAACATCACGAGCGGCGATCGCTATTCCCGCTCAGGCGGGCCCTGGTCCGGGGTCGCGGAAGTCGTCCGGGCTGACCTCGTCGAGCAGGTCGCGGAACTGGCGGATCTCGTCCTCGGTGCCCACGCCCGGCTCGCCGCCGAGCGCTTCGGCCGGGTCCTCGCCGCCGGCCACCGTCACGTCCACCGCGGCCTCGGCGAGCACGGCCTCGGCGACGTCGATGGGTGCGTGGGCGCGCAGCCCGACCGCGATCGCGTCGCTGGGCCGCGCCGACACGCGCACACCGTCCGAGAGCACCAAGTCGGCGTGGAAGATGCTGTCGCGCAGCTCGGTGACCTCGACGCTCGTGACTTGCCGGCCGAACGCCGACACCACCTCGAGGATGAGCTCGACCGTGCCCGGCCGGGCCGAGGTCACCTGCTCCTGCGCGGCGGCGAGTTCCTGCGCCTCCGGTGCGCCGATGGTGATGGCCAGCCAGCGGCGCTGCCCCGTTTCCTCGCGCAGCAGCACCACCGGCGCCACCTCCTGGGCGACAACGGCGAGACCCTGGACCCGCACTTGCACCATGTGATTCACCCGCTTCCGGACTGAGATCCCCCTGGGGGACATACCCAGTGTCGCGCGCGGGCACGCGTACCCGCGCGGGGCGGGGTCAGGTAAAACTGGACACGGCGGCCACGAACTCGGCCGCCACGTCGTAGAGCTTGCGGTTTCCGTCCTGCGAACGCTTCACGAGCCGTTGGAAAGCTTCCTCGGCCGTGATGCGGTGAGCGGCCATCAGGATGCCTTTGGCCTGGTCGATGACGGCACGCGTGTCCAGCGCGCGGTTGAGCTGCGCCACCAGCTCCTGCGCGTCGAAGTAGCGCCGCGCGCTGCGCAGGCCGAACACCACCGTGGCGGTGTAGAGCTCCAGGATTTTCACCTCGAGGTCGCTGAACCCGTGTTCGCCGAACCCGAACAGGTTCATCGCGCCGCTGATGTCGCCGTCGACGGTGAGCGGGGCGGCGAGGAAGCTCGCCACGCCGAGTTCGTCGGCGGCCGAGGCGAACTGCGGCCACTGGTCGGCCACCGCGCCGACGCCGACCCGCACGGGCGCCCCCGTCTCGGCCGCGCGCAGGCACGGCCCGTCGCCGATGCGGTACTGCTCGCGGTCGAAGTTCACCGCGCGCTGGTCGGTGCTGGCGACGGTCTCCCCGACGCCGTCCCGCACCAGCGTGATGCTGGCCATGTCTGCCCCGGCCACCACACCGACCACGTGCTCGCAGACCGCCTGCAGCATCTGGCCGAGATCGAGTTCCTGGTGGTCGAGCATCGCGGTCAGCGACTCCATCGCCACGGTGACTTCGTCAAGCCGCGCGGATAGCCGTTCCTGGCCGCCGGTCATGTTTCCCAGACCCTTCTCTTGGGTACTTGACGGGCGCTGCAGACCAGGCGAGACCCGGGCGCGCGCCACTACTGGCCGCTAGCGCTTTAACGGGTCCTCGGGCGACATTACTGCATCCCGATCACCTGTCCGGCACGCGGTGCCGCTCCCTCTCACCACCCCGTACGAGTCGCGAAACCGAGGTGTCGAAGCCTGACCGAGTGGGTATGCGGGGGGCATGGAGAACGAAGCAGCCGGCAGCTCGCCGAGCCAAGGGATGCCGGCGGTCGACAACCTGCTCGCCGAGGTGGTCGAGCTGCGTCTGCCCGCCGAGACCGCGCAGATCCCGCTGGTACGGATGCTGGCCCAGGCGGTGGCCGCGCGCGCCGACTACGGGCTCGACGCGATCGCCGACGCGAAGATGGCTGTCGACGAGGCCTGCGCGCAGCTCGTGGAACTCGCCGACTTCGGCGAGACCATGACCTGCCGCTTCCACGTGGCACCCGAGGGCATCGCGATCACCGTGGAGACCCGCACCGGGCACGCGCGGCTGCCGAGCGAGCGCAGCTTCGGCTGGCACGTGCTCACGACGCTGGCCGCCGCCGTGTCATCGACCAACACCACGGCTCCCGACGGCGTCGGCAACACCCTGGCGATCCACCTCGAGCTGGGCCCGGGGACGGCCAGGTGAACCAGCAGCCGATCACCCGGCGCCGGGACGAGTACGCCCACACGGTGCCGCTGTTCGAAGAGTTCGTCGCCCTCGACGCGGACGATCCGCGCCGCCCGCGCCTGCGCGAGCAACTGGTGACGGAGTTCCTCCCGGTCGCCGAGCACATCGCCACGCGCTTCACCGGCCGCGGCGAGCCGCGCGAGGACCTCGTGCAGGTGGCCCGCATCGGGCTGCTCAACGCCATCGACCGGTTCACCCCGGACCGCGGCCCGGACTTCCTCTCCTTCGCCGTGCCCACGATCATGGGCGAGATCCGCCGCCACTTCCGCGACACCGGCTGGTCCGTGCGCGTGCCGCGCCGGCTGAAGGAACTGCACCTCGCCCTGAGCCACGGCTCGAGCGCGCTGTCTCAGACCCTCGGCCGCGCGCCGACGCCGACGGAGCTCGCGGAGCACCTCGGGCTCGACGTCGACGAAGTCCACGAAGGTCTCATCGCCGGCAACGCCTACCAGACGCTGTCGGTCGACAAGCCCGTGCACGACGACGCGGAACCCCTCTCGCTCGCGGACACCCTCGGCGAGGAAGACGCGGAACTCGAGCACATCGAAAACCACGAGGCGCTGGAACCGCTGCTTCGCGAACTGCCGCAGCGCGAGCGCGCGATCCTCGTGATGCGCTTCTTCGGCGGTCTCACGCAAACCCAGATCGCGCACCGCGTGGGCATTTCCCAGATGCACGTCTCGCGCCTGCTGTCACAGACTCTGGAACAACTTCGCGGAAAACTCACCACCGACCCGTGAGCACGGTTATAACGGAAATCTTTTCACCGAGAACGCCGAAAACCGCCACACGGCAACGGAAATCCCCCCATCGCAGGGCACTCGTTCCCGTTACCGAAGCGCGATTTCTTCACCCGCCGGAGCGACCCCGTTGTCCACCCCTTCGTCTTCTGCAAGGATTCATTCCCTTCCACGACGAAGGAGTGTCCGGTGGCTTCGATCCTCAACCCGTACATCAGCTTCCGCGACGACGCCCGGCAGGCGATGGAGTTCTACCAGGACGTGTTCGGCGGGACGCTGACCGTGAACACGTTCGGGGAATCCGGCATGCCGGACTCCCCCGCGGCGAACAACATCATGCACGCTCAGCTCGAAACCGAGAACGGGTTCACGTTGATGGCGGCCGACACGCCGCCGGGCATGGACCACAACCCCGGCACCAACATCTCGGTCAGCCTCAGCGGCGACGACGGCGACCAGCTGCGCGGCTACTGGGCCAAGCTCTCCGACGGCGGCAACGTCGCGGTGCCGCTGGAGAAGCAGATGTGGGGCGACGAGTTCGGCATGTGCGTCGACAAGTTCGGCATCGGCTGGATGGTCAACATCACGCAGCCGCAGGGCTGAGCGCACCCGGCGGCACCCGGGCTGCCGCGGCCGCCGCCGGGTGACCGCCGCGTGTCCGGCAACCGTACGGGGAGGAGACGTGATGCGGGTCGTGATCGTCGGGGGCGGGTTCGCCGGGTACAACGCGGCGAAGCGGCTGCGCAGGACCGCGGACGACGACGTGGAAGTGGTGGTGGTCAACCCCACCGACTACTTCCTCTACCTGCCGCTGTTGCCGGAGGTCTCGGCCGGGCTGCTCGACCCGCGCAGCATCACCGTCTCGATCCCCGGAACCCTGCGCGGCGTGCGGCTGGTGCTGGGCACGGTGACCACTGTGGACTTCGACGCGCACACGATCGGCTACACCGACCCCGAGGACCGCGGCCACGAGCTGTCCTACGACCGGCTCGTGCTCGCAGCCGGCAGCGTGAACAAGCTCCTGCCGATCCCGGGCGTAGCCGAGACCGCCCACGGGTTCCGCGGGGTGCCGGAGGCGCTCTACCTGCGCGACCACATCACCCGTCAGATCGAGCTCGCCGCCGCGGCCGACGATCCGGAGGAGCGCACGGCTCGCTGCACGTTCGTGGTCGTGGGCGCCGGCTACACCGGCACCGAGGTCGCGGTCCAGGGTCCGGCGTTCACCGAGGCGCTCGCCGCGCGCCACCCCGAGCTCACGGGGCAGCCGGTGCGCTGGCTGCTGCTCGACATCGCCGACCGCGTGCTGCCCGAACTGGCGCCACGCCTGGGCAAGACCGCCGACACGGTGCTGCGCGAGCGCGGCGTCGAGGTCCTGATGAAGACGTCGGTGAAGGACGCCACCGCCGACGCCGTCACGCTCACCACCGGCGAACGCGTCCCGACGCGGTCGCTCGTGTGGTGCGTCGGGGTGCGGCCCGACCCGCTCGTCGCCGATGTCGGCCTGCCCACCACCAAGGGCCGCGTCGTGGTGACCGCGCAGCTCGGCGTGCCGGGCTACCCGGACGTGTTCGCGTGCGGCGACGTCGCGGCCGTGCCCGACCTGACACGGCCGGGCGAGTGCACGGCGATGACCGCGCAGCACGCGCAACGCCAGGGCAAGCTCGCGGGGACGAACGTCGCCGCGTCACTCGGGTACGGCCGGCCCGGCACCTACCGCCACCACGACCTCGGGTTCGTGGTCGACCTGGGCGCCGGCCGCGCGGCGGCCAACCCGCTGCACGTGCCGCTTTCGGGCTGGCCCGCGAAGATCGTGACCCGCGCGTACCACCTGCTGGCGATGCCGGGCAACCGCCTGCGCACCGCCACCAACTGGGGACTCGCGACGGTGAGCCGCCGCCCGACCGTCCAACTGGGACTGGTCCGGGGCTCGTCTGTGCCGCTGGACACCGACTCCCCCGAGGTACCGCACCGCCGACACTGAGTCCACTATGGAACTCATCGGTTCCACAGTGGACAGATCAGGCCTTCACCTCGACGGACGCGCCCACCGGCAGCCCGGCGAAGAACACCGCCGAGTCGGCGTCGGCCAGGTGGATGCAGCCGTGGGAGGGCTTGTCCAACGGCCCGGCGTGGAACGCGATCCCGCCGGCCGCGAAAAACACCGAGTTCGGCATCGGGTCGCCGTACTCGCTGCTGGTGTGCACCTTGTCCTTCCACGCGACCTTGAAACTGCCCACGGGCGTCGGCTGGCTCGCGTCGCCCGGTTCCATCGCGACCGGTCCGCGCACGACCACGCCGTCCTTGAGCAGCCACGCGAGCCGCAGTGACAGGCTCGCGCACGCGCCGGTCGTGACCGCGCACGGCGGGGGCGGGGGCGGAGGCGGAGTGGTCGACGTGGGCGTGGTCTCCGTGGTGGCGGGCGCGAGGCTCGAGGTCTCGGCCAGCGGCGTGGGGGTGGTGGTGGCCGCCTGCGGCGCGGCGCACGCCGTCATCGCGGCCGCGACGGCCACCAGCACTCCCGTCGCGAAGGTCTTTCCCTGCATCGACAACTCCTGTCGTCCCGGTCCACCGTGATCAACGGGTGAGCGGGCGGGAAGGTTGAGTCCGTGACCGCGGACACTACCGACAAGAAATGTTGACGCGTCATCAAAGCCTGGTAGGTTCGACGCCAGGAACTCGCGAGGAAGTGGACATGGAACTCGGTATCTACAGCTTCGGCGACCGGACGCCCGACCCGGTGACCGGTGAGCAGGTGTCGGTGGCGCAGCGGCTCGCCGAAACGGTGGAGCGCATCAAGCTCGCCGACGAGCTCGGTCTCGGGTTCTACGGCCTGGGCGAGCACCACCTGGAGCACTACGCCATCTCGAACCCCGCCACCGTGCTGGCCGCGGCGGCGAGCGTCACCGAGCACATCACGCTCGCGAGCGCGGTCACGGTCCTCTCCACCGAGGACCCGGTGCGCCTGTACCAGCAGTTCACGACGCTCGACCAGCTCAGCCGCGGCCGTGCGGAACTGCTTGCCGGGCGCGGGTCGTTCACCGAGTCGTTCCCGCTCTTCGGTGCCGACCTCGGCGACTACGACGAGCTGTTCGAAGAGAAGCTCGCCCTGCTGCTGCGCATCGACCGCGAGGACCCGATCACGTGGTCGGGCCGCTTCCGCCCGCCGCTGAACGACGCGCACATCTACCCGCGCCCGTACGGCCGGCGCCTGCGCATCTCCGTCGGCACCGGCGGAAACCCGGAGTCCTCGATCCGCGCCGGGCTGCTCGGCCTGCCCGTGGTCTACGCCGTGATCGGCGGCGAGCCGGAGCGCTTCGCGCCGCTCGTGGACCTCTACCGCCGCGCGGCCGCGGCCGGCGAGCACGCCGACGACGAGCACGACGTGACCATGGGCGCCATCGGCTTCGTCGCCGAGAACTCCCAGGACGCCAAGGAAACCTTCTACCCGTACTGGCTCGAGACGATGAAGTGGGGCGCGCGTTCGCGCGGCTGGGCCGTGCCCACGCGCCGCGAGTACGACCAGTACACCGAGGGCGCCCGCGCACTGTTCGTCGGCAGCCCGAACGAGGTGGCCGAGCGCATCATCAGCGTCGGCAAGCTGACCGGCGCCGACCGCTACGCCATGCAGATGGACTGGTCGGGCGTGCCGCACGCGAAGGTGATGAAGGCGATCGAGCTGCTGGGCACCGAGGTGCTCCCGCAGATCCGCAAGGAGTTCGGCTGAGGCCCGAGCACCGGGAAGAGCCTCAGCAGAACTGCTTCGCCCCGCCGGCCAGCCGCGCCGCCCGCTCCACCGCCACGTGCAGCAGATCGGTTGGGGCGCAACACGTTTCCACCAGTCCGGCGACGAGCGCCGCCTCCGGCGTGAACGTGCGCTCGCCCGAGCGGACCGTGCGCCAGACCGGGCCGGCGTGGCGGCGCAACACCGCCTCGACGGCGGGCGGCACGTGCGCGGCCGCGCCGAGTCCGAGCCGCCCCTGAGCCATCACGCGCAGGTCGGTGGCCGCCGCCAGGGCGTAGCCGGCGCCCAGCGCGTCTCCGCCGATCGCGGCGACGACCGGGCTCGGGTGGTTCGCGATGGCGAGCACGGCCCGCTCCAGCCGGTCCGCCGTGCCGGCGAAGCCGCGGGCGAACACGTCGTCACCGCCGGTGAGGACGACCGCGTACGAGCCGCCGATGTAGCCCAGCGCGGCGGTGATCCGGTCCAGCGTCTCGGGAACCATGCTCCCGCAAGGGTTCTCGTGCATCCGGACCACCGCGACGCCGTGGTCGTGCTCCAGGTCGATCATGCGCCGTCCTCCCCGCACCCGATCGCAGCGCCCCACGCGAGATCGCTCACGACGGGATGTCGATGCCGTAGTCCCGGATCTTGCGGTAGATCGTGGCCCTCGACATGCCGAGGGAGTGGGCCGCGCGGGACTTGTTCCCGTCGGCGTCGAGGAGGCTGCGCACGATCGCGTCGCGCTCCAGCGACTCCAGCGGGTTGAGCACGCGCTTGACCACCGTCCGGCACTCCGGCGGCAGGTCCTCGGGCTCGATCACGCCGGCGCGGCGGGTGTGCACGACCTTGCGCAGCACCTGCCGCAGCTGGGCGACGTTGCCCGGCCACTCGTTGCGCAGGAGCAGTTGCAGCGCGGCCGGCGAGCAGTGCAGCAGTGGGCCCTTGCCGAGCTGCGCGAGCAGGAACGGCACGAGCACGCGCACGTCCTCGATGTGGTGGCGCAGCGGCGGCACCGTGACCGACGTCGGGAAGTGGCGCATCAGGTCGGTGTCGAGACCGTCCTGCTCACCCTCCGACACCGTCGCGACGCCCCACACGCGGGCGTCGAGCCGCGCGTCGTCGAGCACCGCGGCCAGTGCCCGCTGCTCCTGCTGCGAGAGCTTGTCCAGGTGGCGGAACACCACCGTGCCCGGGCCCTTGCGCAGCGCGCGCCGCACCGGGACCTCCCACTCCCCCGGCTTGATGCCGTCGAGCTCCACGACCTCGCACGGCGCGCTCGCCGTGGAGCCGGAATGTGCGGCTCGGGCGACGGCGAGCTTGCCGCTGCCGGGTCCGCCCTCGACCACGGTCCACTTCCGGTCGCGCGCGAAGCGGCCGACCGAGTGACACGCCCGCACCCACAACGCGCCCGTGCCGACGATGCCGGGCAGCACGGGCTGGCGCGTGTCGGTGCGCGCGGACACGACCTCGGGCTCCTGCAGCAGCCGGGCCCGCACGACGCCGCCGGCCGGGCCGACATCGCTCGAGACCGGCGTGTACGACAGCCGCGCGCGGGCGCCGCTGGGCAGGTCCATCGACAGCGAGCGGTCCGACTGCGAGCTCAGCGCCTCGACGGCCCGGGCCAGCAGCGCGGCCTGGTCCTCGGGCACGAGCAGCTGGCGGGCGTGGTCGTTGAGCATCACGAGATCGTTGTTGACCGCGAGCACGATCCCCTGCCCGCGCCGGCACGCCCGCAGGTACGCCGAGAACAGGCTCAGCTCGCGCAGGCCGACCTGGGTGGTCAGCTCCGTCTCGATGTCGTGCGCGGTCGCCTTGGCCAGCGCCAGCAGCAGCGGGCCGGCGTCCTTCTTCCAGCACGTGAGATCCAGCAGGCCGAGGACCTGGCCCGAGATCGGGTGACGGATGGGCACGCCGGCGCACGCGAGCGTGTCGAGGTTCTCCGCGTAGTGCTCGTGACCGAACACCGCGGTCGCCTGCCTGCCTTCGAGCGCCGTGCCGATCCCGTTCGTGCCGACGAACTCCTCGGCGTAGCTGAACCCGCGCGCGAGCTGCACCCCGTCGAGGTAACGCTCGAGCGCGCGGTCCTCCGTCCGGCGGTCCAGCACCAGCGCCTGGTCGTCGGTGAGCACCACGCTCACCGCGAGGTCGCTCAGCTTGTCCTCCAGGGCGTCGAGCACCGCGCCCGCGCTCTGCAGCAGCGGCGTCTCGAGGTTGGGATCCTCCACATACGGAGTTTTCACGTGGTCGGCGGCCACCCGGTGCGTCCGGGACCGCCACCACGACGCGAGGATCGTCTTGCGGACACTTTCCGCGTCGACCTCCTCCGTGGACAAGAACTGCTCCCTGGCGTTCGCCAGCCTGTCCGGCGACGAAATGGAGGCGCCTGCGTCGGTCAAAGCCTCACCTCCCGGCAGTAGGGCGTCGTGCGCCCCGGCCAGGCACACGACGTCGTGTGCCAGTCACCATAACGGCAGCGCAGACCACTGCCTGTCTCATATTGAGACCACCATCACAGGGTACTCGCGGTGTCATTCCCTGCATCCGGACGGCGACGTGCGAGCTGCATCCGGTGCCCGGCGGCCAGGCGGCCGGGGACCGGATCACCACCCGCGAGCGGCGCGAACCAAGCCGAGCCAGGAACTGCCGACGACCGATCAGGTGGAGGTACACGGCGTGAGTCGACAAAGTCTGAGCAAGGCCCACAAGAAGATCACGGAACTGTCGTGGGAACCGACCTTCGCGACCCCCGCGAAGCGCTTCGGGACCGACTACAAGTTCGACAAGGCCCCCAAGAAGGACCCGCTCAAGCAGATCCTTCGTTCCTACTTCCCGATGGAGGAGGAAAAGGACAACCGCGTGTTCGGCGCCATGGACGGCGCCATCCGCGGCAACATGTTCCGCCAGGTCCAGGAACGCTGGATGGAGTGGCAGAAGCTGTTCCTGTCCATCATCCCGTTCCCGGAGATCTCGGCCGCCCGCGCGATGCCGATGGCGATCGACGCGGTGCCGAACCCCGAGGTGCACAACGGCCTCGCGGTGCAGATGATCGACGAGGTTCGCCACTCGACGATCCAGATGAACCTCAAGCGCCTCTACATGAACCACTACATCGACCCCGCCGGGTTCGACATCACGGAGAAGGCGTTCTCGAACAACTACGCCGGCACGATCGGCCGGCAGTTCGGCGAGGGCTTCATCACCGGTGACGCGATCACCGCCGCCAACATCTACCTGACGGTGGTGGCCGAGACCGCGTTCACGAACACCCTGTTCGTCGCCATGCCGTCGGAGGCCGCGGCCAACGGCGACTACCTGCTGCCCACGGTGTTCCACTCCGTGCAGTCCGACGAGTCCCGCCACATCAGCAACGGCTACTCCATCCTGCTGATGGCGCTGGCGGACGAGGACAACCGGACGCTGCTCGAGCGCGACCTGCGCTACGCGTGGTGGAACAACCACTGCGTGGTCGACGCGGCCATCGGCACCTTCATCGAGTACGGCACGAAGGACCGCCGCAAGGACCGTGACAGCTACGCGGAGATGTGGCGTCGGTGGATCTACGACGACTACTACCGCAGCTACCTCATCCCGCTCGAGAAGTACGGCCTGAAGATCCCCCACGACCTCGTCGAAGAGGCGTGGAACCGGATCATCAACAAGCACTACGTGCACCGCGTGGCGCAGTTCTTCGCCACCGGGTGGCCGGTGAACTACTGGCGCATCGACCCGATGACCGACACCGACTTCGAGTGGTTCGAGTCGAAGTACCCGGGCTGGTACAACCAGTTCGGCAAGTGGTGGGAGGCGTACAACCGCCTGCGCTACCCGGGCAAGAACAAGCCGATCGCGTTCGAGAACGTGGGCTACGAGTACCCGCACCGCTGCTGGACCTGCATGGTCCCCGCCCTCATCCGCGAGGACATGGTGACCGAGAAGGTCGACGGCCAGTGGCGCACCTACTGCTCGGAGACCTGCGCCTGGACCGACACCACGGCGTTCCGCGGCGAGTACGAGGGCCGCGAGACCCCGAACATGGGCCGGCTCACGGGCAAGCGCGAGTGGGAGACGCTCTACGACGGCATGGACCTCGCCGACATCATCTCCGACCTCGGCTACGTCCGCGACGACGGGAAGACTCTCATCCCGCAGCCGCACCTCGACCTCGACGACCCGAAGAAGCTGTGGACTCTCAACGACGTCCGCGGGATCACCTTCGGCAGCCCGAACATCGCGCTCAACAAGATGTCGGACGCCGAGCGCGAGGCGCACATCGCCGCGTACAAGGCGAACCCGAACGTCACGGTGGCCTGAGGCCGCACCCCGAAACGGTCCCCGCCGGGGTTCCCGGGTTCGAATCCCGGGTGCCCCGGTGGGTACCCCCATCCCCAGGAGCGGCGTCCATGGGCGACAAGCACAAGATCCGGTTCGAACCGGTCGGCATCGACATCGAGGCCGACGAGGACGAGACCATCCTCGATGCGGCCTTCCGGCAGGGCGTCATGCTCATGCACGGCTGCAAGGAGGGGCAGTGCTCGGCGTGCAAGTCCTTCTTGCTCGAGGGTGACCTGCAGATGGACCGGTACTCCACGTTCGCGTTGGCCGACTACGAAAGCGAGGAAGGGTTCGTGCTGCTCTGCCGAGGGCACGCGTACTCCGACCTCGAGATCGAGCTGACCAACTACGACGAGGACATGATCCGGTCCGGCCTGCCGGTCGTCACGGCGGGAACCACGGTGGAGTCGATCACCGACCTGACCCACGACATCTCGCTCGTCCGCCTGAAGGTGGACGAGGACGCGGGCATCCGGTTCCACCCGGGGCAGTACGTGGACATCAAGATCCCGGGCACGGACGAGCACCGTTCGTTCTCCATGGCCAACGTCACGGTGGCCGGCGGGATCCTCGAGTTCATCATCAAGCGCTACCCCGGTGGCAAGTTCTCCGGGCTGCTCGAAGGACCCCTGTCCGCCGGCGACCCGCTGGAGGTGACCGGGCCGTACGGCACGTTCACCCTGCGGGTCAGCTCCGACCGGCGGCTGGTCTTCGTCGGCGGTGGGGCCGGGATGTCCCCCATTCTGGCGCTGCTGCGGCAGATGGCGGAAAGCGGCAACGAGCGGGAGGTCGTGTACTACTACGGCGCCCGCACCGAGCGGGACCTCTTCCACCTCGACGAGATGGCGGAGCTCGCCCGGCAGCTGCCGAAGTTCCGGTTCGTGCCGTGTCTGTCCGACACCGCTCCCGAAGGCTGGCCGGGTGACGGCGAAGGCGAAACCGGGCTCGTGACCCAGGTGCTCGAACGGCGGGAGGACAACATCGCCGAATGCGACGTGTACCTGTGCGGCCCGCCGCCGATGATCGACGCGGCCCTGCCCCTGCTGGAAAGCCTGGGTGTGCCGTCAGATCAGGTCTTCTACGACAAGTTCACGATCACGGCCGCGGCGGAGGACTGACCACCGCGGGCCGATCCCACCCGAAGCAGGCCACACACACAGAGAGGTGTGCTCATGGTCAGTACGGAAAAGCCCCAGCAGAGCTTCCCGAAGCCGGAGTTCACGGGCGCCGAAGCCGGGCTGCTGGACTTCCCGAGCTCGAAGAGCCGAAGCTACAACTACTTCAAGCCGCGCAAGATGCGTGCGACGATTTACGAGGACGTGACCTTCGACGTCCAGCCCGACCCCGAGCGGCACCTCTCCCAGGGCTGGATCTACGGCTTCGCGGACGGCCCCGGCGGCTACCCGAAGGAGTGGACGGAGCTCAAGTCGGGCAACTGGCACGAGTTCCTCGACCCCAACGAGGAGTGGGAACAGACGATCTTCCGGAACAACTCCAATGTCGTCCGGCAGATCCAGCTCAACCTCGACAACGCCAAGAAAGCCGGCGCCTACCAGAACTGGGCGCCGAGCTGGAGCAAGTTCGTCGAACGGCATCTGGGTGCCTGGATGCACGCCGAGCACGGGCTCGGCATGCACGTGTTCTGCTCGGAGCAGCGCTCGGCGCCGACGAACATGATCAACAACGCGATCGCCGTGAACACCGCGCACAAGCTGCGTTTCGCTCAGGACCTCGCGCTCTACAACCTGGACCTGACCGAGTCGGGGATCGACTTCGACGGCGCGGTGCACCGTTCGGTGTGGCACGAGGACCCGGCGTGGCAGGGCGTGCGTGAGAACGTCGAGCGCCTCACGGCGATCGGAGACTGGGCCGAGTCGCTGTTCGCCGCCAACGTGGTGTTCGAGTCCCTGGTGGGTGAGCTCTTCCGCAGCCACCTGGTGATGCAGGTGGCCGCCCGCAACGGCGACTACGTCACGCCGACGGTGGTCGGTGCCGGCGAGCACGACTACGGGCGCGACCGCTCCTACACCCGGGCCCTGTTCAGCATGCTCACCAGCGACGCCGAGCACTCCGCGCAGAACAAGCGGGTGCTCACGTCGTGGCTCGAGAAGTGGGTGCCGGTGTCCGAGGCCGCCGCCCGCACGCTGCAGCCGATCTGGTCGCAGCCGCAGGAGAAGGTCGTGACCTTCGCCGAGTCCTGGGACCGCTCGGTGGCCAGCCTGCGCAGCCTCCTGTCCGACCTCTCCCTCGACGAACCGAAAGGGCTGCTTTCATGACCGCGAGCAGGCAGTTTAGCGTCGACCGCACCGCGTCGAACATGTGCGGCGTCACCCTGATGAACAACCAGAACGGCTACGTCGTGGCTGAGGTCATGCGCAGCAAGCCGGGCATCACGGTGGCGGAGTACCCGTCCATGATCCGCCTCGACGGCACGAACAAGATCGTCTTCAACTGGGACGAGATCTCCGAGGCGATCGGCTTCGACTTCGGGCAGACCGACTTCGAGGAGATCATGTCGACCCACTACGGGCGCATGGTCCACCTCGACGACGAGACGGTGCTGTTCGCCAACCCGGAGGACGCGGCCGAGTACATCGACTTCGACCTCGAACCGGTCGAGTAGCCCGCGCACGGACACCGGTTCGCCCCGAGGGGGGCCGGGCCGGGACGGTGCTCGCCGTCCCGGCCCCGGCCCCGGGGCCCTTCCCGCGAAAGGACTCCCCATGTACCGCAAGGACGGCGAGAGCTATTTCATCGTCGACAGCCACGTGCACTTCTGGGACGGCTCGCCGGCCAACCAGGCCAACCGGTACGGCAAGGGCTTCATCGAGTGCTTCTACGACCACCACCGCACTCTCAGCCCCGCCGAGTGGCTGTGGTCGCTGGAGAAGTTCGGCAAGTACTCCGAGGAGACGCTGATCGACGACCTGTTCACGACGGGCTACGTGGACAAGGCCATCTTCCAGCCGACCTACCTCACCGAGTTCTACGTCAACGGGTTCAACACGACCGAGCAGGACGGGGCCGTCGCGGAGAACAACCCTGGCAAGTTCATCGTCAACGGCGCCTTCGACCCTCGCGACGGTGAGGCCGGGCTGGACAAGCTCGAAGCGCTGGCCGAGCGGTGGGACCTCAAGGGCGTGAAGCTCTACACGGCGGAGTGGAAGGGCGAGTCGAAGGGCTGGCAGCTGTCCGACCCGTGGGCCTATCGGTACCTGGAGAAGTGCGAGCAGCTCGGGATCCGCAACGTCCACGTCCACAAAGGACCCGCGATCGACCACAGCGAGCGGGACTCGGCCGATGTCGCCGACATCGACGACGCTGCCGTCGCGTTCCCGAACCTCAACTTCGTCGTCGAGCACGTGGGCCTGCCCCGGTTCGAGGACTTCTGCTGGATCGCCACGCAGGAACCCAACGTCTACGCCTGCCTCGCGGTGGCGATGCCGTTCATCCACACGCGGCCGCGCTACTTCGCGCAGGTCGTGGGCGAGCTGTTGTACTGGCTCGGGGAGAACCGCATCACCTTCGCCAGCGACTACGCGATCTGGCAGCCGAAGTGGCTCGTCGAGTCCTTCGTGGACTTCGAGTTCCCCGAGGACATGCAGGGCGACTACGGCACGCTGACCACGGACGCGAAGAAGAAGATCCTCGGCCTCAACGCCGCGCAGCTCTACGACCTCGAAGTGCCCGCGGAGGTGACCGCCGGGATGGCCGGTGCCCGCGCGGCCGCCGAGGCGAGTTCGAAGGTCCCGGCATGACCGCGGCGACAGCGGAAACGCTGACCAGCAGAGTCTGGCGTGCCCTGGCCGACGTCGTGGACCCCGAGTTCCACGAGCCGATCACGGACCTCGGGTTCGTGGGCGGCGTCCGCGTGCGCCTGCACAACGACCGCGGCCACTCGGTTTCGGTGCGGCTGCGGCTGCCCGCGTACTTCTGCGCGCCCAACTTCGCGTACCTGATGGTGGCCGACGCGCACGACGCGGTGCTGAGCCTGCCGAGCGTCGACACGGTCGACATCGTGCTGGAGGGGCGCGCCGGCGGCGAGGTCGCCGCCGCCGGCTTCGGCGGCTCGGTCCCCGAACAGGCCGGTGGTGGGCTCGCCGAGCTCCCGGCGGGCTTCCGGCGCGAGACGCACCTGGCCTGCATGGAGCGGGCCGTGCGCAAGCTGGTGGACGAGGGCTGGCAGGTCGACGCGCAGCGGTCCCCCGAGCGCCAGAGCCTGCTGCGGTTCGCCAAGGGCGTGCGCGTGTCCATCGAGGACAGCACGAAACCGCGGTACTACCGGACCGGCGACGAGGTGCGAGAGGAGGTACCGTCGTGAAAGCGGTGCAGCTACGTGGTTACGACCGCACCCCCGAGCTCGTCGAGGTGCCCGACGCCCGCGTGCAGGGACCGCTCGACGTGGTGGTGAGGATCGGCGGCGCCGGCGTGTGCCGCACAGATCTGCACATCATCGAGGGTCAGTGGGCGGAGAAGTCGGGCGTCACGCTGCCCTACACGCTCGGCCACGAGAACGCGGGCTGGGTCGCGGAGATCGGCGAGGGTGTCACGTCGGTGTCCGTGGGCGACCCGGTGATCCTGCACCCGCTCGCCACGTGCGGGCTGTGCAAGGCGTGCCGCGCGGGCGATGACGTCCACTGTGTACAGTCGGCGTTCCCGGGCATCGACCGTGACGGTGGCTACGCGGAATACCTGCGCACCAACGCGCGGGCTGTGGTAAAGCTGGACTCCTCGCTCGAACCGGCGGCCGTGGCGGCGCTGGCCGACGCGGGGCTCACCGCGTACCACGCCGCCCGCAAGGCGGCGGCCCACCTGCACCCGGGTGAGCGCGTGGTGTCGATCGGCGCGGGCGGGCTCGGCCACATCGGCATCCAGGTGCTGAAGGCGATCAGCCCTGCGGAGCTGATCGTGGTCGACCGGTCTCCGGAGGCGCTGAAGCTCGCGGGCGAGCTCGGTGCCGACCACCTCGTGGTGGCCGACGGCTCGGAAGCCCAGGCGGTGCTCGAGCTCACGGGCGGCGAAGGCGCGGAAGCCGTCGTCGACTTCGTGGGCGAGGGCGGCGCGATCGAGGCCGGCGTGAAGATGTTGCGACGCGCCGGGAACTACTACGTGGTCGGCTACGGCGGGACGCTGGCGGTGCCGACCATCGACATCATCTCCACCGAAATCAACTTCGTCGGCAACCTCGTCGGGTCCTATTCGGATCTCGCCGAGCTCATGGTGCTTGCCGCGCAAGGAAAAGTCGCGCTGCACACCAGTAAGTACGCCCTGACCGACTTCGAGAAGGCGCTCGACGATCTGGACCGCGGCCTCGTCCGCGGCCGCGCGATCCTCGTGCCCTGACCGCCGGCAGGTTCAGCCGCGACCACGACCTCCGTACGGAAAGGACAGACATGGCCAAGGACTTGCGCTTCAACGTCGAAGCCCGCCAGCTGCTGGAGTCGGGCGTGAACGCGCTCGCCGATGCGGTGAAGGTGACGCTCGGCCCCAAGGGACGCAACGCCGTGATCGAGAAGCTCACCGGAGCCCCGACGATCACGAACGACGGCGTCACCATCGCCAAGGAGATCCAGCTGCGAAACCCGTTCGCCAACATGGGCGCGCAGCTGGTGAAGGAGGTGGCGATGAAGACCAACGGCGTGGCGGGCGACGGCACGACCACCGCCACCGTTTTGGCGCAGGCGATCGTGCGCGAAGGCCTGCGCGCCGTGGACGACGGCGCCAACCCGCAGCTGCTGAAGAACGGCATCCAGAAGGCCGTGCAGCGCGTGGTCGAGGTGCTGCAGGCCGGCGCCCGTGAGGTGACGGAGGCGGGCGACCTCGCACACGTCGCGACGCTTTCGGCGAACAACGACCCGGAGATCGGCGACATCATCGCCGAGGCGATGGGCCGCGTCGGGCTCGGCGGTGTGGTCACCGTGGAGGAGTCGCCGGCGTTCGGGCTGCAGGTGAACTTCGTGGACGGCATGGAGTTCGACAACGGCTACATCTCGCCCTACATGGCCACGGACAAGGACCGCATGGAGACGGTCTTCGAGGACCCGTACATCCTGCTCACCAACGAGAAGATCTCGAAGGTGCAGACGCTGATGCCGGTCCTGGAGCAGGTGACCCGGACGCAGAAGCCGCTGGTGATCATCTCCGAGAACGTGGACGGGCCCGCGCTGGGCATGCTCGTGGCGAACAACGTGCACAACACGTTCCGCTCGGTCGTGGTGCGCGCGCCGGGCTTCGGGCACCGACGGCTCGCGGAGCTGTCGGACCTCGGCGTATTCACCGGTGGCGAGGTCGTGACCGGCGACGCGGGGCAGAGCATCGACGCGGTGCGCCTGGAGCAGTTGGGCCGGTGCCGTCGCATCACCGTCACCGAGGGCAGCACCACGCTCGTCGGCGGTGCGGGCGCCGACACCGCGGTGTCGGCGCGGATCGAGCAGATCAAGCGGGAGCTGGAGCGCGCCGAGAACGAACACGACCAGGACAGCCTCCAAGCACGGATCGCGCGGCTTTCGGGCAGCGTCGCGGTGATCCACGTCGGCGCGGCCACCGAGGTCGAGCTGCGGGAGAAGCAGCACCGCGTGGAGGACTCGCTGTCGGCCACGCGCGCCGCGATCGAGGAGGGCATCGTCGCCGGCGGCGGCACCGCCCTCGTGCAGGCCCGTGCCGAGGTCGACAGCCTCGACCTCACCGGCGACGCCGCCGTGGGCCGCGACATCGTCCGGCGCGCGCTGGTCGAGCCCCTGCGCTGGATCGCCATCAACGCCGGCTACGACGGTGACGAGGTCCTCGCCGCCGTCGGCTCGTCCGCTCCGGGCCACGGCTTCAACGCCCTCACGGGCGAGTACGGCGACATGTTCGAGGCCGGCGTCATCGACCCCCTCAAGGTGACCCGCTCGGCTCTGCAGAGCGCGGCGTCCATCGCGGCTCTGCTGCTGACCACGGAGACGCTCGTGGTGGAGGAGATCATCCAGAACCCGGGCGCCATCATCGCTCCCGGCTTCGGTGACCTCGCGGAGGGCATGGTGCGGCCTTCCAACATCTACTGACCGCAGCCGGCCTCTGCTGACCTTTGTTGACCTGCCGGCTGGGCGCTGCCGCTCGACGGGACCGGGCCCGAAACCGGTTTCGGTCCCGTCTAGCGAGCGGCCCGGCTCTGTGCCGGCGGGGTGGAAAGTCGGCCGGCCGATCGGCACCATGCCACGCCGGCCGGCAAGTGTCCTGCGGTACGGCTTGTTGCCGGCTACTCAGGCAACAAGCCATCGGAACCGGCCAATGGCCTGGCACGCAGGCAACCCAGATGGCAAATTGCCGAACCCAACGGCATCCCGCCAACTGGTTCGCTGCTTGCCAGGGGCCGTGGCACCACGCCACACCAACTCGCAACAGACCATGCCGCATCACCAGTTGCCGGAACGACGTGCCAACCAGCTACGCCAACGGCAAATCGCCACGGCAACGGCAAGCGGCCACAGCAAATCGCCACGGCAATGGCAAGCCGCCATGGCAACGCCAAGACGGACGGCAAGGGCCAGCCGCCACAACCACGGCAACTGGCCAAGCCAACGGCGAGTTGCCACGACAGCCGCAGTAGCCGTGGCAACGGCAAGTCGCCACACCCATGGCAAGGGCGAGGCGCAGCGGCAAGCAGCCGACAGGAACGGCAAGGTGCCACAGCCCGTGGCAAGCGGACAGCCGGACGAGTCGGTTTCCAGGGCGATCTGCCACCGCGATGGCAGGTTGCCAGCACTGATGGCAAGTGAGGCAGCCGTGTCAACGGCAGCCGGGGCGAGGTAACCAGCCCCGGCGAACCCGGACTCGGTTCCCGGCGCGGGACGCCCGCCGGGGGCCGCGGCCGGTCGTGAGTACGGGTGGTCGCGGCGCCCGGCTCACGCCCGGTCACGAGGCAGCGTGGCCTCGTGCGCCGTCTGTGCCCCTTTCGGAGGACAGCATGATCTTCATCGTCGTCAAGTTCACCGTCCGGCCCGAGCGGAGCGAGGACTGGCTCGGTCTGGTCGACGACTTCACCCTCGCCACCCGGCGCGAGCCCGGGAACCTGTTCTTCGAGTGGTCGCGCAGCGTCGACGTGCCCCACCAGTTCGTGCTGGTCGAGGCCTTCGCCGACTCCGACGCCGGCCGTGCGCACGTGAAATCGCCGCACTTCGCGGACGCGATGGCGTGGATGCCCGGCGTCATCGCCCGCACCCCGGAGATCGTCAGCCTGGACGCCCCCGGCGCCGGCTGGAGCCCGATGGGCGAGCTCCGAGTCGACTGACCGCTCCCACCACAGGCCGGGCGAGGTCCGGACCGCCGCGAAGGGTCCGGACCCGTCCGGCCGCGTCGCCCGAGAAATCACCGGAGAAATCGCCTCGGAAATCGCCCGGGAACGCCGTCAGCGCTTTCTGCCGCGCCGGCGCCGGGTCGCGCGGGTGAGGATCCAGGCCAGCGAGATCACCATCCCACCCACCGCGAGACCCCAGGCCGTGACGTCCACGGCGGGCACCCACGTGACCTCCGAGCCGCGGATGACGAACGCCCCCGTGGGGCGCGCGAAGAGCCCGAAGCCGACACCTTCCTTGTCCGGCGCCTCCTGCCCGCCGCCCCCGCCGCCGGTCACCATGGCCGCCGGGATGACAACGATGCCATCCTTCTCGACCGGGTCACTGTAGACGCGTTGCGCCGTGTACAGCTCCGCCGTGGACGCGGTGATGTCCCTGAGTCCCATGTGGTCACTCCTTCGTCGAGTCGCTGTCGGTCACGATCCTCGTCGATTACAACGTCCGGGTGAAGTCCCTGGCCACCACGGCTCACGTTGTTAGCGTGGACGCCGCTGACTCGACGGACGGTGGGGACATGACAGCATCCGTGCAGGCGCGGACCAGCACACCACGAAGAACGAACGAAGGAGTGAAACCGTTGTCCCGCAAGGAAGAGCCAGGTTTGGCGCTGAGCATCGCGCTCACGACGGCGCTGGGCTTCGCCTGGGCGGCGGAGGTGGGGTTCGGTGTCGGGGTGAGCATCGGGAACCTCGTGACCGGCAACGCGCGTAAACCGCTCCCCTACTGAAAAACAACGGATAGACCACGGAAACGCCGCCGCCGCAACGAAAATCGGCTCCGGGCGGCCCGCAGCCAAGGAGCGGCACATGCTCATCGTCGCCGGGCACCTGGTCGTCGACCCCGGCCGGCGGGAGGCCTACCTCGCCGGCTGCGTGAGCGTGGTCGAGCAGGCCCGCGACGCACCGGGCTGCCTCGGCTTCTCCCTCACCGCGGACCTGCTGGACCCCGGGCGCATCGTCGTCTTCGAGCGCTGGGAGTCGCAGGCGGCCGTCGAGGCGTTCCGGGGCAGCGGCTCGAGCGACGAGCAGAACGCCGAGATCCTCGCCGCCGAAGTGGCCGAGTACGACGTTGCCGGCGTGCGCGAACTGACCTGACCGAAAAGGCTAAGACCAGATCGTCACGTACACCGGCGGCCGGAACCGCGAAGGCGGCACGCCACTGCCCGGCGCGCGCATCACGTGCATCGCCGCCGGCGTCGTCAGGAAGTGCCGCAACGAGTTGGCCGCACCCGTGCGGCGGTCGGTTGGCAGGGTGGTCACGTACCAGCACGTCGACATGGGCGTGTGGCGCGTCGGCACCACAACCAGCTCGTGGCGGCGCAGCTGCGGCGCCACCAGGTGCTCCAGCGCCACCGACACCCCGCCCCCGCTGGCGGCCGCCGACCACGCGGCCGTCTGGTTCGGGAAGACCTGGATCTCGTCGTCGGGCACGCCGAGGCGGGCCAGCAGCCGGCCGGTGTCGCTGCCCGGGTCGGCGCCCGCCGGGTCGAGCAGCCACGGCCAGTGCGCCGGGCTGCCCTGGTGGCGGCAGTGCGGCGAGCCGACCACCACGAGTGACGCGCGGAAGATCGGCGTGCAGTCGAGGTCGCCGCCGTCGCCGGTCACGTCGGGGCCCAGCGCGACGTCGGCGAGCCGGTTGGTGATGAGCACGGGCAACTCGGCGGTGCGCGCGAGCCCGGACGACGCGTCGATGGCGTTGCCCGATCTTCGCGTGAACGCCTCGAGCAGCGGGTTGGCGACGAACTCCGCGATCTCGCTGGTCACCGCCAGCTGCAAGCGCGCCGCGACGCCGTTGGCCTGGCGCACGGCGGCGTCGGCCTCGGCGCCGAGCGCCACCATCTGCGACGCGATGGGCAGCAGCCGGCTGCCGCCCGCGGTGAGTGTCATGCCGCCGGAGCGCTTGATGAGCAGCTTGTCGCCGTGGTGCTGGCGCAGCGCGGCCAGCGCCTGCGACACCGCGGGCTCGCTCACGCCGAGCGCCTTCGCGGCGTCGGTGACCGACCCCAGCCTTGCCACCAGGACGAACGCGTTGAGCTGGCCCAGTGTCATGGTCAAATACTCTCGGTAACCCCGGATCCTGGACAATACTCCTTAAGCAAAGGGTTAATCCAGCGCTGCGCAACCGCGCCCGCGGTGTTCACTCGCCCCATGGACGACGAAGCGCTGCAAGTCCTGCGCGAGGTCTGGCGCGCCCGCGGCCAGGACGCCGACGAGCTGGAAGCGGCCTGCGGGCCCCAGCGTTCGTGCAAGAACATGTCGGCCGTGGGGTTCGGCGGGCTCGCCGAGAACGGCGACCTGCACACGGCGTGGCACGACCAGCTCGCCCGCGAGGGGAAGCTGAAGCCCGGCACGAGCACGGTGCGTGACCTCGTGCTCGGCGCGGACGAGCAGCCGTAACGGGATGGCCGAGCCGGACACCGTCGCGGGGCTCACCGCCGCCCTGCGCGACGGCGCGTACCTCGCCGACCGCGGCCTCGCCACGGCGCTGCTGGTCGGACTGCGGCTGCACCGGCCCGTGCTGCTCGAAGGCGAGGTCGGCGTCGGCAAGACGGAGGTCGCGAAGACGCTCGCCACGGTGCTCGGCCGCCGCCTCATCCGGCTGCAGTGCTACGAGGGCATCGACACCGCCCAGGCCCTCTACGAATGGGACTACGCCCGCCAGCTGCTGCGCATCCGCGCGCTGCAGGACCACCAGGCCGAGTCCGGCGAGGTGGTCGAGCAGCTGTTCGGGCCCGAGTTCCTCGTCGAACGGCCGCTGCTCGCGGCCGTCCGCGCGGGCGCCGGCGCCGTGCTGCTCGTGGACGAGATCGACCGCGCCGACGACGAGTTCGAAGCCTTCCTGCTCGAACTGCTGTCCGACTTCCAGGTCACCGTGCCCGAGATCGGCACCATCGTCGCGCCCAGCCCGCCGCTGGTCGTGCTCACCTCCAACCGCACCCGCGAGCTGCACGACGCGCTCAAACGCCGCTGCCTCTACCACTGGCTCGGCTACCCGGGCGCCGACCGCGAGGTGGAGATCGTGCTCGTGCGCGAGCCCGGCGTCGAGGAGAGCTTGGCGCGCCAGGTCGTGGCCGCCGTGCGACGGCTGCGGGAGCTCGACCTCGCCAAGCCGCCCGGCGTCGCCGAGACCATCGACTGGGCTCGCATGCTGCGGTTCCTCGGCGAGCGCACGCTCGACGAACGCTCCGCCGGCGACACGCTCGGCGCCGTCGTGAAGGACCGCGACGACCTCGACGTGGTGCGCGAGCACCTCGCGGAACTCGCCTCCGGTGGCTGAGCTCACCCGCGTGCTGGTGGGTTTCGCGCGGGCGCTGCGCGAAGCCGGGCTCCCCGTGGGCTCCGGCGACGCGCTCGGCTGCTGCCGCGCGATGACCGTCCTCGACACCACCGACCTCGCCGACCTCTACTGGGGCGGCCGCACCACGCTGCTGAAGCGCCACGAAGACCTCGCCCGCTACGACGAGACGTTCCGCCGTTACTTCCTCGGCGCCGGTGAACCGCCCGCGGCGCTGCTCACGATCCTCGCCGAGTCGGGCGTCGACGCCACGCTGGCGCTGCCCGAGCCCGAACGCGCCGGCGACGAGCACGAGACCGACACGCTGCTCGGGCTCACCGCGTCCGATGTGGACAGCCTGAAACGCAAGTCCTTCGGCACCTGCACGCCCGAAGAGCTCGCCGCGATCCGCCGCATCATGGCGCGGATTCGCCTCACCCCGCCGAAACGCCGCACGCGCCGCACCCGGCCCGCGCGCAAGGGCCGCGAACCGGATCTGCGCCGCACGGTCCGGGATTCGCTGCGGACGTTCGGCGAACCCCGCGCGCTGCGATGGCGCGAACGCCGCGTGCGGCTGCGGCCGCTGATCCTCGTCCTCGACGTCTCCGGCTCCATGGCCGACTACTCCCGCACGCTGTTGCAGTTCGCCTACTCCGCCCGCAGCGCCGCGGCGGAGGTCGAGGTGTTCTGCTTCGGCACCCGCCTCACGCGGATCACCGACCAGCTGCGCACCCGTGACGCCGACGAAGCCCTGGCGCGAGCGGCCGAAGCCGTGGTCGACTGGGAGGGCGGCACCCGCATCGGCGCCGCGCTCGACGAGTTCGTGCGCACCTTCGGCCGGCGTGGCCGGTGCCGCGGCGGTGTGGTCGTGATCTGTTCCGACGGCTTCGACCGCGGTGACCCGGAGGTGCTGGCCAAGGCGGTGGAGCGGCTGTCGCGGCTGTGCCACCGGCTGGTGTGGACGAACCCGCACGGCGGCGCCCTCAGCCCGGCACCGCTCGGGATGAGGATCGCCGCGCCGTACGTGGACCTGCTGGTGGCCGGCCACGACCTGCGCAGCCTGGAGGAGCTCGCGGCAGCGCTGCCCCGAGTTCGGTGAGGAGCACCGGCGATGCGGTGGAGCGTGGGGATCGAAGCGGACGGCGAGCGCGTGTTCACTCGCGAGGAGATCGTGAGCCTGGCCGACGCGGTGGCGGCCTCGGGCGGGATCGCCAGCGGGATCGGCACCACGAGCTACGGCGCACGCCTGCTCGTCGAGGCACCCGACCGGGAGAAGGCGATCACGCTCGCCACGGCGGAGTTCCGCCGCGCGGCGAAGGAGGCCGGGCTGCCGTCGTTGCCGGTCGGGCGCGTCCAGGCCGTCGGCGAACACGAGTGATCCGCCTCGGCTCGGCTTCGGGGTACCCGTTCGAAGGCCCCCGTCTGCTCGGCGGGTGGACGCCGCCCGCCGTCGCCGCGGTGTACGCCGTGCTCTACCGCCCCGAGCCCGAATCCCGGCCCGAGCGCTACGCCGTGGTGTACGTCGACCACGCGGACGACCTGTCCCAGGCGAGCCTCCCGTGGCGGCACCCGCGCGCGCAGTGCTGGATCGCCCGCGCGGGCTCACGGTGGAAGGTGCACATCTGCACCTACGAGGTCCCCGGTGGTCTGCCCGCGCACCGCGAGCAGATCGTCCGCGAGCTCGCCGCCGTCTACCGGCCGCGCTGCAACGAAACGCAGTTCGACCACAACTGGGCCGAGGAGTGGATCGGCCACGAGCGCTGAGGCGCCCCTCTCATCCCCCACGGATGAGGCCGCGTCGCTCGGTCGGCGGCGACGATGCTCGCGGACACGACCGGAGCCCGTGATGCGTCGTGACGGAGCTGGAGGCAGGGATGACATCGACAGCCATCGAGCCGCCGCGGGCGGACGTCCTCGTGATTTTCGGGATCACCGGCGACCTGGCGAAGGTGATGACCTTCCGTTCGCTCTACCGCCTCGAGGCCCGCGGGCTGCTCGACTGCCCCGTCGTGGGGGTGGCCGCCGACGACTGGACACTCGATCAGCTCATCGAACGGGCCCGGTCGTCGATCGAAGCGACCGGAGACCTCGACAAGGCGGTCTTCGAGCGGTTCGCCGCCAAGCTGTCCTACGTCAGCGGCGACTTCACCGACCCGGCCACCTACGAGCGGGTCGGAGCCGCGGTCAAGGGCGCCGCGACACCGGTGTTCTACCTGGAGATCCCGCCGTTCCTGTTCGCCCGAGTGGTCAAGGGACTGTCCGAAGCCGGGCTGACCACCGGTGCCCGGCTCGTCATCGAGAAGCCGTTCGGACACGACCAGCAGTCCGCCCGTGCGCTCGCTGATGAGCTGCACCAGTACGTCGACGAGGCGCAGCTGTTCCGGGTCGACCACTACCTGGGGAAAATGGGGCTGCAGGAGGTCCTCCACCTGCGTTTCGCCAACGCCGTTCTCGAGCCGCTGTGGAGCCGCAACTACCTCGAGTGCGTGCAGATCACGATGGCGGAGAGCTTCGGCGTCGAGGACCGCGGTCATTTCTACGACCCGGTCGGCGCGTTGCGCGACGTCGTCGTCAACCACCTGATGCAGGTGGTGGCGGCCGCCGCGATGGAGCCGCCGTCGCGGGGCGACCCGGTGACGCTGAAGGAGTCGCAGGTCGGTCTGTTCCGAGCGGTGGTGGAAGCGAATCCGGCCCACTACGTGCGCGGGCAATACCGCGGCTACCTCGACATCGACGGCGTTCCCCGCGACTCGGCGACCGAGACGTTCGCGGCGCTGCGGCTCGACATCGAGAACTGGCGCTGGGCCGGCGTGCCGTTTTTCATCCGGACCGGCAAGCGGCTGCCGGTGACGCAGACCGAGCTGCGGCTGGTGTTCAAGCGCCCGCCCAAGCTGGGTTTCGGGCTCGTCGGACACGCGGCGCAGCCGAACCAGCTCGTGCTGAGGCTCGACCCGTCGACCGGGGTCCGGATCCAGGTCGACGCGTTCCGCGCGGACGTGGCCCGCATCGCGCCGATCGAGCTCGACATGGAGTTCGCGGCCGAGGGCGGCGAGGGCCCGACACCGTACGAGGTTCTGCTGCACGCGGCGATGATCGGGAACAGCACCCGGTTCTCCCGCCAGGACGGCGTCGAGGAGACCTGGCGGGTCATGCAGCCGCTGCTCGACGCGCCGCCGCCGGTGCAGGCCTACGAACCCGGAACCTGGGGGCCGGCCGCGGCCGACCAGATCACGGCCGGGTTCGGCGGCTGGCGCACGCCCTGGACGTCCCGCTGACCAGGCTCGGCCGAGCCGCGCCGGTGGCCGGTCGCGACCCGAAGTGCTCCCGCGTCGGCCGTCCGCCTCAGGAACGGCCGGCTGACGTCGTGGAGTCGCCTCGGTCGACCGAGATGTGCGGAATATCCGCCTCGTCGTCTCCCCAGACGATGCGGTGGGGTTTCGTGGACCACTCGACGATCGCGGCGTGGTCGCGCTCGAAGTAGTCCCACGCCCACGACATGAAGGCGTCGACCCTGCTGTGCACCCCGCTCAGCAGCATCGCGTGGACCCGAGCCAGGCGGCGAACGCGAGGGGCCCGTCGACCTGGTGCCGGTGCTTGCCGACCTCGGCGACGGCGGCGTTGCGGCCGATCATGGCCATGATGCCCTTGTCCTTGTAGTGGAACGGTTTCGCCGGCTGTCCGGCTCGCCGGCGCAGGATGTTGGCGGCGGCCCACTCGCCGGACTGCTGGGCCACGGAGCCCAGTTGCGGCAGCGTCCCTTTATTCCGCGCCGGGATGTTGGCGGCGTCTCCGATCGCGTACACGTCCGGGTGTCCGTCGACCGTCAGGTCGGGCAGCACGTCGACGCGCCCGCCACGACCGGTCCCGAGGCCGGCGGCGGCCTGCACCACGGGGGCCGCCGACTCGCCGCCGCCCCAGATGACGGTGCGGGTGCGGATGGCGGTGCCGTCGTCGAGCTCCACCCGGTCGGCGTGCACCGCCGCGACTCCCGTGTCGAGCCGGGGCTCGGCGCCGTGCTCGATGAGCCGCTTGTGCGCGTACTGGTGCGACCGGTGGGAAAAGGCGCCGAGCAGCCTGCTGCCGCGGTCGATCAGGAAGATCCGCCCGGAGGTCGGGATCCGCTCCATGGCCGCGAGGGCGGTCATCAGCTCGGTGAGCGCGCCGGTGATCTCGACGCCGGTCGGGCCGCCGCCCACGACGACGATGTCGAGGGCGTCCTCGCCGAGCCGTTTTTCCGAGACCTCCCGCACCAGGTCCTGCACGTGAAGCCGGAGCCGCACGGCGTCCGCCACCGAGTAGAGCGGGAACGCGTGCTCGGCGGCGCCCGGGACACCGAAGTACTCGGGCTGCGCGCCCGCCGCGAGCACCAGGTGTGATCCGCTGATCTTCTCGCCGCCAGACAAGGTCAGGCCGAGGCTCGCGATGTCGAGCTCCGTGACGCGCGCGGTGCGGATCTCGACCGTCGGGTGGTCGCGGAAGATCACCCGGTGCGGGCGCGCGATGTCCTCCGCGGGCAGCTGCGAAGTGGCGACCTGGTAGAGGAGTGGCTGGAACTGGTGGTAGTCGTTGCGGTCGACGAGGGTCACCCCGATGCCCTCGTCACCGAGCCGCCGGGCACACGCGACGCCGGCCAGCCCGCCGCCCAGCACCACGACGTTCCGGTTCCCGGTTCGCTGCTCGGTCACAGTGACAGCTCCGCCATGAAGTCGGACAGGATGATCCGGCTCGCCGCCTGGATCAGGGCGAGGTGGGAGAACGCCTGGGGGAAGTTGCCCAGGTGCCGGGCGCGCTCGACCTCGAACTCCTCCGCGTACAGACCCAACGGCGACGCGATCCGCAGCAGGCGCTCCATCAGGCTGCTCGCCCGGTCCATCTCGCCCACCATCGCCAGCGCGGAGACCAGCCAGAACGAGCAGATCAGGAACGTGCCTTCCTTTCCGGACAGCCCGTCGTCGGTCTCGTCGGTCTTGTAGCGCAGGACGTAGCCGTTCTCGGTCAGCTCGTCGGCGATCGCGTCGACCGTCTTGCGCATGCGTTCGTCGGTACCCGGCAGGAAGCCGAACAGAGCCGCGAGCAGAGTCGAGGCGTCCAGCGCGTCGGTGTCGTAGTGCTGCCGGAACACGCCCCGTTCGCTCAGGCCGTGCTCGAGGATGTCCGCGCGGATCTCGTCCGCCGTCGTGCGCCACTGGCTCTCGAGCTTGCCGTCGTCGCGGATGTTCGCCAGCTTGGCGGCGCGGTCGAGCGCCACCCAGCCCATCAGCTTCGACGACACGTAGTGCTGCGGCTTGCCGCGGGCCTCCCAGATGCCCTGGTCCGGCTCGCGCCACACCGCGGTCGCGGCCGCGGCCTGCGATTGGACGAGCGGCCACAGCCGGCGCGGCAGGTGCTTGCTCCTGGCGGTGTGCAGCAGCAGCGAGTCCAGCACAGCGCCGAAGACGTCGTTCTGGCGCTGGTCGAAGGCGCCGTTCCCGACGCGGACCGGCCGGGCGCCTTCGTAGCCGCCGAGATCGTCGCGAGTGGACTCGGTCAGGTCCCGGCGTCCGTCGATGCCGTACATGATCTGCAGGCCGCCGTCGCTGTTCGGCTCGAGGTCGCCGACGAACTGCATGAAGTCGCCGGCTTCCCAGTCCAGGTTCAGGTAATGCAGCGCCTGGAGCGTGAACGTGGTGTCGCGGATCCAGGTGTAGCGGTAGTCCCAGTTGCGCTCGCCGCCCGGCGCTTCGGGCAGCGACGTGGTCAGTGCCGCGACCGTCGCACCGGTCGGCATGTAGGTCAGGCCTTTGATGGTGAGCGCCGAGCGCTCGAGGGGAAGGCGCAGCGGGTGGTCCGGGATGCGGGCCCGGGAGAGCCAGCTGCGCCAGAACTGGACCGTCGCGTCGATCCGGGCCTGCGCCTCCGCGACGTCGGCCGGCGAGGCCAGCCCCTCGGCCCACGACAGCGCGCAGAACGCCTTGTCGCCCTTGGTGAGCACGTGCCGAGCCCGCGCGGTGCCACCCTCGATGCCGATGAGCATGTCCGTGCTCAGCCGGAAGGTCTGGCCGGCCCCGGTCGCGTCGGCGCGGTGATCGTCGCCGACGATGGTCCAGACGGCAGGCTCCCGCCCGTAGTCGAACGCCGGCTCGCAGACCAGCTCGACCTCCAGCTCACCTTCGAGGCACTCGACGGTGCGCACGAGCAGGTGGTCGGCGTCGCTGTCGGCGGGCGGCCTCGTGTGGGGCGTGACCGTGTCGGGGCCGCGCCGGGGGCCCATCGTCAGGGCGTCGTGGACCAGCAGCCAGCCGTGTGGTGTGTGCCAGGTGGTGGTCATGACGTTGGTACCCGGCACGTAGGCGCGCGAGGTCGGCACGTTGATCCCGTAGGGACCGAACCGGAAGGAGCCGGCTCCGCGGTCGAGCAGGTTGCCGAAGCTGCTCGGGGCGTCGAACGCGGGCACGCACAGCCAGTCGATGGACCCGTCCGGCGCCACCAGGGCACCGGTGTGGCAGTCGGACAGGAACGCGTAGTCGGCGATCCGCGGGAAGGGCGAGGTCGTGGCGTTCACGGGGGCTCCTTCACATTCGTGACGCGCGAGGTCGCGGGCCTGCTTCGACGATCGATGGACCGGGCGGCGCGGCAATCACCTTTCGCAGGTGATTGCGGTACGGCTCAGCCGGCCTCGGTGTCGACGATCCGGTCGGCGGCGTCCTCGACACCTTCCTCGGGGAGCAGCCGGCGCTGGTCGAGCACGTAGAGCAGCACGAAGCCCGGCAGCACGATCAGCACCGCCAGTCCCACGGCGACCAGCAACGTGATCAGGGTTCCGGTCGGTGCGGCCGCGGCGGAGACGGTGACGCTCTCCGGCAGCAGGTACGGCCACTGGGCGACACCCCAGCTGAAGATGATGCAGGCGACCGCGACCACGGCGAGCACCCGCCCGCCGCGGGCCGCGCCGCGGACCAGCAGCACGAGGGCGCCGAACCCGCACAGGACGCTGAGCACGACAGGGGGCAACGCCCACGAGATCAACCGGTCGAAGACGTGCGGTGCCGAGGCGCTCAAGACGACGAAGCCGATCACGGCGACCACGGCCGCGGCGACGGCGCTCAGCACGGCGCGGCGGCGGAAGTAGCCCGCCAGATCGGTGTCACCGGCTCGCCGTGCGTCCCTGACGAGGTACACCGCCGCCAGGTAGGCCGCCAACACGACCGCCAGCCCACCTGTCACGAGCGAAGTCCGGTTGAGCCAGCTGCCCACCGGGTCGCCGGCCTTGCCCCCGGCCGGCACGCGACCGGACGCGATACCGCCCGCGATCGCGCCGAAGCAGAAGGGCACGAGCACCGACGAGAGGGCGAACAAGCCACCGAAGACCCGCCGGACGCGCACGGTGACCACCGTCTTGCGGAACGCGAAACTCGCGCCGCGCAACACGATCCCGAAGGCCGCGATGGCCAGCGGGACGAACATCGTGAGGGTGATGGACTGGAACACCGCCGGGAAGGCCGTCCACGTGAGGACGAAGATGAAGATCAGCCAGACGTGGTTGGCTTCCCGCCGGCGGTCAGGTCCCAGAATCCGGCGCCGAAGTCGGCGCCGCCGAACACGGCGTAGGTCGCGATGGCGACCAGCAGCACGGCCGCGACCGCGGTGCTCACGGCTCAGGCTCCGCGGTTTCGCCGGCTCGGGTTCGACGGTCTTCGCCGGCTCGGGTTCCGGCGCCGGCCCGTACGGGGTGTCGATGTCGACGAACCCGCCGGCGCGGCGGAAGCGCCTGCTCATCGAGCGGAGCACCACGATCGTCGTGACGCCCAGTGCCAGGTAGAGAACGATCACGCCGATGAAGGTGATCCAGACGCCGGTGTTCCCGGTCGCCGCGGCCTCGACCTTCATCAGGTTGTAGACGATCCACGGCTGGCGGCCGACCTCGGTGACCACCCAGCCGGCTTCCATCGTGACGACCGCGAGGACGCCCGAGCACGCCGCGGCACGAGGATGATGTGGAACCCGAGCGTGAACGCCATCTGCGAACGCGCCCAGGGCACGGGATTCACGGCGGCGGCCGCGTTCGCCAGACCGGTCAACGTCTCGCCCACGATCACCCCTGCCCGCTTGCCCGCGCACCGGCCCCAGCCGCTCGGAGGGTTCGCCGGTTGTAGCGATGCCCCCGACCCTGTCGGGTCCCGCACCCGGCGGGCATCACCCTGCGGGGATGACGTCGGCCCCCGATCGCGGCGGGGCGGAAACCGCGGCTGCCGCCCGCAGTCGACAGCCGGCACGGCAGAATTCGGGGGTGACAAATCTGATCGAGATGAGTGAGCGCGAGTACTTCGCCTTCTTCGCCAAGCGCACCGGCATGTTCATCGGCCGGACGACGCTCAGCGGAACGACTGCCTTCATGGCGGGTTATGACCACGCTGCCAGCCGACACGGCGGGCCTGGCCTGGATGGTTGGCGCGAGTGGCTGATGGCGAACCATGAGGTCAGTCGCAACCTCGTCTGGCAAGCCCAGATCGAGCAGATCGCCCTTCCGGATCGGCAGGGCGGGACCGTCCTCACGCCCGAGCAGGAAGCACATGTTCTCGAGGTGCTCTTCGAGTTGCTCGACGAGTTTCTCGCCGAACGGGAGAGCTCTGCTTCACAGGCTTGACGCATCACCTGGTAGTTCGGATGGCCTCGCTGCCACGATGGCGAATTCGACAGGTCGTCGCGGCGGCGCTGGTCAAGGTGCTGGTGTCGGGACTGTCGCGAAGCGTTGGCCCGCCGCGCCGGCGCCGAACGGGGTCAGTGCGACGCGAACCCCACCGCGTCGTGCAACCGCGAACGCCGCGTGCCCGAAGCCGGGCGCGCGGGCGGGCGTTCCTCCGTCGGCGGCGTGTAGGTCGCGCCCGCCACGATCTCCTCCGCCATCCCGTACAGCAGCGGCAACGCGCCGGCCACCACCGCGCCCGTGCGGTTGATGTGCGAGACGCCCGGCACGATCGCCTCGGCGTGGGTGTTGATGCGCCGCACGGTGTCCGCGCAGTCCTCCAGGTTCGTGGCGATGCGGGCGAGCAGGCCGCCGACCCAGAACAAGTACACCGCGAGGCCCGCGATGAGCAAGACGATGTCGACGACGGTCAGCACGATCAGGGTGGTGGTCACGATTTCACCTTTCCGAGCACACGGCCGAGGAACAGGTGGTGTTGCAGGCCCTCGGCGAGCACGGCGTCGACGCGCGTGGCCGTGACGGGGATCAGGTCGGTGTGCTGCGTGTTGTCGGCGGCGCCGTGCAGCGTGTCGCGGATGCCCGCGACCCGGCGGTCGATCACCTTCACGTAGCGGATGAGCAGGCTCAGCAGAGCCACCACCACGAGGATCACCACGAACCCGGCGGCGATGGCGATCCACCACAACGTCTCGTCCTGTGTGGACACCCGGATCAGCCTCCCAGCCGCTCACGGCCGCGCCGCAGACCGGCGACGATGACCTCGGCGTGGTCGATGGTGGTGCGCAGCTCGGCCAGCGGCGCGGTGTTGCGTTCGGCCGCCTTGAGCTCGTCGTCGATGAGCGGCGCGGCCCGGCCGATGGAGCGCGCGAGCGCCAGGATCGGCACCACGAGCGCCACCACGACGAGCACGATGACGACCCCGATCGAAAACCCGATGATCCAGCCCGTGGTCACGACACTCCCCCTCTCACACCGACTCGCAGAAGTCGCGCACCGGCTTGAGGTTCGCGTTGACCGAGCCCAGCGCGGCGGGCACGGGCGCGGTCTCCTCCGCGATAACGCGCACGCCGCCCAGCACGCTGCCGAGCGTGCGGCGGACGTGGCGCAGGTGCAGGATCACGCGGAGCAGGCCGACGGCGGCGAACAGGATGATCAGCGCGCTGATGGCCAGGGTGGCCCAGGCGGCGGCAGGCATGGCGGAACTCCTTTCAGCCCAGCAGTTTCGCGACGCTGCCGGCGTACCGGGTCGCGCCGACGGCCACTTCGCCGATGGTGCGGTCGGTGCGCGCGAGCGCCTCCGGGACGGGTTCGAGCTGCCCCGCGAGGCGCACGCCGCCCACGAGGATGTCGTCGGCCGCGGCGCGGATCCGCTCGACGGCGGCCAGCACGCGGTTGAGCAGGGCGATCACCACGGGCAGCACCACGAACAGCAGCACGGCGTTGCCGATCCACCACAGGACCACGGTTGCCTCCTCAGGCCGGGGTGCTCGGGTAGGGCGCGAAGAACCGGCGGAACACGCGCCTGAGCGCCATGAGCGTCGCCTGCAGGCCGATCGTGAACCCGCGGGCCGGGGCCGCCGCGTGGCGCGCCGCCGCCTCCCCGCGTTCGGCGCGCGCGATGGCCTCCTGCACGTTGAGGGCGAACTGGCGCATCAGCACCGACGAGACGTCGGCGATCATGCCCCGCCCGTACTGCGCGGCGGCGCCGGACACCTGCAGGTCCTGCTCGAAGTCGACGCGGGTGCCCACGTCCGCGCGGGCCAGCGTCGCCGTCACGACCATGGCCGCCTGGCCCCGGCCGCGGGCTTCGGCGCCGCTCGCGTCGACCACGAGCCGGCGGGCGTCCTCGTCGCGCGAGGTGATGGCCGCGACGCCGTCGAACTTCAGCGACACCGGCCCCAGGCGGACGCCCACGCGGCCGCGGTAGCGCTCGTCGCCGAGGTCCTCGGTCAGCTCGGCGCCGGGCAGGCACGTCGCCACAGCCGGCACGTCGTCGAAGAACCGCCAGACCTTGTCCACGGGCTGCGCGACCTCGAACTGGTTGCGGATCAGCATCGGCTCTCCTTCTTGGCGTACGCGCCGGGGTCGCGCAGGAAAGCGGCGCGGCAGCCGGCGCAGCAGAAGCTGTACTCGTGGCCCTCGAACACCACCGGGTCGTCGACCTCCACGGTCATGCCGCACACCGGGTCGACGGCCGCGGCCTCGACCTGCCCCGGCGATCCGGGCGGCACCCCGCGGGCCGCCCGGATCCGCACGAGCTCGGCCAGGATCGCCACGGCGATTTCCCGGTGCGACACACTGCCGAGGTCCAGCCCGGCCGGCACCTGCACGCGGTCCAGCTCGTCGCCCGGCACGCCCCGGTCGGCGAGGTAACCGAGCACGCTCGCCCCGCGGCGGCGCGAGCCGACGAGCCCGACGTACGCCGGCCGTGCGGCGAGGGCTCGCTCCACCGACTCTTCGTCGTGGTGCCCCTGCGTCGCCACGACCACAAAGGACCGCTCGGTCACCGCGTCCAGCTCCGTGTGCTCGACGAGCTGCGCGTGCCAGCCGAGCGAACCCGCCAGCTCCACCAGCGTGTGCGCCATCGGCGAGCGCCCGACCACCACCAGGTGCGGCACGGGCTGCACCGGCTCGATGTAGACCTCCAGCGCGCCCTCGCTCTGGCACGAGATCGGCACCACCGTCATGCCTTCGGGCACCGCCGCGCCGAACTGCTCCGGCGAACCGAGCAACAGCAGCCGGGGCGTGCCTTCGACGAGCGCCTGCCGGGCCTCGCGGATCACGGCCGGCTCGGCGCACGCGCCGCCGATCCACCCGCGCAGCTCGCCCTCGGCCGTGATGATCGCGCGGCAGCCCTGCTTGCCCGACGACGGGCCCTGGCGCCACACCACGGTCGCGAGCGCGAACGCCTCACCGCGGCGGGCCAGCTCACCGGCGTGGGTGAGGACGTCCCAGCCGTCGGATGAGTCCATAGTAGACATCTCAGGCACCTCAGTCGTCTGTCCGCACGGGCGGCGCACCGGACACGTCGTGGCGCTGCGTCAGCGCTTCCCACACGCGGTCGGGCAGCAGCGGCATGTCGATGTTGCGCACGCCGGTGTCGTCGAGGGCGTCCATCACGGCGTTCACGAAGGCCGCCGGCCCGCCGACCGCGGCGCACTCCCCCACGCCCTTGGCGCCGATCGGGTGGTGCGGTGACGGCGTGACGACCTCGCTGTGCAGCTCGAACCCCGGCGTCTCCCACGCGGTGGGCAGCAGGTAGTCCATGTAGTTCGAGCCGACGCAGTTGCCCTCGGCGTCGAAGGTGATGAACTGCATGTTCGCCATCGCGTAGGCCTCGGTGAGCCCGCCCATGATCTGGCCCTCCACGATCATCGGGTTGATGCGCACGCCGCAGTCGTCCACGGCCACGGTGTTGAGCACGTCCCACACACCGGTCTCGGGGTCCACTTCGACCGTGACGATGTAGACCGCGAACGGCCAGGTCAGGTTCGGCGGGTCGTAGTAGGCGTGGTTCTCCAGCCCGGGCTCCATGCCGTCGGGCATGTTGCCGTACGCGGCCATCGCGCACTCCTGGATGGTCACGCCGTGCTCGGGCACCCCGCGCACCGAGAACCGGCCGAGCTCCCACTCGAGGTCCTCTTCGGACACTTCGAGCAGGTGCGCGGCGAGCTTGCGCGCCTTGGCCCGGATCTTGCGCGACACCATGGAGATCGCCGCGCCCGCGACCGGCGTGCTGCGCGAGGCGTAGGTGCCCATGCCGAACGGCGCGGTGTCGGTGTCGCCCTCCTCCACCGTGACGTCGTCGGCCGGGATGCCCAGCTCGTGGCTCACGATCTGGGCCCACGTGGTCTCGTGACCCTGCCCCTGGCTCTTCGCCCCGACCCGAAGCAGCGCCTTGCCGGTCATGTGCACGCGCAGCTCGGCCGAGTCGAACATCTTGATGCCGAGGATGTCGTACTCGCGGCTGTTGCCGGCGCCGAGCGGTTCGGTCATCGTGGAGATCCCGATGCCCAGGCGCCGCCCGCGTTTGCGCGCCTCTTCCTTCTGCCGCAGGAAGTCCTCGTAGCCCACGGCTTTCAGCCCCACGTCGAGGCACGCCTCGGGCTGGCCGGAGTCCACGAGGAACCCGAACGGCGTGCGGTGCGGGAACGCGTCGGCGCGCACGAAGTTGCGCCGGCGGAACTCGGCCGGGTCCAGCCCGAGGTCTTTCGCGGCTTGGTGGACCATGCGCTCCTGGAAGAACATCGCCTCGGTGACGCGGAATGAGCAGCGGTACGCGACGCCGCCGGGCGCCTTGTTGGTGTAGGTGCCGCGCGCGGTGAGGTGCGCGGCGGGCACGTTGTAGCAGGCGAACGTCGAGTGCAGCAGCCCGATCTTGAACTTGCTCGGCTGCGCGTCGGCGAAGAACGCGCCGTGGTCGGCCTCGGCGTGCATGCGGACGCCGAGGATCTTGCCGTCGGCGCGCAACGCCATCTCGCCGTCGAGGTACATGTCGCGGGCGAACCCGGTGGAGATCAGGTTGCCGGTCTTGTCCTCGATCCACTTCACGGGCCGTTCCAGCAGGATCGAGCACAGGATCGAGCACACGTAGCCGGGGTACACGGGCACCTTGTTGCCGAAGCCGCCGCCGATGTCCGGCGAGACGATGCGGATCAGGTGCTCGGGCAGCTCGGCGACCATCGCGACGGCGGCCCGGATGATGTGCGGCGCCTGCGTGGTCATGTACACGGTGAGCTTCTGCGTCGCGCGGTCGAAGTCGGCCACGGAGCCGCAGCACTCGATCGGCGAGGGGTGCGAACGCGGGTAGTGCAGCCGCAGTTTCGAGACCACGTCGGCCTTCTCGAATGCCGCGTCCGTGCCGGTCTGGTCGCCGACTTCCCAGCGGTAGACGACGTTGTCGGCCTGACCCGCCTTGTCGTCGCGGATCAGCGGCGCGCCCTCGGCCACGGCCTGGCCGGGGTTCACGATCACGGGCAGCGGTTCGTACTCGACATCGATGGCCTCGCACGCGTCCTTGGCGATGTAGGGGTCGTCGGCGACGACACACGCGACTTCCTGGCCCTGGAACCGCACCTTGTCCGTGGCGAGCACGGCCTGGGTGTCGTAGGAGAGCGTGGGCATCCACGCGAGGTTGCGGGTCGCGGCCATCTCGCCGGTGAGCACGAGCCGCACCCCCGGGATCTCCCATGCGCGGCTGGTGTCGATCGACTTGATCCGCGCGTGCGCGAGCGGGCTGCGCAGGATCTCCATGTGCAGCATGCCGGGCAGCACGATGTCGTCGGTGTAGTTCCCGCGCCCGCGGATGAACCGGTTGTCCTCCACCCGCTTGCGGCTGACGCCGAGCCCGCCGATCTTGTTCTCGTCCAACGCCTGCGACACGTCGAGCCTCCTATTCGGACCGCAGCTTGGCGGCGGCCCACAGCACCGACTTCACGATGTTCTGGTAACCCGTGCAGCGGCACAGGTTCCCCGACAGCGCCCAGCGGACGTCCTCTTCGGACGGATCCGGGTTCTCGTCGAGCAGGGCCTTGGCCGAGAGCATCATCCCCGGCGTGCAGAAGCCGCACTGCAGGCCGTGTTCCTCGCGGAAGCCCTCCTGCAGCGGGTGCAGCTCGCTCGCCGTGGCGAGCCCCTCGACCGTGGTGACCTCGTGCCCGTCGGCCTGCACCGCGAGCATCGTGCACGACTTCACCGCGCGGCCGTCGACGAGCACGGTGCACGCGCCGCAGTTGGTGGTGTCGCAGCCCATGTGCGTGCCCGTGAGGCGCAGGCCCTGGCGCAACAGGTGCGCGAGCAGCAGCCGCGGTTCGCACTCGACCACGCGGCGCTCGCCGTTGACCGTGACCGTGATCCGGCGGATCGGGACGTCGCCGGTGGTTTCCTCGTGGATCTCGTGGACGCTCGTCATGCCGCTTCCTCCCCGGTGCGGCCCAGCGCGCGCACCACGAACGTGCGCACCACGTGCCGCTTGAACTCGGCCGTGCCGCGGTGGTCGGTCTTCGGGCGGGCCGCCGCGGCGGCCAGGTCCGCGGCTTCCGCCACGCTGTCCGACGTCAGCGGGCCGCCCACGAGCGCGTGCTCGGCGTCGGTGGCTTCGATCGTCGAACCGCCGACGCCGGTGAGGGCGATGCCGGCGCGGGTGACCGTGCCGGCCTGCGTCTCCACCGCCACGGCGACGCCGACCGTCGCGAAGTCGCCGACCCGCCGTTCCAGCTTGAGGTAACCGCCCGCGGGTGTACCGCGGGGTGCGGGAATGACGGCCTCCACGGCGATCTCGTCGGGCGCCAGCGCGTTCTGGAACGGGCCGAGCACGAAGTCGCGCGCTGCGATGCGGCGCCGGCCGGCGGGCCCTTGCGCGACGATCGACCCGTCCAGCGCCAGCACCACCGAAGCCCAGTCGCCCTGGGGATCGGCGTGGCACAGCGAACCGACCAGCGTGCCGCGGTTGCGCACGATGGGATCAGCGATCAGCGGCGCCGCGGCGGCCATCGTGGGCTGCACGGACTTGAGCAACTGCGAGCGTTCGAGATCCGCGTGCCGGCACAGCGCGCCGACGTGGAGGTTGCCCTCGGCGTCGAGCTCGTGGTGGGCGAGGCCGGGCACGTTGTTGATGTCGACGACGAGCGCGGGTGCGGCAAAACGCAGCTTCATCAGTGGTACCAGGCTCTGCCCACCGGCGAGGACCTTGGCCTCGTCGCCGCCCGTGCGCAGCAGGTCAAGCGCCTCGGGCAGGAAACGCGGTGCTTCGTAGCGGAACCGGGACGGGTACACGCGGGCCTCCTCAGGCGTTCTCGGGAGGTTCGGCCACGGCCGTGGGCAGCGTGTCCTCTTCGGGGTCCGGCCGAGGCCGTTGGTGCGGTGGCCACGGCCCAGCGACCGGGCGGCCCGCCACCTTCAGGAAGTCCACGAGGTCGGGCCACGCCCACACGGTCGGGCCCGGGCCCTGCTTCGGTGCGTCCTCGACGAGCTCGAACAGCCGGGGGTTGCCGCGGCTGTGCCCGTCGGACTCGATCCGCATGACGCGCACCTGCTTCCGCCGTTGGTCAGCTGCTGTGATGCTCCACCCGGACCACGGACGCGACAATCCGCGATTAACCCTTTGCTTAACCCCGCGCCGAGCTGGGCGGAACCGGTGCATATACCTGTTGCCAATCCGACCAAAAGTAGGCAGACCCCGGGCATGACGTAACCGTTGCTACGAAAGCTCGGAGCCGTGGCTGTGGTCGGATTGGTAACCAACGGCGCAGTAGGTCATCGGTTAATCCGCTGTTGCGGCGGGCCCGCGCGGCGGGGACGATCGACCGTCATGCAGGTGCCGGCGCAGTTCGAGTACGAGCGGGCCACGAGTGTCGAGCACGCGCTGGCGCTGCTGGCCAAGTACGGTCCGGAAAGCCGCGTGATCGCGGGCGGGCACAGCCTGATCCCGATGATGAAGCTGCGCCTGGCCCGGCCCGAAGCGCTCGTGGACGTCAACGAGCTCACCGAGCTGTCCGGGATCGAGGTCGCCGACGGCGAGCTGCGCATCGGCGCGCTGGTGCGGCACGCGGAGCTGCTGGCCTCGGCCGAGGCCGGCGCGCTGTTCCCGGTCCTGGCCGACGCAGAGCGCGTGATCGCCGACCCGATCGTGCGCAACCGCGGCACGATCGGGGGTTCGCTGTGCCAAGCCGACCCGTCGGAGGACCTGTCGGCCGCCTTCGCCGCCGTGCGGGCCAACGCCGTGATCCGCGGGGAGGAAGGCACGCGAACCGTGCCCGTGCGCGAGTTTTTCACCGGGCCCTACAGCACGGTCGTCGGCCCTGCCGAGCTGCTCGTGGAGCTGCGGCTGCCGATCCGCGAGGGCAGCGGCAGCGCGTACGCGAAGGTCGGCCGCCGGGCGGGTGACTGGGCGGTGGCGGCCGCCGGGGCCGAGCTCGTGCTCGAAGGCGACGACGTGGGCGAGGCCGGCATCGGGCTCACCGCGGTCGGCGCGCCGCGGTTCGTCGCGGCCGAGGCCGAGGATTTCCTGCGCGGTGGCGCCGCTTCGGCGGAACGCTTCGAGAAGGCCGGGGTCATCGCGGCCGAGCACTGCTCCCCCGCCGCCGACCAGCGCGGCCCGGCGGACTACAAACGCCACCTCGTCGCCACGCTCACCACACGGGCGTTGCACCGGGCGGCGGAACGGGCCGGAGGCTGACGGGCGTGGAGATCACGGTGACGGTCAACGGCGAACCCCACCGCCGCACGGTCGAGCCGCGCCTGCTGCTCGTGCACCTCCTGCGCGACGACCTCGGGCTCACCGGCACGCACTGGGGCTGCGACACCTCCAACTGCGGCACCTGCGTGGTGTGGCTCGACGACCTGCCGGTGAAGTCGTGCACAGTGCTGGCGGTGATGGCCGACGGCAAGCGGGTGCGCACCGTCGAGGACCTCGGCCACGGCGCGCAGCTCGACCCCGTGCAGCAAGGTTTCGTGGCGTGCCACGGGATCCAGTGCGGCTTCTGCACGCCGGGGATGCTGATGACCGCGCGCTGGCTGCTCGACCGCGACCCGGATCCGAGCGAAGACGTGATCCGCGAAGCGATCTCCGGGCAGCTGTGCCGCTGCACCGGTTACGAGAACATCGTCCGCTCGATCCGGTGGGCGGCCGAGCACCCGGACGGGGAAGCCCCATGACCTACGGTTCGCTGCCCCGCAAGGAAGACGCGCGCTTCGTGCGCGGGCGCGGCACGTTCCTCGACGACCTCGTGCTGCCCGGGATGCTGCACGGCGCGATCCTGCGCAGCCCGCACGCCCACGCGCGCCTGGTGTCGGTGGACACCAGCGCGGCCGAGGCGCACCCCAAGGTCCGCGCCGTGCTCACCGGGAAAGACCTGGCCGAACGCGGGATGGCGTGGATGCCGACGCTCTCGCACGACGTACAGGCCGTGCTGGCCACCGACAAGGTCCGGTTCCAGGGCCAGGAGATCGCGTTCGTCGTCGCCGAAGATCGGTACGCGGCAAGAGACGCGCTCGAGCTGATCGACGTCGAATACGAGCCGCTGCCGGTGGTCGTCGACGCGCCGGCCGCGCTCGCCGCCGGCGCCGCCGTGATCCGCGACGACCTCGGCAAGGCCGACAACCACGTGTTCGACTGGTCCTCCGGCGACGAGGAAGCGACGGAAGCCGCGTTCGCGAAAGCGGACGTGGTGGCCCGGCAGGACATGCTCTACCCGCGCGTGCACCCGGCGCCGCTGGAGACGTGCGGCGCCGTGGCCGACATCGACGCGATCACCGGCAAGCTCACGGTGTGGGCCACGGCGCAGGCGCCGCACGCGCACCGGATCCTGTACTCGCGGATCACCGGCCTGCCCGAGCACCGGATCCGCATCGTCGCGCCCGACATCGGCGGCGGGTTCGGCAACAAGGTCGGGATGTACCCGGGGTACCTGTGCGCGGTGGTCGGTTCGATGGTCACCGGGCGGCCGGTGAAGTGGACCGAAGACCGGTCGGAGAACCTGATGAGCACGTCGTTCGCCCGCGACTACCACATGCGCGGCGAGATCGCGGCGACGCGCGACGGCCGGCTGCTCGCGCTGCGCGTGCGCGTGCTCGCCGACCACGGCGCGTTCAACGGCACCGCGCAGCCCGCGAAGTTCCCCGCCGGGTTCTTCCACGTGTTCACCGGCTCCTACGACCTGCCGGCCGCGTTCTGCTCGGTCACCGGTGTGTACACGAACAAGGCGCCCGGCGGCGTCGCGTACGCGTGCTCGTTCCGGATCACCGAGGCCGTGTACGTGGTCGAGCGGATGATGGACGTCCTCGCGCGTGAGCTGGGGCTCGACCCGGCGGAGCTGCGCATGCGCAACCTGCTGCGGCCCGAGCAGTTCCCGTACACGTGCGCCACGGGCTGGCAGTACGACTCGGGCGACTACCCGCGCGCACTGACGCTGCTGAAGGAGATCGCGGGCTACGACGAGCTACGCCGGGAGCAGGCCGAGAAACGCGCCCGCGGCGAGCTGATGGGCCTCGGGCTGAGCTTCTTCACCGAGGCCGTGGGCGCCGGCCCGCGCGAGCACATGGACATCCTCGGCTTCGGCATGGCCGACGGCGCCGAGCTGCGCGTGCACCCGTCCGGCTCGGCCGTGCTGCGCCTGTCCTGCATGTCGCAGGGCCAGGGCCACGAGACGACGTTCGCGCAGCTCGTGTCGGCCGAGCTCGGCATCCCTCCCGACGAGGTCGAGGTCGTGCAGGGCGACACCGACAACACGCCGTTCGGCCTCGGCACCTATGGCTCGCGTTCGACGCCGGTGTCGGGCGCGGCCGCCGTCACGGTGGCGCGAAAGGTGCGCGAACGCGCGCGGCAGGTCGCGTCGGCGATGCTCGAGGTGAGCCCGGACGACCTCGAGTGGGAACGCGGGCGCTGGTTCGTGCGCGGTGTCCCCGGCCGTGGGCACACCATCCGCGAGATCGCGCTGGCCGCCCACTCCGACCTGGCGTTGCCCGACGGCGTGGAGGGACAGCTCGACGCGAGCGCCGTGTACAGCCCGCCGAACCTCACGTATCCCTTCGGCGCGTACCTGTGCGTGGTCGACGTCGACGCGGACACCGGCCAGGTGCGCGTGCGCCGCTTCATCGCCGTGGACGACTGCGGCGTGCGGATCAACCCGATGATCGTCGCGGGCCAGGTGCACCGTGGCCTCGCCGACGGCATCGGGATGGCGCTGATGGAGCTCATGGCGTTCGACACCGACGGAAACCACCTCGGCGGCTCCTTCATGGACTACCTGCTGCCCACGGCTTTGGAGTGCCCGTCCTGGGAGCTCGGCGAGACCGTCACGCCCTCGCCGCACCACCCCATCGGCGCGAAGGGCATCGGCGAGTCCGCGACCGTCGGCTCGCCCGCGGCCGTGGTCAACGCGGTGGTCGATGCGCTGGCCCCGTTCGGGGTGCGCCACGCCGACATGCCGCTGACGCCGGCCGCGGTTTGGCGGGCGATGCGCGGCTCACCGCTGCGAGCTGACCTGGCCATCTCCTGAGCGGGGTGAACCCGCGGGGCCGCAGATCCGTGTTCGAGGTGAGGGACGCGGAAAGGAATCGCCATGACGACGACACCGCTCAACGGCCGGGCGCTCGCTCTGTTGCGCGCCGTCGCGGCGGGTCGCGCCGAGCTCGGCGCCGGCAGGGAACCCGACCTGCGGATCGACGGCCTGCTCTGCTCCGACCAGCCCACCGCGCACGCGCTCACGCACGCCGGGCTCGTCCGGCCGGTGCGGGAAGTCGCTCCCGGGCGCTGGGTGCCGGCCGAGCTCACGCCGGCCGGGGCGCAGGCGCTGGACGACCTGAACTCCGCCGCCTGAGGAACACCACCTTGGCCGCCGCCGTCGGGCTCAGCCTGTGGTGACCGGCGAGCGCGGAAACGCGATCACCGCACCGAGACTGATCAGCGCGACCGCCACCATGTACAGCGACACCGACAGCGACGTGCCGGTCGACGTCTGCAGCGCCGTCGCGATCAGGGGCGCGAAACCACCACCGAGGACCGCGCCCACGGCGTACGCGAACGAGGCGCCGCTGTAGCGGTAGCGCGGCTCGAACAGCTCCGCGAACAGCGCCGACTGCGGCCCGTACGTCGCGCCCAGGCCGACGTTCAGCACGACCACCGCGACCCCGAGCAGCCACGGCTGGCGCGTGTCGACGAGCAGGAAGAACGGGATCGACCACACGACGAGCAGCACCGAACCCACGAGGTACACCCGTTTTCGCCCGACGCGGTCCGACCAGATCGCGCCCGCGATGATGCTCACGAGCCACACGACACTGCCGACGATGATCTCCACCAGCATCGTGGTGCTGCTCAGCTTCAGCACGGAAGTGCCGTAGGACAACAGGTACGCGAAGAAGACGTAGCCCAGCGCGGTGTTGGCGATGAAGCTGAGCGCCGCCACGGTCACCTCACGCGGGCGGCGGCGCAGCACGTCGACGATCGGCACCCGGCTGCGTTCGCCGGTCTCCCGCACCCGCGCGAACACGGGACTTTCGGCCACGCGTAAGCGGATCACCAGACCCACGACGACCAGCACGAGACTGACCAGGAACGGCACGCGCCAGCCCCACGACCGGAATTCCTCCGGTGACAGGGAGCTCGTCACCGCGAAGAACACCAGCTGCGCGATGATCAGCCCGGCGGGCACGCCGATCTGGGAGAACGAACCGTACCGCCCGCGCCGGCCCGCCGGTGCGTGCTCGACGGCCATCAGCGCGGCGCCACCCCACTCGCCGCCGGCCGAGATGCCCTGCAGCACGCGCAGCACCACCAGCAGCACGGGCGCGAGCACGCCGGCCTGCGCGAACGTGGGCAGTATCCCGACCGCGGCCGTCGCGAGCCCCATCAGGACGAGCGATGCGACCAGCATCGCCTTCCGCCCGACCCGGTCGCCGAAGTGGCCCCACACGATCCCGCCCAGCGGCCGCGCGACGAAGCCCACGCCGAGCGTCGCGAACGCCGCCAGCGTGCCCGACGCCGGGGAGAGCGACGGGAAGAAGAGCTTGTTGAACACCAGCGCGGTGGCGGTGCTGTAGATGAAGTAGTCGTACCACTCGATCGTCGTGCCGATCGCGCTCGCCACCGCGACGCGGCGCACCTGCTCGCCGCGCACCAGGACCTGCTCAGCCATCCCGTCCTCTCCCCCGTTGATCAACCCGGCGAGCATAGTCCGCGCAGGTCGAGGGGGAAACGGCCAATCCTCGCCAGGGTGCCCGCCCGTCCCGTCAGTTCTTCCCCATCCGCACCAGCGAGCTCAGCGAGGCGTCCGGCAGGTACGCGCGCGCGAGCGCGACGCCGATCCGCGGCAGGTCGGCCTCCTCGCGGTAGGCGAGGTACATCGGCACGTAGCGGGGCTTGAACTTCGTCTTGAACGCGTGCAGCGAACGGAACCCGTAGTAGGGCTCCATCGCTCCGCCGAACGAGTCGAGGAGTCGTTCGAGCGGCGCGGCGGGCGGCGCCTCCGGGGCGCGGGCCAGCGGGGCGCCCGACAGCGAGACGAAGCGCGCGCCCTCGGCGCGGAACGCCTGGCAGGACGAGGCGATGAGGAACTCCACCACGGGCCGGAACCCGTTGCCGCGGCGGCGCATCACGTCGAGCGTCCAGCCCTCGACCTGCCCGTCGCCGCCGTACACGGGCAGCCACGACGTGACGCCCTGGACCACGCCGTCCGTGTCCACGGCCAGGCCGACGCGGACGCGCGGGTCCAGCGCCTCGTCCACGCCGCCGAGGGTGAAGCCCATCTCGGGCATCCCCTTGTCCCCCACCCACTCCTCGGAGATCGCGCGCACCTGCGCGACAAGCGACCACGGTTCGTCGGCCAGCGTCACCAGGCGGAAGGTGACGCCCTCCTTCACCGCGCGGTTGAGCGCCGAGCGCACGGTCTGCCACGCCTTCCCGCGGAACTCCAGGTCCTCGAGGTCGACGAGGGTGTCCTCGGCGACCTGCACGCGCGCCCAGCCGAGCGAGTCCGTGACGGCGGTGGTCTCGTCGGTGACGGAGAACAGGCACGGCACCAGCCCGGAGTTGTCGCACAGCTCGGCGAACGCCCTGATCGTGCCGGCGGTGTCGGGGCCGATCGGGTCGCCGAGGGCGATGGCCACCCCGGCGTGGCGGCGGTAGGCGAGGTAGCACTCGGCGTCGGGGCCGAAGAAGTGGGAGTTCTCCGGCCAGAGGGTCATCCAGGACAGCGTGCCGCCGCCGTGGCGTTGCAGCAGCTCGGTGGCGCCGTCGACGTCGCGGGAGCCGAGCGCGCGGCGCCGCTTCCGCCGGGAGGGGACGCGGAATGCCCCGCGCGCGGCGATGAGCAGCGTCAGCATGGCGCCCCAGAGCACGGCGTCGGCGATGAGGAACGACGCGTTTTCGATCGTGTAGGCCAGGCCGAAGATCTCCGCGACGAGCACGACCACGGCGATCACGACGCCGAGCGCCACGATCAGCGAGGCGAGCCCCACCGCCCATCGCCAGGCGGCGCGTTTGCCGCGCCGCAGGCCGTTGATCATCAACGCGATCACCACGAGCACGATCGCCAGCTCCGGCACCGAGTCGGCCTGGTCCGCCGTGGAGCCGAGCGGGCTGACGCCGGGCGCGATGCGCACCACGATCTGCACCGCGCCCGCGATGACGAGACCGGTGACCGCCAGCAGCCGCCACTCCCGCCGCGTCGGGCGGCCCGTGGAGCGCAGGCGTTTCGGGCCCGCGAGCCGGCGCGCGAGCGGCAGCGTGAGGCCGACGGCGAGCAGGTGTTCCAGGTCGGCGAGCGTGCCGATGTAGAGGATCGACACCCCGACGTACACGCACAGCAGCGCGCGCAACCGCAGCCGCCACGGTGAGCGGATGGTCGCGCTGACCACGGCGACCACGGCGAGTGCGCCCGCGGAGAACCCGACGTCGGTGCGGCCGGCGAGCTGCGTCGCCCATTCCCAGCCGGTGCCGCGCAGCGCGAGCAGGATCAGCGAAGCGCCGAGGGTGGCGGCCAGCTGCGCGCCCACGGCGATCGCGGCGGTCCGGCGCGTTCCCAGCCGTGCTTCGGATGGGCCGACGAGCAGGGCGAACCCGCCGGCCACCGGCAGGTAGAAGAGCGGGGTCAGCGCGAAGAACGGGCCGGTGAGGAACGTCCACCAGCGGCCGTCGAGGAGCGAGGGCAGGCCGTAGGACACCTGCGGGAACCACTCGCGCGTCTCGACGGCGCTCCACAGCGTGCCCGTCGCCAGGCCGAGCGCGACCATGGCCACGACAACGGCCGTGGTGAACGGGGCGCGCCGCCACAGCACCAGCGCGATCGACCGTGCGCGGCTGAGGAACTCGGGGGTTTTCGCGTGCTCGACGGTCGCGGTGTGTTCTGCCATGGTTGCCGGCCCGGTCCGCGGTCTCAGTACTGCGGCGGCGGGGTCGGCGTGGTCGGCTCCGGGGCCCGGCTGCGGGGCCGGCCCATCGCGAGCGCGACGATGGCGGCCACGACCAGGACCAGCCCGCCGATGAGGAAGCCGAGCGCGTAGCCGAAGAGGCCCGGCAGGTTCAGGTTGACGCTGAGGCGGGAGTCCACGCCGGGTGTGCCGTCGGCGTTCATCACGACCGCGCGGTAGTCGCCGTCGGTGATCTGCCAGGTCACGTCGGTCGCCCCGGACGCGACCCAGAACGGCTGGGTGGCCGGCGGGAACGCCAGTGCCGTGCCGTCGCGGCGGACGGCGTCGAGCGCGAACGGGTCGAGGTTGAAGTTGCGCGCCTGCTCGATCGCCACCCCGGTCAGGTACCGGTCGACGTCCGCGGCGGGCCCGATGCCGATGAACAGGCCGGACGAGTTGCCGCCCGTCGCGTGGACGCTCACCGAGGGCGACCCGAGCGCGCGGGTGAGCCGGCCGGTGTCGGTGATCTGCGCCGTGTCGGTCACGATGGCCGCGGTCGGGGTCGTGACGTCGTGCTCCCCCGACTTCAGCGACCCGCCGGAGCCGAACACGAGCAGCAGGACACCGCCCCCGATGGCCAGGCACACGCCGATCACGAGCACGACCACCGCGATGACGATCACGGCGATCCGCGCGGGGCTGCGGCGCGGCGGATAGGTCTCAGTCATCGGCGCCTCCCCGGCTCGAAGACAGCTCTCGGCAGGCGATCCCCGACCTCAGCGGTCCTCGGGTGTCCTTTGTGGTCGGTGGTGACCAGGAAGGGCCACGCGGTGGAAACTCACCCGTCGAGCTCGCTGCGCGCCAGTTCCCCGCACGATGCGACGCCGGGCTTCGTGGAGCACGCCACGGCCCGGCGACCGAGGAACATCGGCGCAGCATGAATCGGATGGTAACCCCGGTTTCGGGCACCTCCGGCCGGCTCGGGACCGGGCACCGGCCGGATCCCCGCGCGGCTCGGCGTGGATCCGCGGGGCCGGATTCACCGCGGGCGGCTGGGCACGGGCGTCGCGCACGTCGACGTCCTGGTCGCCTTCTCGGGGATCGATGCTGCTGCCTGCGGCGTGCCGGTGCGTCGGCGATCGGGCCTGATTCGGGTGGGCACGGTTCGGGAATCCTCTTGCGGTGCACCGGTTCGGCGGCGCTCACCAGCTTCGGCCATCCGCCCCCGCTCGACGTTCGAGCCACGCGATGACGACCCCCGCCGTGCGCCGAGCCGGGCTCTCTGACGCCGCGGTGCCTGCACCGGCCTTCGGACCGGGTCTCGATCACGTGCGGCCGCGGTGCTGCTGACGGCCTCTTCCGGCGATTGGCTACCGGCTGTGAAAAGTGCATCCGCAACCGGGTGCGTCAGCGCCAGTCGATCGTCGCCGGCGGCCAGAGTCCCTGGACGGCACAGCCGGCGGCGACCAGCCGCCCGCCCGCGTGACGTCGTGGCCCGCGTCGGCCAGGCCCGTCAGCAGCCCGGTGAGCCACGCGATGCCCGCGATCCCGCCTCCGCCCAGGACCAGCGCGCCGGTCACCACGGCAGCTCGCCGTGGCGGTCGGAAAACGTGCCGGTAGGACCGTTCGCGCCGATGCTCGCCAGGCGCACGATCGAGTCGGTGCCCTTCTCGGCGGTCTGGATCCCGTCGCCGCTCATGCCGTGCATCTCGGTCGCGGTGAACCCGGGATCCACCGCGTTCACGCGGATTCCCGGCAGCCCCTTGGCGTACTGCACGGTCAGCATCCCCACCGCCGCCTTCGACGACGCGTACACCGGCAACGGAAACCGCGACTCGTGCCGCTCGGGGTTGTTCACCGTCCCGAACGACCCCAGGCCGCTGCTCACGTTCACGATCACCGGCGTGTCGGACCGTCGTAGCACCGGCAGGAACGCGTGAATCGTCCGGACCACACCGAACACGTTGACGTCGAAGATCTCCCGCATGTGCCCCGCCGTCGCGTCTTCGGGCTTGAGCATGCCCTCGAACGCGCCCGCACAGTTCACGAGCACGTCCAACTCGGTCAACCGGCCGGCCGCCGCGGCAACGGACTCGTCGTCGGTCACATCGAGCTGCAGGAACTTCGCCCCGAGCTGATCCGCGGCCTCGCGGCCCCGCGTAGCGTCCCGCGCTCCGATGTAGACAGTGTGCCCGGCGGCGATCAACCTGCGCGCGGCTTCCGGCCGAGACCCCTGGCGCCGCCGGTGATGGTCATGGATTCTTCCCCCGTCAGCTGTCGGTCTTGTGCAGCTTCAGCACGCGGCCGGTGACGGGGTTCGCCATTGCCCGCAGATACGCCTGCGCCACCTCGGCCGCCGGCACGGGCGTGAAACCGGGGAAATACGGGTGGTAGGCCGTGGATTCGGTGAGGACCGTCGGGCTGACGCAGTTGATGCGCACGCCCCGCGGCAGCTCCGTCGCCGCCGCCTTGACGAACCCCTATCACTGCGTGCCTGTCATTAGATGCCTCCTGTGTCAGTGATTGACATTTCAGCATGGCACGCCAGCGGATGGCTCGTCCACCGGGGGTAGCGCCCGTCACTCCACCTTCGGCGGGCACGGCGGAGAGAGAGTTCTGGCACGATCACGGCGTGGCCCCCGCTCACGACCCGTCCGCGTCGCTGCAACTCCTGGTCTGCCGCGAGATCAGCGCGGTCAGCTTCGTCCGCGACTACGTCGAACTGCATTTCGACGGACCCGTCTTGCGAGCGCTCACGAACCCGTTTGGGATGTACGGCTGCCGCGCATGGCGCTTTCCCGAAGGACAGTCGCTGGTCGTCATGCGCTATTTCGTCGGCAACGTGATCGACGGCTACGAAGTGGTCCCCCACAGCTACCTCGCGGTCGACTCCGGCGAGCATCGCTTCGCCATCCCGCTGGACGACGACTCCCGCAGCGGCCCCGAAGCAGCCCATCTCGTCGGGGTCGATGAAAACGGTCAGCCCGACGCGCGACTGTTGTCGGTCTGGTAGCGAGGACATCATCGACTGACTGACTGCCGCCGCCGACCGCATCTCGGGGCCAGGACAACCCGCTGGTGCGATCAGGGCGACAGAGGAACTTCCACCTCACCCGGCACCCGATCCGGCCTCAACCCCCGCCAAGCCGTGTGCCGAAGCCGCTGGTCGCCCGGAGTCAGGCGGCGGTACACCACCTCGCCGACGAGCGAAGGTGCCAGCCAATGCGCCCCCCGGGCCCGGTCCCGGGGCACCACGTTGGCGAACGGGCTCGCCGGCCGCTCCAACGGCGCCAGCGTCTCCCGCAGATCCACCAGCATCTGCTCGGTGAACCCCGTCCCCACATCACCCAGGTACAGAAGATCGCCCGTCGCAGGATCGTGCGCACCGAGGAGCAGCGCACCCAGGGTCGAAGCGCGACGCCCCTGGCCCGGCCGCCAGCCCCCGAGCACGACTTCCGTGGTGCGGATCAGCGGGTGCTTCAGCCACTCCGGGCTCCGCCGGCCGGGGTGGTACCGCGAAGCTCGCGCCTTGACCACCAGGCCTTCGAGCATCGTCTTCTGAGCCACGTCCAGCAGGTCCTGCGGCGACATCCCCTGCGCCGACAAGTCCGTGTGGGAGTAGGACGGGGTGATGGCCGCCAGGCGGCGGTCCAACGGCGCAAGTGACTCAAGAACACCCCGGCGTTCGTCGTACGGAGCGTCCAAAAGCGAATCACCGCCGAGCCACAGCACGTCGAACACGAAGTACGACACGGAACGCTGGGAACTGTCGTGGTTCTGCAGCAGCCCGAAGTCGGGATGCCCCTGCTCGTCGAGAGCCACGATCTCGCCGTCGAGCACCGCGGGCCGCCCGCCCAGCGCGTCGCCGAACACGCCCAGCAGCTCGGGGAAGCGCCCGGTGAAGTCGTTGTTGTTGCGGCTTGTCAGCACGGTGGTGCCGTCGGGGGCGACGCGCATGATGGAGCGGTAGCCGTCCCACTTGAACTCGTAGGCGTAGTCCGGGCTGTCGCGCAGGAGGCCGCCGTCGGGGGTCGAGAGCATCGGCTCGATCGGGGCCGGCACGCGCGACCGCTCAGCACCGCCTGCCATGCCGGCCTCCCGCCTCGGACGTCCCGCTCGCCCCACCGTAAGGCGAACCGAGCGGAAACGTCCACAGTGGTCACCCGCCGTGCGTGCTGCCGCTCTGGTATTCGGTGTAGGTGTACGGGTTGTCCAGGACCTTCGCCGCGGGAACGTCGGGGTTCATCCCCTGCTCCCAGGCCTCGTCGCCCAGCTGCGCACGCAGGTGTTCGACCGTCGCGTCCACCGTGCGGCGCACCGCCGCGAGGTCGGCGTCCACGAGGCGGCCGTCGCGCTTCACGATGCGGCCGTCGACCAGCACGGTGTGCACGTCGCCGCGCTGGGCCTGGAACGCGATGTGGCCGTGGGGATTGAGCAGCGGGAACGACACCGGCGAGTGATCGTTTTTCACCAGCACCAGGTCGGCCTTCTTGCCGACCTCGACGCTGCCCAGCTCGGCCTCCCGCCCGAGTGCCCTGGCGCCGCCGCGGGTGGCCCACTCCACGACCTGGTCGGCGCGCAGCGCGGCGTGCGTGACGGTGTCGCCCTTCGCGTGCGCCTCAAGGTGCTCGCGGGACCGGTCGGCGCCCAGCGTGGTGCGCATGGCGGAGAACAGGTCGCCGCTCCACCACACCGAGGTGTCCATCGACAGCGACACCGGGATGCCGTGCGAGCGCAGCGCCCAGGTGGGCGGGTAGCCCTGGCCCGCGCTTTGCTCGCTCTCGGTGGACACCGACACCGAGCCGCCGGTCGCGGCGATCCGGTGGTACGAGTCGGCCGAGAGCGACGCGCCGTGCACGTAGATCGTCTCCGGCGTCATGAAGCCGTGGTCGTGCATGAGGCGGATGCCGTCGTCGCCGGTCGCGCCCCACACGCCCGCGTGCGTGGTCACGGGGACGCCGAGCTCACGCGCGACCTCGAACGCCGGCTTCTCCGGGAACGCCGGGTCGCCGGTCACGTCGAACGCCAGCTGGAAGCCGAGCATCGGGTCGCCGGTCATGCGGCGCGCGACGAACTCGCGGAACTCGGGCGTGGCGGTCCAGTGCGCCGGCGCGTCCTGGATGTTGCCGTATGCCAGCACGAACCGGCCCGGCACGGCCTGCAGCGCGTCCACGGCCGCGTCGGCGTGCTCGGTCGTCTGCAGCCCGTGCGACCAGTCCACTGTGGTCGTCACGCCGGCATCGAGCGCTTCCCAGGCGGACAGCACGTTGCCCGCGTAGACGTCGGCCGGGCGAAATGTCTTGCCGTGTTCGAGGTAGTACCAGACGAAGTACTGCGTCAGCGTCCAGTCGGCGCCGTAGCCGCGCATCGCCGTCTGCCACATGTGCCGGTGCGTGTCGATCATGCCCGGCATCACGATGCCGCCGGTCGCGTCGATCTCCACGGTGCCTTCGGGCACGGCCAGCTCCGGGCCGACGGCGGTGATCGTGTCGCCGGTGACCAGCACGTCGTGCCCGGGCAGCACGCGGCGGGTGGCGTCGACGGTCAGCACGGTCCCGCCGCGCAGGACGACCGGCCGGCCGGTGGGCTCGCTCATGGCTGCCTCTCTTCCACGCCGGAGCCCCCTCGGACCCCTGACGCGTACAATCGTCCGCTTGACGGACAACCAGTGGGGTGCAGACACTTTTGCGCACCGCGGAGCCCCTGTCAATGCCCGGCCGGGCCCCGGCGTCGCGCGAGGCTGGGCGACGCTGTCCGTCTCGCGGACAGAGAGCGGATACGCTTCGCGGGACGCAGTGCCCGCCAGGCCGTGAGGAGGTCGTGCCATGCCACGAGAGGGAACCGGTCCGGACTTCATCGAGGCGCTCGCCCGCGGGCTCGAAGTGATCGCCGCCTTCCGGCCCAACCAGCCGGTGATGACGCTCGCCGAGGTCGCGACCGCCACGAAGCTGGCCCGCCCCACCGCGCGGCGGATCCTGCTGACGCTGGAAGAACTCGGCTACGTGCGCGCGGCCGAGCGTGGTTACGCCCTCACGCCCCGCGTGCTCGAGCTCGGCGTCGCCTACGTGCGGTCGATGGGCCTGTGGGACATCGCGCGCCCGCACCTGGAGAAGCTCGTGGCGCAGACGAACGAGTCCTGCTCGATCGCGCAGCTCGACGGGTCCGACATCGTCTACGTGGCCCGGGTTTCGGTGCCGAAGATCGTGTCGCTGGCCGTGCAGATCGGCACCCGGTTCCCGGCGTTGCCGACATCGCTGGGCAAAGTCCTGCTCGCTGCCCTGTCACCCGAGGAGCTCGAGACGACCCTCGCCGAGCCGACGCGCTCCGGGCTCGTGCCGCGCTGGCAGCCCGGTCACGCCGAACGCGACGCCGAGCTGCGTGAGGTCCGCGCCCGCGGCTGGGCGCTGACCGACGAGCAGCTCACCCTCGGCATCCGCTCGGTGGCGGCGCCCCTGCGCGACGGGTCCGGCCGCGTGATCGCGAGCGTCAACGTCAACTGCCACGCCGCCGAGACCCCGGTCGACCGCCTGATCGGCCACCACCTGCCACTGCTGCTGCAGGCCGCGGGCGACATCAGTGCGGACTTCGCGCGCCTGCAGGACGTGCCCCACAGTGCTGCCGCCACCGCGCCGGCCGTGTCCTGACCCACGCTTGACCGGCGCGTCGCACTGGCGCAGACTCTCGGTTGGACGACTCGGACGGACAGTGGTCCGCCTGACGGACCGAAGAGAGGCGAAGCATGGAAGACTCCCCGGCGGGAGCGGGCACCGGACCGCTGTCGGGGCTGCTGGTGGCGGACTTCTCCCGGGTGCTGGCCGGCCCGTACGCCACGATGCTGCTCGCCGACCTCGGCGCCGAAGTCGTGAAGGTCGAGGGCCCACAGGGCGACGAGACCCGCACCTGGATGCCGCCGGTGCGCGGCGAGACCTCCACCTACTACCTCGGCGTGAACCGCGGCAAGCGCTCCATCGCCCTGGATCTGCGAGACGAGGGCGACGCGGCGGTCGGGCGCGAGCTCGCCGCCCGGGCCGACGTGCTCATCGAGAACTTCAAGCCCGGCGGCCTCGCCAAGTACGGCCTCGATTACGAGACCGTCCGCGCCCTCAACCCCGGCCTCGTCTACGCGTCGATCACCGGCTTCGGCTCCGGCGCGGGCAGCCACGTGCCCGGTTACGACCTGATGGTGCAGGCGATCTCCGGCCTGATGAGCCTCACCGGCGACCCCGCCGGGCCGCCGTACCGCGCCGGCATCTCCGTGTTCGACGTGATGGCCGGCAACCACGCCGTGATCGGCATCCTCGCCGCGTTGCGCCACCGCGACGCGACCGGCGCCGGCCAGCTCGTGGAGGTCAACCTGCTGTCCTCGGCGCTCACCGGGCTGGTGAACCACAGCTCCGCCTACGTCGCGGGGGGCGTGGTCCCCTACCGGATGGGCAACGCGCACCCCAGCGTGTTCCCGTACGAGCCGCTGCCGACCGCCGACGACGACATCATCGTCGCCGCGGCCAACGACGGCCAGTTCCGCAAGCTGTGCGACGTGCTCGCCATCCCGGAGATCGCCGAAGACCCGCGCTTCGCGCACAACGCCGACCGCACGCGCAACCGCGAGGAGCTGCGCCCGATCCTCGTCGAGCGCCTGGCCGCCCGCGGCGCCGTCGACTGGTTCGAGGCCCTCACGGCCGTGGGCGTGCCGTGCGGCCCGATCTCCACGATCGACGGCGGCTTCGCGATGGCCGAGCGGTTCGGGCTCGATCCCGTGGTCGAAGTCGGCGAAGGCGACCGCGCGGTGCCCACGACGCGCCACCCGCTGCGGCTCTCGGCGACCCCGGCGTCCTACCGGCTGCCGCCGCCGGAGCTCGACGAGCACGGTGCCGAGCTGCGCGCCTGGCTCCGTACCCCGCGAGAGGAATCCGAGTGAGCGAACCGCCCGTGTACGAGACGGCGCTCGGAGCGTCGTCGCTCGACAAGATCACCCTGCTCGGCCAGGACCTGGCCCACGACGTGATGGGCAAGGTCGGCTTCGGCGAGCTGGCCTTCTGGCTCGCGACGCAGCGCCGGCCGACGCCGGGCGAGACCCGCGTGTTCGAGGCCGTGCTCGCGGCGCTGGCCGACCACGGCTTCACCCCGACCGCGATCGTCACGCGGCTGACCTACCTGTCCGCGCCCGACTCGATCCAGGGCGCGCTCGCCGCCGGCCTGCTCGGCGGTGGCTCGCGCTTCCTCGGCGTCACCGAGGACTGCGGCCGCTTCCTGCACGAGGTGCTCGCCTCGGCCGGCGACCTCCCCACCGACGACGCCGGCTGGGACGCGCTCGCCCTCAAAACCGTGCGCACGAAACGGGAAGCCCGCGAGTTCGTCCCCGGGCTCGGGCATCACGTGCACAAGCAGGGCGACCCGCGCACGCCGCGCCTGCTGGAGATCGCCGCCGAGGAAGGGCTCGTCGGCCCGCACCTGGCGCTGTTCACCGCGATCGGCCGCGTGCACCCGCAGGTGCTCGGCAAAACGCTGCCGCTCAACGGCGCGGGCGTCTGCGGCGCGGCGCTGGCCGACCTCGGGCTGCCGCTGGAACTGCTGCGCGGGTTTGCCCTGCTGGCCCGCACGGCCGGGCTCATCGGGCAGCTCGCCGAGGAACTGCGCCACCCCGTGGGCAACGACATCTTTCTCGCGGTAGACCTGAACAACCGGCCCGTGGAGCCGGACCCGTACACGCCCTGACCCCACGGAATCCGGTCGAGAAGAGGACGTCAATGGAGCTCGTCACCGAGGACAACATCACGGAGCTGGCCGCGCAGCGGTGGGGCACCGCGCACGACCCGCGCACGAAGGAGCTGATGACCGCGCTCGTGCGCCACCTGCACGACTTCGCGCGCGAAGTGCGGCTCACCGAGCCGGAGTGGATGGCCGCGATCCAGTGGCTCACCAGGACGGGCCAGATCAGCGACGAGAAGCGCGAGGAGTTCATCCTCGCCTCCGACGTGCTCGGCCTGAGCATGCTCGTCGTGCAGATGAACCACTCCTTCGAGAAGGAAGCCACGCCGGCCACGGTGCTCGGCCCGTTCCACATCGACGGCTCCCCCGAGCTCGACTTCGGCGGCGACATGTCCGACGGCGTCGAGGGCACCCCGCTCTACGTCAGCGGCGCCGTCCGTTCCCTCGATGGCTCTCCCGTCGCCGGCGCGCTGCTCGACGTGTGGCAGGCGGACGCCGACGGCTCGTACGAGTCGCAGCTGCCGGAGATCGACGAAGCCCGGCTGCGCGCGAAGTACACCGCTCGCACCGACGGCACCTACTGCGTGCGCACGATCGCCCCGAAGGGGTACTCGATCCCGATGGACGGTCCCGTCGGCGACCTGATCTCGCGCACCGACATCAGCCACTTCCGCCCGGCCCACGTGCACTTCCTCGTGAACGCCGCCGGGCACGAGCCGCTGATCACGCACCTGTTCCAGGAAGGCGCCCAGTACCTCGACAGCGACGTCGTGTTCGGCACCAAGCAGGAGCTCGTGGTCACCTTCGAGCCCCGCGAGCCGGGCCCGACACCCGACGGCGGCGAGTCGGCCGTGCCGTGGGTCGAGGCGCGCTACGACTTCGTCCTGCAGCCCGTCGGCTGATCCCGAGAATCCCGAGAATCCCGGCAGCAGAGACAGCAAAAGGCCCCCAGCGCTCACGAGTCGCTGGGGGCCTTCTTGCGCGGTCAGCGCCCGAGCTGCTCCAGCAAGGCCGGCCACGCGGCGGCGCGAACGTCGAGTTCGCCGCCCTGGCGGTCCTTGGTGTCCCGGATGCCGACCGACTCGATGCCCACGGCGACCTCGACGCATTGCCCTTCACTGCTCGAATACGACGAGGTGCGCCACAGCCGGGTCTCGTTCACGTTCTACCCGCCTTGGTGCTCGGTTCGAATGGTCGCCATCAGGCTAGTCGAATCCTCGAAGCTCAACGCTGTCGCCTGGAGCGCCTCCCAGGCCGACTCATACCGGTCCACGTCGCGAGTCTCCTCCAGGTATGAGCCACCGGCGAGGGTGTCGAGGTAGACATACGTGGCCCGATCGGCAAGATCGAGCAGCGTGAAGGGAGTTCCCATCGCCGGATGGCCGCTCATGTCCGTCGGGAGCACCTGCACACGGATGCCGGGCGAGTTGGCCGCCGAGATCAGCGCGGCCACTTGGTCCGCCATCACGCCGCGACCGCCGACGGGGCGCCGCAGCGCCATCTCGTCGAGGATCACCCACATCCGCAGGTCTCGGGATCGGGCACTCTCCTGGAGTTCGGTTCGGACCTTGAGCCGCTGCTGGATTGTCTCCTCGCTGGCATCCGGCAGACCGAGGCGCAGAACCGCCTCGGTGTACCCGCTGGTCTGGAGCGCGCCCGGCACGATGCCTTCCTCGAACTCGCGAATGCGAACTGCATCGGCCTGCATTTCGATGTAGTCCGTCAGCCGGCCGAGCGCATCATCGGAGTACGCCGCCCACCACCCGCGCTGCTTGGAGCTTCGCGCGAGCTGCACGAGCGCATCCGTTGTCTGCTGGTCCGCCCCGTAGACCTGGGCGAGCCGGTAGGTGTCGTCGCCGTTGACCATGTGCCGCAGCGTTTCGATCCGGCTGAGCTTGGCTTCGGAGAACCCCGCGGCCTCGGCAGCGTCCACAATGGTCAGCCCCGCTTCGGTGCGCAGCCGGCGAAGCGCCGACACCAGGCGCCGACGGCGAAGGGAAGGCGGGTTGGACACGATCATGCTCCTTTCGAGTGAGGCGAGAGTGTAAATATTGCACTCTCGCCTCATCTACTTCAAAGTGTAGCCTCGTGCACACGTGACGTGTTCGGGGAGGGTGAGCGATGACAATAGCGGCAGATGATGTGACCGGCGAGCTGTCACCGGCGATGATCGAGCGTGGCCTGTTCGCCGTGCATTTCTGGGCGGGAGACACGCGTAACCACCGGTACCTGCGCGCTCAGCTGGAAGACGAGGAACGGGACACCTTCAGCCCCGGCTGCACGCAGAACGGCTTCGTCATTCCCGCGCGGTGGGCGTTCCGCTCGGAACTGTCGCAGGAACTCGGCGACGACCGTGACAGGGCACGCGACTGCCGCACCTGCTTCCGGCGGCCGCGATGACCGCACTGGTCCAGCGGTCGGCGCTCGCGCAACTCGACATCGTCGCCGCGCGGCTCGAAGAGATCCGCGTCGCCGAGGGCCTCACCCTGCGGGAAGCGGGGCGGATCCTCGGCATGCTCGCCGGCAACATCCACTCGCTGCGCACCCGGGCCCGCACCAGCCAGACCCTGCCTACCCTCGACGCCTACGCCCGCCACCTCGGCTACCGCCTGCACGTCGTCCTCGTCGAAGACGACCCGGGACAACGCCGCCCGCCCTGGCGCGAGCGCATGCCCCACGGCGACAACGCCGGCGACGCCCAGGCGATGTCCGAACTGTGGCAGCTCCTGCAACACCTGCACACGCTGCGCCAGAAGGCCGGCCTGACCCGCGACGAGGTCGCCGAAACCCTCGGCATCAGCCCACTCACCTTGTGGCGCCTGGAAAACAACCCCGGCGCAGCGGATGCGGCCTTCACCAACGTGCTGCTCTACGCCCGCTTCTACGGCTACACCGTCCAACTCCTCCTCGCCGAGCCGCTGGAGGTGACGGCGATCGGCAAATGGATGCGCGACGACGGCTCAGTGATCTACGACGGCAACCCCGAAACCGGCGACGACGAAGACCACCCCGACGACGAATGATCTCCCGGCTGCCGCGTGCTGACCCCGACCAGGTGCGGCGGCCGGGTTCCCACTCCCGCCTCGGGCGGGCTGAGCCGAAGCCTCCAGGGACTCACGAGCCTGGGGGCTTCGTGCTGCGGCCTGTCTGCCGCTGGTTTGCCCGCCAGTGGTTTGCCTGCCGCTGGTTTGCCTGCTGCTGGGGCCGGGAAGACCTAGGCTCGTGTTGGGGACGGCCCGCGCGGCCGCACCGCGACGAGGAGAAGGGACGGCTCCGCCCATGGCGATCGCCACCATCAACCCCGCGACCGGGGAGACGGTCAAGACGTTCACCGAGCTGACCGAGGCCGAGGTCCGGGACAGGATCGGGATCGCGCACGAACAGTGGCAGACCTACCGGCGCACCACGTTCGCCGAGCGCGCCGCGCTGCTGCACGCCACCGCCGACCTTCTCGAAAAAGAAGCCGACGACGTCGCGCGGATGATGACGACCGAGATGGGCAAGACGCTCGCCTCGGCCCGCGCCGAGGCGCTGAAGTCCGCCAAGGGCATGCGGTACTACGCCGACCACGCGCAAGCGTTCCTCGCCGACGAGCCGCTGCCGGACCCGTCGGTGGTCGGCGCGTCGCGCGCGCTGGGCCGCTACCAGCCGCTGGGGGTGGTGCTGGCCGTGATGCCGTGGAACTTCCCGCTGTGGCAGGTGATGCGCTTCGCCGCGCCCGCGCTGATGGCGGGCAACGTCGGGCTGCTCAAGCACGCGTCCAACGTGCCGCAGTGTGCCCTGTACCTCGAGGACGTGTTCCGCCGCGGCGGATTCGGCGAAGGCTGCTTCCAGACGCTGCTGGTCTCCGCGCACCAGGTCGAGCCGATCCTGCGTGACGCGCGCGTCGCCGCCGCCACGCTCACCGGCAGCGAGCCGGCCGGGCGCTCGGTCGCCGCGATCTGCGGTGACGAGGTGAAGCACACCGTGCTGGAACTGGGCGGCAGCGATCCGTTCGTGGTGATGCCTTCGGCCGACCTCGACCGCGCGGCCGAGACCGCGGTGACGGCGCGCACGCAGAACAACGGCCAGTCGTGCATCGCGGCGAAGCGCTTCATCGTGCACACCGACGTCTACGACGAGTTCGCCAGGAAGTTCGTGGAGCGGATGCGGGCGCTGACCGTCGGCGACCCGTTCGACGACGACACGAAGGTCGGGCCGCTGGCCACGGAACAGGGCCGCGCCGACGTCGAGGAACTGGTGGACGAGGCCGTTTCCGCGGGCGCCACCGTGCTGTGCGGTGGGAAACGGCCGGAAGGCCCGGGCTGGTTCTACCCTCCGACGGTGATCACCGACATCACGCGCGAGATGCGCATCTTCACCGAAGAGGTGTTCGGCCCGGTCGCCTCGCTCTACCGCGTGGCGGACCTCGACGAGGCGCTGGAGATCGCGAACGCGACTCCGTTCGGCCTCGGGTCCAACGCGTGGACCGAGGACGCCGGCGAGATCGAGCGGTTCATCGACGACCTCGACGCCGGGCAGGTGTTCATCAACGGCATGACGGTGTCCTACCCGGAGCTGCCGTTCGGCGGCGTGAAGCGCTCGGGTTACGGCCGCGAGCTGTCGTCGCACGGGATCCGGGAGTTCTGCAACCTCAAGACGGTCTGGGTCGGCTGACGCTCGGGGGCCCGGGCGTCAGAGCACGCCCGGGAACGCCCCGCCGTCGATGAGCAGGCTCTGGCCGGTGACGAACCCCGCCTGCGCCGAGCACAGGTAGGCGCACGCCGCGCCGAACTCCGCGGGCTCGCCGAACCGGCCGGCGGGGATCGCCGCGCGTTGCCGGTCCGCAACGGCTTCCGGCGTCACTCCCGCGTTCGCAGCCGCCGTTTCCTGACCCGAACGCAGGCGGCGGGTGTCGAACGAGCCGGGCAGCAGGAAGTTGATCGTCACGTTGGCGTGCGCGACGGACCGGGCGACGCCGGCGAGGAACCCGGTGAGGCCGGCCCGCGCGCCGCTGGAGAGGTCGAGTCCGGCGAGCGGCATCTTGACCGAGCCGGAGGTGATGTTCACGATCCGGCCGAACCGGCGTTCCACCATGCCGTCGACGACCAGCTGCACCAGCCGGATCGGCGTGGCCATGTTGGCGCGCACGCCGGCGAACAGCGCGTCTTCGTCAACCTCGCGGAAGTCGCGGAACGGCGGACCGGCGTTGTTGTTCACGAGGATGTCGACCGGTCCCGCGGCCGAGAGCAGCGCGTCCTGCACGGCGTGGTCGCCGAGGTCGCCCGCCACGGGCACCACGGTCGCGCCCGTTTCCGCCGCGAGCTCCGCGGCCGCGGCGCGCGTCGAGTCCTCCGAGCGCCCGTTGACGACGACGGTGCAGCCCGCCCGGGCGAGCTCCACCGCGCAGGCCCGCCCGAGGCCCTGGGTCGACGCACACACCACGGCCGTGCGGCCGGCGATTCCGAGATCCACGAGCGTGCTCCCCTGTCGTACCAACGGAAACTCCCCGGTGGACCTTACCCGGCGATCTCGCAGAGCACCTCGCCCTGGGCGCGGCTGTCGCCCACCGCCACCGCGAGTCCCGTGACCACGCCGGATTTGTGCGCCTTCACCGGGTTCTCCATCTTCATCGCCTCCACCACGGCGATGAGGTCGCCGGCCTCGACCGGGTCGCCTTCGGCCACGGCGAGCTTCACGACCGTGCCCTGCATCGGCGTCGTCACCGCGTCGCCGGACACGGCCGTCGCGCGGGGACCGAGCGCCACGGCCGCGGAAGCCGCGCGGATCTCGTCGGCCCGGCTGCCCACTTCGGACAGACCGGGCAAGGACACCCGCAGGGCGCGGCCGCCGACGGAGATCGACACCTTGCCGTCGTCGGCGGGTTCGGCGGAGTACTCGGGCAGGGTGTTGGCGAAGTCCTCCTCGATCCAGCGCGTGTGGACGGTGAACCCGTTCTCGGCCGTGAACGCCGGGTCGCGCACCACGGCGCGGTGGAACGGCACCACGGTCGCGAGACCCTCCACCGCCAGCTCGGCCAGCGCCCGCCGGCTGCGAGCCAGGGCCGTCGCGCGGTCGGGCCCGGAGACGATCAGCTTGGCCAGCATCGAGTCGAACTGTCCACCCACGACGCTGCCCGCCTCCACACCGGAGTCCAGGCGGATGCCGGGGCCCTCGGGTACGTCGAAGCGGCGCACGGTGCCGGGCATCGGGAGGAACCCGCGGCCCGGATCCTCGCCGTTGATGCGGAACTCGAACGCGTGCCCGTGTGGTTCGGGATCGGCGATGGTCAGCCGCTCGCCGCGGGCGATGCGGAACTGCTCCAACACGAGGTCGAGGCCTGTCGTCTCCTCGGTCACGGGGTGCTCGACCTGCAGACGGGTGTTGACCTCCAGGAACGAGATCGTGCCGTCGGTGCCCACGAGGTATTCGACAGTACCCGCGCCGAGGTATCCCGCCGCGGCGCAGATCTGCTTGGCGGACGAGTGGATCAGCGCGCGCTGCTCGGCGCTCAGGAACGGCGCCGGGGCTTCCTCCACCAGCTTCTGGTGACGGCGCTGCAACGAGCAGTCGCGGGTGCCGGCCACGACGACCGTGCCGTACGCGTCGGCGAGCACCTGCGCCTCGACGTGCCGGGGGTGGTCGAGGTAGCGCTCGACGAAACACTCGCCCCGGCCGAAGGCCGCGACGGCTTCGCGCGTGGCGGACTCGAACAGTTCGGGGATCTCTTCGAGCGTGCGCGCGACCTTGAGCCCGCGACCCCCACCGCCGAACGCTGCCTTGATCGCCACCGGCAGCCCGTGCTCACGCGCGAACGCCACGACCTCCTCGGCCGACGCCGCCGGCTCCTCGGTCCCCGGCACCAGCGGCGCGCCGACGGACCGGGCGATCTTGCGCGCGGTCACCTTGTCGCCGAGGTCGCGGATCGCCTGCGGGCCCGGGCCGATCCACACGAGACCGGCGTCGAGCACGGCCTGGGCGAAGGCGGCGTTCTCCGAGAGGAACCCGTAGCCGGGGTGCACGGCGTCGGCGCCGCTGACCTTGGCGACGTCGAGGATCTTGTCGATGTCCAAATAGGACTCGGCGGCCGTGCTGCCGTGCAGCGCGTAGGCCTCGTCGGCGAGTCGGGTGTGCGGTGCCCGGGCGTCCGGATCGGCGTAGACGGCGACCGAAACCAGCCCGGCGTCGCGCGCGGCGCGGATCACGCGGACCGCGATCTCGCCCCGGTTCGCGACCAGGACCTTGGTGAACTCAGACACGGGACATCCCCCTCTCCCGGATCCCCGGGAGGACCTCGGTGGCGAACAGGTCGATCGCGCGGTCGTGATCCGCGCACGCGGGCGCGAAGATCACGCTCTCGGCACCCGCTTCGGCGTACTCCGCCAGCCGCTCACGCACGCGCGCCGGCGTGCCGAACAACAGGTAACGGTCGGCGTGGCCCTCGAAGTCCTGGCGGTAGGTCTCGCTCACGGCCGACACCACCTCACGCCGGGCCCGGTCGCCGTCGGTGTCCACACTGGACCACATGTACACGCCGCCGCGAATGTCCTCGGGCCGCCGCCCGTACCCCACGGCCAGCTCCCGCACCTGCGCCAGGCTGTCGCGCAGCCGATCCGGCGCGACCAGGTAGGGCAGCCAGCCGTCACCGTGCCGCGCGGCCCGCCGCATCGCCGCGCGCCGCCGGCCACCGACCCACACCGGCGGCCGACGTTCGGGCACCGGCTGGAGCTCCTGATCCTTGATGGTCGTGAACTCGCCGTCGAACGTCACCGGGCCCCCGGCGAGCAGCCGGTCGAGCACCTCGAGGGCCTCGTCGGTCCGGCGGCCGCGCTCGGCCAGCGGCACGCCGACGGCCTCGAACTCCGGCGGATGCTCACCACCCACGCCGACCCCCAGCTCGAACCGGCCGCGAGACACCGCCGCGAGCGTCGCCACGAGCTTCGCCGCCAGCGCCGCCGGATACACCGGCAGGATCGTGAGCGCGCTCATCAGCCCGAGCCGCTCGGTCGCCCCGGCCGCCGCGGCCAGCCCCACGAAGGCGTTGGTCATCGGCCCGTGAAAGAACACGTGTTCACCACAACAGAAGAAGTCGAACCCGGCTTCCTCGGCCCTGCGCGCGACCGCGGGGATCTCCCCCGGATCGCCCGCGGGCGGGAACATCAACCCGACGCGCATCACGCCTCCCCCGGCACTCGGGCCAGCACTGTGCGCGCCATGCGGACGTGGACGTCGTCGACCATCTGGCCGTCGACGACGGCGACGCCGGAGTCGGCGGCGGCCAGGACGGCGCGCGCGTGGGCGACCTCGTCCGGGGCGGGCGTGAAGACCTCGTGCGCCAGCTCGACCTGGCGGGGGTGCACGCAGATCTTGCCCGTGTAGCCGATCGCGCGGCCCTGGTGGGCGTCGGCGCGGAAGCGGTCGTCGTCGCGGATCGAGACGACGGCCTGGTCCACTGTGGACACCCCGCACAGATGGGCGGCCAACCGCACTTCACTGCGGGCGTACAAGACCTCGTCCCCGCGGGCGGTGCGGACGCCGCCGATGTCGGCGATGTAGTCCTCCGCTCCGAAGTAGACGGAGTCGATCCCGGCGCGCAGCAGGTCACGGCAGAACGCCACGCCGCGCACGGTCTCCAGCCCGGCGATCACCGGCACGTCGGGACCGACCCGCGCCCGCACCGCGTCGATCTCCTCACGCCGCTCGTACTTGGGCAGCACCACGCCGACGCCGCCCAGCGAAGCCACCGCGGCCAGGTCGTCCGCGAACCACGGCGAGGTGACGGGGTTGACCCGCACCAGCACCGTCGTCGAAGGGCCGGCGTCGAAGCCCGCCAGTGCGGCCACGGTCGTCTCCCGCGCTTCGGCCTTCTGCGCGGCGGGCACGGCGTCCTCGAGGTCGACCACGGCCGCGTCGGGCGCGATCGCCGGGATCTTCGCGATCATCGCCGCTTTCGAGCCCGGCATGAACAGCAGGCTGCGGGGCACCAGTCCGTCCGACATCAAAGCTCCCTCACACCGGGCTGATCAGGTGGTGACGGCGGTGGCCCGAACGCTCCCAGCTCCCCGCCGCGCGCAGGCGGCCCAGCAGCTCGGCCCGCAGCGCCTCCGGTTTCACCACCGTGTCGACGTGCAGCTCACCGGCCAGCCGCAGCAACGTGAAGTCCGCGGCCTGCTCGGCGACGCGCGCGGCGACGAACGCCTCGCGTTCGGCCGGGTCCTCGATCGCCGCGATCTTGTTGGCGTACACCGCGTTCGCCGACGCCTCGGGGGACATCGTGCCGATCGTCGCGGTCGGCAAAGCGATCGTGGCGCGCGGTTCGAAGCCCGGCGCGCACATCGCGTAGAAGCCGGCCGCGTACGCCTTGCGCAGCACCACGCTGAACTTCGGCACCTCGGCGCTCGCCATCGCCGCGACCATCTTCGCACCGTGCCGGATGATCCCCTGCCGCTCCACCGCGACGCCGACCATGAAGCCCGGCACGTCCTGCAGGAACACCAGCGGCACGTTGAACGCGTCGCACATCGACACGAACCGCGCCGCCTTGTCGGCCGAGTCCACGAAGATCGCGCCGCTGCGCACCGACGGCTGGTTCGCGACGAGCCCGACGGTCTGCCCGCCCAGGCGCGCGAAGCCCGTCACCATCTCCTCGGCCCACGCGGACTTGATCTCGAAGAAGCTCCCGGCGTCGACCAGCCGCAGGATCACGTCGCGCACGTCGTAGGCCGCGTTGGGGTCCTCCGGGATCAGGCCGTCGGGCCAGTCCGGGATCTCCGGCGCCACGGCCTCGGCGCGGGCGGGCGCCGAGCGCCAGTCGTCGGGCAGGTACGACAGCAGCAGCCGCGCCGCCGCGATCACCTGCCAGTCCTCGTCGAACACCTCGTCGCCGCAGCCGGAAACGGTGGCGTGCATGGTCGCGCCGCCCATCTCCTCGAGCGTGGTGCGCTCGCCGGTCACCTTCTCCGCGACGCGCGGCGAGGCCAGGTACATCGACGCGTTGCCCGCGACCATGCCCACCCAGTCGGTGAACGCCGGCATGTACGCACCGCCCGCGGCCGAAGGCCCGTGCAGGCAGCAGATCTGCGGCACCCTCCCGGAAAGCTTCACCTGCAGCTGGAAGATCCGCGACGCCCCGCGCCGCCCGGAGAAGAAGCCGAGCTGGTCGGTGAGCCGCCCGCCGGCGGAGTCGACGAGGTAGAACACCGGCAGCAGGTCCCGGTCGGCGCGCTCCAGGATGCGCACCTGCTTCTCGCACGTCAGCTCGCCCCACGACCCGGCCTTCACCGAGAAGTCGTGGGCGATCACGGCGACCGGCCGGCCCTCGACCGTGCCGACGCCGGTGAGCACGCCGTCGGCGGGCAGGCCGTCGCCCGACGCGTCGGCGAGCAGCCCGTCCTCCACCCAGCTGCCGGGGTCGAGCAGCAGCGCGATCCGTTCCCGCACCGGGAGCTTGTTCGGCCAGCGGCTCGCGTCGCCGCCCGCCAGCGCGATCTCTTCGGCCGTCTCGAGCTCGGCCGTCACCTCGCTCATCGCGCTGCCTCCTCCGTGACCACGAGGGTCTTCAGCGACGCCGCCAGCACGGTTTCGCCACGCTGGTTGAGGATCCGGAACGCGGAGGTGACCACGCCCCGGCCGTCGCCGCGCGGGGTCAGCTCGGTGACCTCGGTCTCGACGTGGATCGTGTCGCCCACGCGCACCGGCGTGACGAACCGCAGCCGGTCGATGCCGTAGAACGCCTTCATCGCCTCGGGCCAGAACGTGACCAGGCCCAGCGCGACCGACAGCGACAGCGCGCCGTGCGCCACGCGGCCGCCGAACACCGGGTCGGCCCCGAAGTACTCGGCATCGGTGTGCGCCGGGTGCCAGTCGCCGGTGAACATGGCGAACTGCACGATGTCGGTCTCGGTGATCGTGCGGGCCCGGCTGACGTGGGTGTCGCCCACCTTGATCCGGTCGAAGTACTCGGTGATCACGCGGCATCCCCCACTGGTCGGCGGTGCATCAGGCCGGTGCGCTTGGCCCGGCACACCAGTTCGTCGCGCTGGTTGTAGGCGCGGTGCTCGAACACGACGATCCCGGCGTTCGGCCGCGACTTCGAGGCGCGGGCCTCCACGACCTCGCTCTCCACGCGGATCGTGTCGCCCGCGAACACCGGCTTCGGGAACTCCACCTCGGACATCCCGAGCTGCGCCACGATCGTGCCCAGCGTGAGCTCGTACACCGAGAGCCCGACCACCAGCGCGATCGTGAACATGCTGTTCACCAGCGGCTTGCCGAACTCGGAGCGCGAGGCGTAGTCGGCGTCGAGGTGCATCGGCGCCGGGTTCATCGTCATGGTCGTGAACAGCACGTTGTCGGTCTCGGTCACGGTGCGCCGCGTCGCGTGCCGCACCACGGTGCCGACTTCCAGCTGTTCGAACCACCGGCCCGAGACCGGGCGATCGGTGTCTGTGCTCATGGTTTACCTTTCCGCGCCGGGCCACCGGCGATCTTGAATCAGAGACTGCCGAACCGCGGCGCTCTCCGCTCGGCGAACGCGGCCAGCCCCTCCCGTGCGGTGGGGCCGGCCAGGTGCGCGAGCAACGTCTCCCGCTCCGCGGTGATCGCGGCGGCGGGTTCGTCGGCGAGTGCCTTGCGGTGCAGGCGTTTCATGCTGCGCAACGCGTCGGGCGCGTGCCGGGCCAGGCGCGCCACGAGCGCCTCGACGGCGTCGTCGAGCTCGGCCGCGGGCACCGCGCTGCTCACGAGCCCGAAGCCCGCGGCGGTGGCGCCGTCGACGATTTCGCCGGTGTAGAGCAGCCTGCGGGCGATCGCCGGGGCGACGGCGTGGGTGAGGCGCACCGAACCGCCGGCGCCCGGCAGCAGCCCGTACTCGAGGTGCCGGTCGCCGATCTGCGCGGTCTCGCTGACCACGGCGAGGTCGCAGGCGAGCATGATCTCGCAGCCACCCGCCACCGCGTAGCCGTCGATCACGCAGACGGACACGAACGGCGCGGCTTCCAGCCGGTCGAGCGTCATCCCGATGGAGGTGATGTACTCGCGCACCGCGGCCGGGTCGTCCAGCACCGAACGCAGGAACTTCAGCTCGGCGCCGGCCGACAACGTTCCGCCCCGCCCGCGCACCACGACCACCGAGCACTCCGCCGCGGCCGTGATCGCCTTGTCCAGACCGGCGATCACCTCGGGGCTGAGCGCGTTGCGCGTGGCCTCCTGGTCGATCGTGATCCGGCCGACGTAACCGTCCACACTGACCCTGACGGCTTCACTTCCTGATGACAATGCCCGCCGCCTCCCGGTCCCACAGCTCGCCGACGCGGTCCGCGGCGGCGGTCTTCAGCTTGTACTTCTCGATCTTCTCGCTCGGCGTCTTCGGCAGGCGGTCGATGAACTCCAGGTAGCGCGGCACCATGAAGTAGGGCATGTGCTCGTCGCAGAACGCGATGATCTCCTCGTAGGAGGCGCTCGCGCCCTCTTCGAGCACGACGTACACCATCAGGTCGTCCTCGCCCAGTTCCGAAGCCACGGGCACGGCGGCGGCCTCGAGGATCGCCGGGTGCTTGCAGACGATGGTCTCCACCTCATACGCGGAGATGTTCTCGCCGCGGCGGCGGATGGCTTCCTTCTTGCGGTCGGAGAAGAACAGGTACCCGTCTTCGTCGAGCCAGCCGCGGTCGCCGGTGTGGAACCACAGGTCGCGCGTGGCGCCGACAGTGGCGTCGGGCATCTTGTAGTACTCCAGCATGGTCATGCCGGGTTCGTTGGGGCGCAGGCGGATCTCGCCGACCTCACCCGTCGCCAAGGCGCGGCCCTCGTCGTCCACGATCTGCACGCTCATGTCCGGACGCACGCGCCCGGCCGAGGGCACCTTCTCGGGCGAGTCGTCGGGGCTGAACACGGTGACCGCGCAGTTCTCGGTCATGGCGTACACCGACGTCACGCGCGTGCCGTAGCGCTCGAGGAAACCCTGGGCCAGCTCACGGGAGTTGGGCACCATCATGCAGATCCGCACGTTGTGGTCGCGGTCGCGCTCCGAGGGCGGCTGCTGCCAGATGATGTTCGCCATCGCGCCGAGGCAGTTGAACACGGTGGCCTTCGACTCACGGATCTGCGACCAGAACCGGCTGGCCGAGAAGTGCGGGTAGAGGGCCACCGACGCTTCCGCCCACAGCGCGGCGTAGACGGTGTACCAGATCGCGTTGCCGTGAAAGACCGGCAGGCACGTGTAAAGCACGTCGTCCTGGCGGTAGGAGTTGAGCGAAGCCATCTGATGGCCCACGGCGTGGCCCTGCGCCTGCGGGCAGATCGCGCCCTTCGACGGGCCCGTGGTGCCGGAGGTGTAGAGGATCAGGTGCGGGTCGTTCCAGCGCACGGGTTCGGCCAGCCGCGGCGGCTCGGGTGAGGCCTGGCCGAGATCGGCGAGGTCGTGGGTGGTGACCCCGTCGAGCGCGGCCAGCTGCGCCGGGTCGGAGCCGAGCCCCAGCACCGTGCGTACGGCCGGCACCTCGGGCAGCACGGCGGCGACGCGCGCGAGCAGGTCACCGGCCACGCACACGGCCGTGGAGTCGGACTGGTCGAGGAAGTACCGCAGCAACTCGCCCTTGGCGGCGGTGTTGAGCGGCACCGCCACGGCGCCGAGCTTGCCCAGGCCCCAGAGCGTCCACAGGAACTCCGGGCCGTTGGGCATCATCATCGCCACGTGGTCGCCCCGGGAAATGCCGAGGTCGGCGAACCCGTTGGCGTAGCGGTTGGTCATCTCGTCGAGGTCGCGGTAGGTGAAGGTGCGCCCCGCCCAGTGCAGGAACGGGCGGTCGCCGACGCGGGCGGCTTTGTCGGCGAGGATGTGCGCGGTGGTCCTCTGGTCGATCTCGTAGTAGCGCATCGTCGGGCTGCCTCCAAGTCTCGCCTCCGGACGCTAATCGCATGGGAGCGATCGGTCAACAAACAGTTGTTGCACCCGTTCTGCCCATCGACTCGTCACTCGCCGTAGTGTCTAATGGGCGGGTGTCCGAACGAGCCACCGACTACGTCACGCCCATCGTCGAGATCGCCGCAAGCCTGTTCGCCCGCAAGGGCTACCACGGGACTTCGATGCGCGACATCGGCCGGGAGGTCGGCGTGCACGCCGGAAGCCTGTACGTGCACATCCAGAGCAAAGAGGATCTGCTCGAGGCGATCGTGCACAGCATCATGGAACGGTCCGAGCGCGACATGGAGGAGATCCTCGCCGCCGGCGGCACCGCGACCGAGCAGCTGCGCCAGGTGGCCGCGCGCGACCTCAAGCTCATCGGCGAGAACAAGGAGTTCGCCACCGTCTTCTTCCACGAGTGGCGCAACCTCAGCGAACCCCGCCAGCAAGCCGTGATCGCCAGCCGCGACCGCTGGGAAACCGGGCTGCGCAGCATCATCACGCAAGGCATCGAGACCGGCGAGTTCCGCGAAGCCGACCCGCGCATCGCCGGCATCGCGCTCACGAGCATCCTGAATTGGGCGTATGTCTGGTATTCACCCGAAGGTGAGCTGACGACCGAAGAGCTGGCGGACCGGTTCGCCGACCTGTTGATCGAGGGCCTGCGCGCGCACTGAACCAGGTTGTGGTCACGGTCTCGCGCGGCGCGCGCACCTGCCTCGCGGACCTATGATCGCGGCATGCTCGAACTTTCCCCGGACCAGTTGCTGTCCACCACGCGCGCCGTGCGCAAACGCCTCGACTTCACCCGCGACGTGCCCGACGACCTCATCCGCGAATGCGTCGCCCTCGCCCTGCAGGCCCCGGCCGGCTCGAACATCGTCACGGCCCGCTTCGTGGTCGTGCGCGACGAAGCCAAGCGCCGCGCCATCGGCGAAATCTACGGCTCGATCTTCGCCCAGTACAAGGCCTCCCCCGGTTACCCGGGCAACAACTCAGGCGAGACCGAGCGGGACCGCGTGCAGTCCCGCGTCGCCAGCTCGGCCGACTACCTCGGTGACCACATGGGCGAGGCTCCCGTGCTCGTCCTGGCCTGCAACGAAGGCCCCGACCGCGCTTCCGCGACGGCGGGCGTGTCCAACGTCCTGCCCGCCACCTGGAGCTTCATGCTCGCCGCGCGCGCCCGCGGCCTCGGCACCGCGTGGACCTCCATGCACGTGGTCCGGGAGCAGGAGGTCGCCGACATCCTCGGGATTCCTTACGAGACGGTGGCGCAGGCCGTGCTGACCCCGCTGGCCTACACCCTGGGTACGGACTTCCGCCCGGCCTCCCGGCCGGCTCCGGACGAGGTGACCCACTGGGACAAGTGGTGACCACCGCCTGACCGGCACCGGCCTGGAATCGGCATCGATTCCAGGCCGGCGCCAGGACTACCTGTTCGACTTCGGCGGATTCAGCAGCGCCAGACCCGAAGGGTTGTCACCCGACCCCGAAGCCCGGAACTCGTCACTCGCTTTACCCCAACCATTGATCTTTTCCCAGTTAGGTGTGCTGAGTTTGTCGTCAATGTTATTCGTGAAGTAATTCAGGTGATTTTTGGCGACCGGGTCGAACCGGCCGGCTTCGGCGACGTGCATAGCGGTCACTCGAAGTGAGTCCGTCGATCCCTTGGCGCTGTTCGACATGTCATCCACGGCGTTCGCCAGGGTGTTGGGGCCGAAATTCTGATTGTACTTTTCGTTGGGAGGATACGCGATCGATCCGATGTCCGGCTTGTGCACGGCTCCGGGCGCTGCATGGTTCGGATCGATACGCACATCCTTGTGGTACTCGTGCGTCGGATCGTAATGGAACGTGTCGGGGCCGCCACCCTCATCCTTCTTGAGGTACCCGACGATGTAGCCGTTTTGTTTGTCCACCACCATCTTCAGGCCGGTGTCCCCGCCCGCTCCCTCGAAGCCGAGCTTTCCTACGCCGACGTGCGCGTACTGCTGCTGCTGGCCGGGTAGTTTGGTCAACGGGTGCGGCCCCGACCCCTTCTGCCAGCCGAGTTTCTCCCTGTAATCCTTTACGACTTTCCCGAGCTCTCCAGCCTGGCAAGGAGTCAGGCCGAGGGGGTCGACCCAGCCGGTGGGGTTGCGCACGTAGTTCTGCGAGTGCGCCCCGGGGACGAGACCAAGCCGGTCATGGCTGGTGTAGCGGCCGGTGGCGGGGTCGTAGTAGCGGTGGAAGTTGTGGTGCAGGCCGGTTTCCGGGTCGTGGTACTGGCCGGGGAACCGCAGTGGTGTGGCGGCGCTCGCGCCGGGTTGCGTGCCACCCCACAGGGTGGCGGTGGCGTGGTGGGCGAGGGTGCCCTGCGCGTCGACCAGTTCGGTCGGTGTCCCGACCAGGTCGGTCACGACGGCGAAGAAGCGCTGGTCGACCCACTGCTGCGAGCCGCCCGGCGCCGGCACGCGCTCGGTCTGCCCGATCACCCGCAGGCCGTCGGGCGCCCAGTCCCACACGAGCGCGTGTCGTCCATTGTGGACCTGCTCGACGAGTTCGGTGCCGTCCCAGCAGAACTCGACCTGCTCGAGCACTTCCCGGCCGTCTCCGCCGAGGCGTTGCTTCGCCACGCGCCGGCCGAGCCCGTCGTGCACGTAGCGCCAGCGCTGCCCGTCCGGGGTGACCACGCCGACGAGCCGGTCATCCGCGTCCCACGTGTAGCGCCACGTGTCCACCACGCCAGGCGTGCGCTCCACCTGCCGCAGCACCACCCGGCCCTCGGCGTCGTGCTGGTAGCGCACCGCGCCGGCCTGCTCGAGCAGCGTGCCGGCGTACCGCCGGCTGCCGCGCGCCTGCTGACCGGCCGCATCCGCGACCGTCGCCGCCGGCGTGACCGGCCAGTCGGCGTCCACGATGTTCCCGGCCGGGTCGTAGGCGTAGCGCTCCGACCAGCCGGGCCCGGTCACCGCCAGCACCCGGCCGAGCGGGTCCACGTCGAACTGACGCGGCCCGCTCACCCGGTCCTGCACCGTGGTCAGGTGGCCGTCCGACCGGTAGCCGTACGTGCGCTGCTGCAGCACGCGATCCCCGGCGGCCGCGAGCGTCTGCGCCCGCAGCTGGTGAGCCTCGTCCCAGGACTGGACCAGCCGCACCGCCGGGCCCACCTGCCGCTGGACCTCCCGGCCGAGCGCGTCGTAGCCGAAGCGGACCAGTTCGCCGGCCGTGCGCAGCGACAGCGGCCGCCCCGCCTGGTCGTACTGCCAGGTGCTCTCCGCGCCGGACGGGGTCCGCCGCCACACCCGGTTGCCGGCCGCGTCGTAGCGGAACGCCACGGTCCGGCCGTTGAGCTCCTCACTCAGCACCCGGCCGAGGGCGTCGTAGCGGATCTTCAGGTCGGTGTCGTCGTTGATGGCCCGGGTGATCCGCCCCGCCGGGTCGTAGGTGTAGCGCGTGACCGACTGGTCACTGCGGCGCTCGATGATGTTGCCGACCGCGTCGTGGGTGAGCCGCACGGTCTGCCCGACCGCGTTGCTGTACTCGACCAGCTCACCCGCGGCGTCGTGGACGTAGCCGATGGCCCGGCCGTTGTAGTCGGTCTCCCCGACCAGCCGGCCCACCGGGTCGTAGGTGTAGCGCCACACCAGGCCCTGCTGGTTGGTCACCGACGTCAGCCGCAGCTCGGTGTCGTAGGTGAACGCCAACCGGCTGCCATCCGCCGCGGTACGAGCCACCTCGCGGTCGAAGTGCGCGACCTCGGTCCGGGTGACCACACCCGCAGCGCCCGTGGCCTGCCGCAGGTTGCCCTCACCGTCGTAGCCCAGCTGCTCGGTGGTCCCGTCCGGCAACGTGCGGGACAGGAGCGCACCCTCGACGCTCCAGCGGAGCCGGGTGACCCCGCCCAGCGGGTCGGTGATCTCCGCCGGCCGCCCGAGCTCGTCGTAGCGGTACCGCGTGGCCGTGCCGAGCGAATCGACGACCGCGACCGGCAGCCCGGCCACGCCGTACTCGACCCGGCTCGTGCGACCCAGCGCATCGGTGACCGTGCTGGTCCCGCTCGCCGCGTCGTAGGCGTAGCTTGTGCGCGCCCCGCTCGGATCGATCTCGGCACTCAACCGGCCGGACTCGGTGTACTCGCGGCGCCACACCGCACCGTCGAAGTCCACGAACGTCACCGGCCGGCCCGCCGCGTCGTACTCCGATCGTGACCGGCTGCCGTCCGGCCGGACCACCGCGGCCGGGCGCCCCGCCTCGTCGTACTCGTAGCGCGTGGTCCGCCCGAGCGGGTCGGTGCTCGACAGCAGCGCCCCGTATTCGTCCCACTCCGAAGCGGTGACGTGGCCCAGAGGATCGGTCTGCCGGACCACCCGCAGGTTTTCGTCCAGTTCGAAGGTGGTGACCTGACCCAGCGAGTCCATCGCCCGGGTGAGCAGGTTTTCCCGGTCGTAGTCGAAGGTGTAGCTGAGGTAGCCGTCCTTGCCTTCGGTCTCGACGCAACGCCCCGCCGCGTCGTACCGGTAGCGGTAGGACATGTCGTTGCGGTCCTGCCAGCGGATGATCCGCCCCTCGGCGTCGTAGCCGAACCGCAGCGACTGCCCGGAGGAGTTGACCACCTCGACCAGCCGCCGCTGCTCGTCGTAGCCGTAGCGCACCAACACGACGTCCGACTCCTCGGCCGCCGGGTCCGCGGGGAGCAGGCGCAGCGTCTCGATCAGACCGTCACCGGTGTCCACCGCGATCCGGTACCCCGCCGAATGGGCGATCCCGACCAGCGTGCCGTCCTCGTTGCGGACGAACTCGATCTGGTTGCCTTCGCCGTCCCGGATCCCGCTGATCGCCAGCCGGCCCGTGCCGTCGTCCTGGAAATGCAGCAGGCGATCGCGGTCCAAGCAGGCAATGGCGTACCCGCCCTCGGTGCGCAGCAACGGCCAGCGCGGACCGGAATCGGGCAGCACCCCCAGGCCGTCACCTTCGGGCAACGGGGTGCTGTAGTTCAGCAACATCCCGTCGTCCGCGGCGAAGTAGAACCCGTCCGGCTCCACATCCAGCCGCTGGTCCACAGTGGACGCCCAGCCGGCGCCGAAGTACCCGCCCAGCCGGTGCGTCGACAGGTGGGTCCGGGCCAGCACCAGCGGCAGCGACGCGCTCAGCTCGACGTCCTGCTGCGTCATGATCATCTGGCCCGTGGCGACGTCGACCGGGTCACCACAGGTGGGCTTGGTGTCGGCGGGCTTGTCGTTCGCCTTCGGATCGGTGTTGGCGTCCTTGACCGAACTCGGCCCCGTCTCACCGCCCTTGCCACCGCTCTTGGGCAGCCCCTTCGGGGTCCCCCCACCACCAGGGGCCGGGCTGGCGTCGAGGCCCTTGGGCGTGGGAGCCGGGTCCGGACCGCTCTTGGGCGGCGGCGGAGGGTCGCTCTTCGGCGGCGGCGGGGCGTCGCCACCACCCGAACTGGAGGCGTGCGTGGAATCGTCGCCCTTCGGCGGCGGCGGAGGGTCGCTCTTCGGCGGCGGCGGGGCGTCGCCACCACCCGAACTGGAGGCGTGCGTGGAATCGTCGCCACTCGACTTGCCCGGGGGCGGGGTGTAGTCCTTGGGCGTGCCCTCGTAGCCGCCGCCCTTGGGCGTGCCGCCACCGTCACCACCGGGGGTCTTCACCGGCGGCGCCTTCGGAGTGCCGCTGAGGTCACCGGCCTTCGGCGGCGGAGCGACCTTGCCGCCCTTGAGGCCCTTGAACGCCTTGCCCGCGTCCTCGAACAGCGTCCCGGCCTTCTTCAGCAACGGAACCAGCGCCTTGAGCGCCTTCACCAGTTTCGTGACCAGACCCGTGATCTGCGACGCCGTCTTCGCCACCGCGCTCACGACCTGCGGAACGACCCACGCCAGGCCGATCCCGAGGGTGAACACGACCTGCAGGGCCCAGCTGATCATGTGCCCGATCAGCTCGGAAATGATGTCCCGCACCAAAGTCCGGACCGCGGCGACCACTTCACCGGCGGTCTTCACTCCGGAAGAAGCGCCTTCACAGCCCTTCTGCGCCGCCTGCAACGACGTGCCCAGATCCTGCGCCCGCTGCCGGTAGGAGTCCGACGCCGAACCCGACCACGACTGCAGATCCGCGCTCACCGCGTCATTCAGATCCGACGCGACACTGCCCAGCTCCTTCGCGACGTTCGCCCACGTCTCCGACTGCGCCTTGATCTGATCCGCGTTCCCCGTCAACCCGTTGAGCGCGTCCTTCAACGGACCGACGTGCTCCATCAGCCACGACACCCCGGCCGCCAGAATGGCGCCGAACGGGTCCATCGCCATCGACAAAGCGTCGAGCGCGGTGCCGACCGCACCCATCGCGACCGACGCCCAATCACCCGACTCGATCGCCGTCGACAGATCGTTCGCGGTTTCCAGCAACGAAATGCCCGAATAAGCCTTCGTCGAATCCTGCGTCGGCGCGATCAACGGATTACTCACGAACGAAACCTTCCCAGTTCGGTGGCCAGGTCGCGCACGACCGGGCCACCGTCACCAACTAAAGCCGCATCCGAGCCCCGGCCCATTACCAGTTGGCGCACAACGGATGCGATGAAAACCCCGGCACGCCGGCGCCGGTGTCCAGTGTCCAGTGTCCTCGGCGTCCTCAGTGGACAGCGACGCCAGAGGTCACCAGGGGTTGTTGTCCTGCTCGTCCGGGTCGATGCGACCCGGACGGCGCGGACCCGTCGGACCTGCCGGGCTCGGCGGCGCGGCGGGCGGCGGCGGGGTCGGGGCACCACCGGCCGACGGTGCGGGCGGCACCGGCGGCGGGGTCGGAGCCGGGGGCTCCGGCTCGCCCGAACCGTCTTCGGGCTCGTCGAGGTCCGGGAAGCGGCTGCGGAGGCTGCCGAGCAGCGCGGAGCGGGTGTCCTGGTCCTCGTCGCCGAGGTTCTCGGTCATGACCTCGGCCACGCGCTGGGTGATGCCCGACTGCGCGCGCCGCATGGTGTCCAGCACCATGCGGGCCAGCTCCTCCTGCGGCATGGTCCGCGTCTTGGACCCGAAGACCAGGTCGGACACGACCCCGTCGGCGCCGACGGTGACCTTGACGGTGCCGTCGGGGCTCGACGCCGTGAGGCGCAGCCGTTCGGTCTCCTGCTGGGCGGCCGCGTAGCGCTCGGCCTTGCGGGCGAAGCCCGCCGCCCACTCGTCCATCCGCCGGATCGCCTCGTCGGGGTCCCTGATCAGGTCACCCAACCCTCCCGCACTGGTCATGGTGTTCGTACTCCTCGATCTGCCTGCTGCTGAACTGTTCGGGTGGCGCCGGGCGAAGCGTCGCCCGGCGCCAACTGGCACCGGCTACTCGGTGACCGTGCCGATCCTGAACGACGACGGGTTCACCACGGGCTCTTGGTCGGGCACCGTGGTACCGATGCGAGGCGACAGCGGCGCCTGCAACGGCTCGCTCGGCACGGTCGTGCCGATGCGGTACGACGGGCGATCGGCCTCCAGCGGCGCCTGCAACGGCTCGCTCGGCACCGTGGTGCCGATGCGGGGCGACAGCGGCTCCTGCAGCGGCTCGCTCGGCACCGTGGTGCCGATGCGGGGCGACAGCGGCTCCTGCAGCGGCTCGCTCGGGATCGTCGTGCCGATCCGCGGCGACAGCGGTTCGCTGCCGGACGGGTAGCTGCTCGACGAGTAGCCGTCCGAGCCCCCGCTGGTGAAGCCCGCCGCCTCGTCGCTGTTGGCCAGCTGGTTGAGGAACGGCTGCGCCTCCTGGGAGTCGCCGTCCATGTACGCCTGCGCCGTGGTGCGGACGTTGTCCGCAGTGGTCTGCATGCCTTCGGCCGCGGCGCTCACCGCGTCCTTGGCCTGCTCCCCCGTCGGGTTCACGATCGGCGGGAGAAACGCGCACAGCAGGCCGTAGGCGTCGTCGTTCAACGCGTAGTCCGCCGCCTGCACGGCGTTGTTCAGCCGGTCCACGAGCCCGTCGAGGTGGCTGGCGTGCGCCGTCAGCTCGTCGGGTTCGACGTCGAAGCCTCCGCTGGTCATCCCCGCCTCACTTCCAGTCCTTGTTCTTCCAGTCACCGATCACCGGCGGCGCGACGACCTCGTCCGGGGCGAAGAAGCTCGGGTCGTCCGACTCCACGTAGTCGGCGATCTTGTGCTCCTTGTCCTCCGGGCCCTTGCCGCCCTTCTGGCCGGCACCCATGCCGCCCATGCCCGGCGAACCGGCCGCGCCCTTGGCGCCCGCCTGTGCGCCACCGCCTCGCGCGGCCAGCTCCTCCTCGGTCGCCGCGGCACCGGAACCGGCACCCGCGCCGGCCGCGCCACCGAGGCCCGCGCCCTTGATGCCGGCGCCACCACCGATGCCGCCGATCCCGCCGCCACCGGCACCGCCGCCACCGCCGAGGCGGCTGCTGATGCTGTCGCCGTTGATGCCGCCACTACGGCCGATGGTCGGGATCTTGCCCGAGCCCCCGCCGAGGCCGCCACCGGAACCGCCGAGCGAGCCACCGCCGACGCCCGTGCCGGGGTTGAACGGCGGTGGGGTGAAGCCCGTGCCGGAACCCGAGCCGCCGCCCAGGCCACCGCCACCGACACCGCTGCCCGGGTTGAACGGCGGCGGGTTGAAGCCACCGCCGCCGATCCCGGTACCGCCGGGACCGTCGGGCACGTTCAGCGGCGGGGGCGTGAAGCCCGAAGTCTTCGTGGTCTCGTCGTTCGGCAGGCCGGAGCCGCCGCCGAGGCCGCCGCCGCCCAGGCCACCGCCACCGACACCGCCCGGACCGTCGGGCACGTTGAGCGGAGGCGGGTTGAAGCCGCCGGCGCCACCACCCGCACCGCCGCCGGCGCCGCTGCCGGAACCACCGCCGAGACCACCGCCACCGGCGCCGCCCGGACCGTCGGGCACGTTGAGCGGAGGCGGGTTGAAGCCGCCGGCGCCACCACCCGCACCGCCACCAGCGCCGCCGCCCGCGCCACCACCGGCACCGCCGATCGGCAGACCGTCGGGACCGATGGGCCGGCCGTCCGGGCCGATCGGCAGGCCGTCGGGGCCGATCGGAAGACCCTGGCTCCCGGCACCGCCACCGCCGGCGCCACCGGCGCCGCCGCCGTTCGCGGCGGTCGAGCCCGGCAGCTTCGGCGGAGCCGCGAACGCCGGCGTCACGACGGCCGAGCCGATCGTGTGGTCGTACTGCGTCATCAGCTGCGCCGCCTGCTGGCGCGCGGCCTGCTGCTCGGTGAAGGTCGCCATCGCCTTGGACGCCTGCGCGGCGTACTCGGCGGGGTCCTTGATCTGCTGCAGCTGCGCGTTGGCGTCCTGCACGTTGAACTGCACGGGCGGGTTCGCGGCCATCGCGATCTGCGTCTGGTTCAGCGCCTGCGAGTGGATCTCCTGCTGGCGCCCGGCCAGGGTCGCGCCCTGGGCGGTGGTGCCGAGCCACTTGCCGACGTTCGCGAGGTGCTCGCGCGCCGCGTCGCCGCCCGCGCCCTGCCAGTTGCTCGTGCTGGCGGAGATCGCCTGCGCGAGGTTCTGCTGGTGCGTGGCCAGGTCGTTGCCGACCTGCACCCACTCCTCCGACGACTCGGCCACGGTGCCCGAGTTCGCCTGCTGGGTGATGGCCTGCTGCATCTGCTCGTGCGTCGCCTGCGACCAGTCGGTGTAAGGCGCGCCGTCGGTCTGGCGCAGCTGGAGACCACCGTCGAGGCCGGACTTCGCCTCCACGAGCCGCTGCTCGTAGAGCTCCTGGATCTTGTCGTTGCGCGTCTTCGGGTCGACGACGGGGCCGAGCCAGCCCTGGGCGATCTCGTCGTCGACCTCCTTGGCGGCGTCGGCACGGATCTGGTCACCGGAGGCGACGTCGTCCGGCTTGACCGGGCCGACGAAGTACTTCGACGACGAGTCGGCCGTCACTTCGTAGTAGGGGCTGTGCAGGTCGTAGTCCGGTGACGACGGGTCTGAAACCGCCGAGGTGGACGTGTCGGTTGTCGTGGCCACGAGATCCTCCTCAGGTCAGCTCGTCGACGGGAAGCCGGTTGATGGTGTCGCGCGTTCCGGCTTCGGTGTTGCTGTAGTTCTGCTTCGCCAGCTTGATCGCCTCGACGTATGTCGGGAACTCGTCGCGCGCCGCCTGCAGCTGCGTGAGCAAGCCCTGGGCGTCGCTGGCGGTGTTGAGCATGTGGTTCGACACCCATTGACCGGTCGCCGTGGACGACAGAGCCGGGGCAGTGCCCAGCTTCTGCAAAGCGTCCCACCGCGCCTGAAGGGTGTCGATCACACCTTCGAGCGCCTCGATCATCTGGTTGCCGGTGGTGTCGTCCACCGCGAAACTGCCGGTCTGCGCCAATCGCTTCAGCTCGGTCCCGGACAACTGCGGTGTAAATTCACGCGCAGTCATCATCGCCGGGGTCGCGTCGTCGGCCACCGGATCTCCCTCCTCTTGGTGCGCGCGCGTCAGTAGACGGCGGCGATGGCGTTCTGCACGGCGCGGGCCACCTCGGACCGCCCTGCGGGGACGTACTTCGCGCTCAGGTCACCGGCCTCGCCGGTGGTGGTGTGGATCAGGTAGCGGCCGTCCTGCGTGTCGAGCCAGCTGAGCGGGTCGGCCGCGCGCAGCTCGCCGTGCCGGCCCCAGCCGGTGACGGTGACGTGGCCGCCGCCGAGGCGCGGCGCGGCCATGACGCGCTCCAACACCTCGGTGCTGCCAGGCGTCGGTGTCACACGGGGGTCGGTGCGGCTGGGTCGCACGGTCCCGCGGACCTCGATCATCCCGAACGCGTCCGTCTCTTCCTCGTCCTCGGCCGCCTCGGCGATGCGCCGCGCGGTCATCGCCGACACCGCACGCGTCGCCTGCCGGCTCACCTCGTGGGCGCCGGTCGTCGCGGCGCGCGCCGGAGGCAGCACGCCGGTGACGACGTCGACGAGGTCCTCGTCGGCGAAGAGGGAGAACAGCAGGTCGTCGGTGCGCGGGTTCTGCGTGATCCCGAGCGCCTGCCTGCCGTCACTGAGGGCGAGCACCGCGATGTCGGCGCCGACGCCGTCGACCCCGGCCACCGCGACGGAGACGCGCGGCCGGGCGAGCAACCCGAACGCCGTCTGCACGTGGGGGCTGAGCTCACCATGAGTGGAGAGCCGCTTGTCCTCCATCGCCCGGTAGACCTGGGTCGCCAGGCGGACGAACCGGATGGGATCCGAAGGCACCGTGCCGATTCGCAACGGGTACTGGCGGATGTCACCGCCGGTTGCCTGGCTGACTACAAGAGCTTCGAAGACGTCGAGAACGAACTCGAACCTGTCCGCCATACCCGAGAGCTTCCTTCCCCACGGCGGGTCGTGCACGGCGCTGCGCCGCGGTCCGGACACCTGCGCAAAAGGGGCGCAGATGTCACTGATCGGAGCGTAGCAGTCCTGGTGTGACGGGAAATCACCACTCGAACCGGTGCCCGAAAGACCATCCGTCCGTGTCAACCCGGGCACGGCCTTCGCGCCCTTCCGCACCCATCACGTGGGCCGGAGCCGATTCGGTTCACCGCGATCGGCGAAAAAGTTCACGGACTTCTCCCGGGGCGCCGAAACGGGGTTCGTTCGGGGACTCAGCCCAGCCGTGACCGGTACACGCGCAGGTTCAGCCGGACCAGTTCCAGCAGTGGTACGGACACCCCGAGCGCGTGCGCCCGGTCCACCAGATCACCGAAGATCTGCTCGCCCTCCACGGGCAGCCCGGCCGTGAGGTCGCGGTAGAGCGAGGGCGCACGCGGGGAGCCGACCTCGGTCACGGTACCGCGGGCGTTCTCGAGAGCGGCGGCCTCCAGCGGGTGCCCGGCGGCCGCCGCGACGGCCGCGCACTCGGCGACCACGGCCTCGGCGAACGCGATCCCGCCCGGCTGCCCGGCGACGTCGCCGACGGTGCCGCGCATGAGCGAGGTCACGGCACCGATCGAGGCGATGAACACCCACTTCGCCCACATGGCGGCCGTGATGTCCGGGGACAGGACCGTGTCGAAGCCCGCACCCGAGAGCAGTTCGTGCACCCCAGTGAGCCCGGCCGGCGCCGGCTCGGTGCGGGCGCCGTAGGTCAGCGACTGGAGGTCGAACAGGCGGCGGATGTCGCCCACACCGTCCACAGTGGTCATCACGATCGCGACACCGCCGAGCACCCGCTGCTCGCCGAAGCGGGCCACGAGCGCGTCGAGGTGGCGCAGCCCGTTGAGCACCGGCAGCACGAGGGTGTCCGGCCCGACCGCCGGCGCCACGTCCTCGATCGCCTGCTCGAGCCCCGCGGCCTTGACCGTGAACAGCACGAGGTCGTACGGCTCGGTGAGCTCGCCGGCGTGCACGAGCTTCGGTGTGAGCACCGTCTCCTCGCCGAGCCCGGTGATCCGCAGGCCGCGTTCGCTCAACGCCGCCGAGCGCCCGGGGCGCACCAGGAAGGTCACGTCACGGCCGGCCTGCACCAGCCGGCCACCGAAGAACCCGCCGGTCGCGCCGGCACCCACCACCAGGATTCGCTTCGCGCTCGTCACCCGTGCGACAGTAGGCCGCTGACTTGTCTAGGCCAAGCCAGAGTCGCTGCTCTCACACCTCGGCGGTTCGGCTCAGACACCGACGACGCCGTCGACGCCCTCGCGCAGGAAGTCGGCGTGGCCGTTGTGGCGGGCGTACTCGTGGATCAGGTGCAGCATCACCAGCCGCAGGGAGACGTCCTCGCCCCACCGCGCGTTGTACGCGACGACGTCGAGCGACTCGGCGGCCGCCTCGATCCGCCGCGAGTGCTCCACCTCTGCCTGCCACGCGGCGAAGGCCTCGGCCCGCGTGCCGTCGGTGGCGTCGTAGGCGGCCTGGTAGTCACCGTCGGCCGACCAGACGAGCGGCACGTCCTCGCCGTCGATCACCCGGCGGAACCAGGCGCGCTCGACCTCGGCCAGGTGCCGCACGAGCCCCAGCAGCGACAGCGACGAGGGCGGCATCGACTGCCGGCGCAGCTGCTCGTCGGAGAGGCCGTCGCACTTCATCGTGAGCGTCGCGCGGTGGAAGTCGAGGAACGCGCGCAGCATCTCCCGCTCCCCCGCGGTCGCCGGCGGCCCGATCCGTTCCGTCGCCACGGCTCCCCCTTCACCCGGTGACACGTCCGGGCTCAGGCTACCGCCGCGCCAAGGTGCGGCGAACGGCGCCGCCGCGGGCGCCTCCAGCCGCACGGCTTCGTGCGCGACCCGGCGCACGGACACGGGCTCTCCCGTACCCCGTGGACTGTCCACTGTGGATTGGCGCGCCGCGGGGTTCAACTCACGGGTTCGGCGAGCGCCACGGGTTCGGGCGAGCGCCACGGCCGGTACCAGAGCATGTCCTCGCGGCGCATCGGTTCGCCACATTCGTCGCACAGCGTGCCGGGACGGGTGCGCGCCCCGCAGGCGCCGTGGACGATCAGCATGCGCTCGGCGGGCGGGTCGGAACGCGTGTGCTCATCGCCCCACTCGGCGAGGGACAGCAGCACCGGCAGCGCGTCGGCGCCGGCCTTCGTGAGGCGGTACTCGTGGCGGGTGCGGCCGCCGTCGCGGTACGGCACGCGCGTGAGCAGCCCTGCTTCCGTGAGTTTGGTGAGCCGGGTCGTGAGCACGTTGTCGGCGATGCCGAGCTCGTCGCGGAACTCGTCGAAGCGCGCGGTACCCGTGGTGGCGTTTCGCAGGATCAGCAACGTCCACGGTTCACCGAGCACGTCGACCGCCCGGGCGATCGGGCACGCTTGCCCAGACCACTGGATGCGTCGGACCATCACCGCTCCCTTCCTTCCACCACACCGCGTTCGCTGCCTTTCGCGGTGCAAGCCGTCATCGACCGTAGCACGCGGCGGGCGGGCGCTGGGCCGTTCGGCCGATCACAGCGGCTTCACAGCAACACACAGGAAACAGACAGGTGGAATCTGCTGCAACAAAGCGGTTCCGCGGCGTTGTCCCGGGTATGGCAAGACGGCTGAGATGGACACTGGCTGCCGCGGGGCTCACCGCGACGGTCCTCACTACGGCGGTCGTCGTCACGGTGAATACGCGCCACGTGACGACGATGCCCGCGGCGCAGACGCTGCCACCGCCCTCGTCCTCCCCCGCGCCGCCGTCCACGAGCGAACCACCGACGTCGACGACACCACCGACCACTTCCTCGCCTCCTCTGCCCGACCCCTCGGCCGTGGCCGACGATGTGGTCGACGCGGTGACCGCCGCGTCGAAGGGCACGAAGGTCGGGCTCGCGGTGTACGACACGAAGACGGGCAAGACGCTCGCGCTGAACAACCCCCAAACCTCGTACTACACGGCTTCCGTGGTGAAGCTGCTCATCGCGCTCGACTCGCTGTACGACGACGGCACCTGGCAGATCCCCTCCGGCGACACCGCCGACGAGCTCACCGACATGATCTCCGGCAGCAACGACGCCGTCGCCGACAAGCTGTGGGAAGCCGACGGCGGGACCGCGATCGTCGGGCGGATGGCCCACCTCATCGGGCTTTCGCACACACTCGAACCGACGGACCCGGGCCAGTGGGGCATGACGAAGATGAGCCCCGACGACGTGGTCACCACCTACCGCTACCTCACCGACACCGTCCCCGACGCCACGGCGCAACCGCTGCTCACCGCGATGGCCGACGCGCGCCAGCCCGCCGACGACGGCTACCCGCAGTACTTCGGCATCCCGGACGGCATGCCCGGCACGACGTGGGAGATCAAGCAGGGCTGGATGATCCTGCGCTCGTCGCTCGTGCTCAACACCACCGGGATCGTCGACTCCCGCTTCGTCGTGGTGCTCCTGACGCAGCAGCCGGCCGCCACCTCGTCGGCGAAGGGCCGCGCCGCGGTGACCGCGGGGATCAAGGCTTTGGCGCCGGCACTGGCCGCGTGGACGGCGGGGTGACAGACCCCGATCACTCCTCCGTGGACAGTGTGATCCCGCACCGCCCCACCGGAGTTCGGGGCGGGGCCACGGTTCGGTGAGAACCGCGGCGGCCCCGCCCCGCTCGGGTGCGACGACTGCGCGCCGGGTCAGCGGCGCTTAGCGATGTCCGCCCACGACGGTTTCGGCGGCGCCGTCGAACTGCTCGGCGCCGGGCCCGAAGGAGCGGGAGCAGGAGCCGGAGCCGGTGTGGGCGTCGGAGCGGGTGCGAGAGCCGGGGCGGGAGCCGCCGGTGCGGGAGCCGGCGCCGGGTCCGGCGCGGCCTGCGGCAACGGGCGCGCGGGCAGCGTGGGGTCCGAGTGCCCCGACGGGCGGATCCCGAACTGCCCCAGCACGTGGTCGCAGGTCGTGCAGGGCGGGAAGTAGCGGCCCTGCCGGTCGCTGAGCCCGCCCGTCTTGCTGTCGACACCCGCGATGCCCATCCGGCCGCCGTTGAGGTCGTCGAGCCGGTTCTGCAGCGCCTGCCGCGTCAGGGGACGGCCGCGGCTGTCGTGCAGTGCCTGGTTGACCGCGTCCATCTCGGCGCACCCGCCGTGCTGGAAGTTCTCCGCGCGGCGGTTCGGCGGCACGTTGTTCAGCGCCTGGGTGAGCCTCGGGTGCTGCGTCGTGCCGCCCGGCAGCTTGTGGGTCTCGGGGTTGCGGCCGTTGAGCCGGTTCTGGTTCGCGTACGACCCTTGCCGGCCGGTGCGGATGTCGTGGTTCCCGCGGCCGCTGAAGCCGTAGAACACCGAGTTCTGGTCGTGCCCGGCCGGACGCAGCACCGACGCCATCGCGGTCGGGAAGTTGTTGCGCGACGCGATGTCCGCGACCTCTTCCGCTTCGGACTGCACGCACATGAACAGGCCGAGCGGGTCGAGCATCGTCGTCGGGTAGGGCACATACGCGCGGGGGTTGGGCCCCGCCCGCATCCCGAGCGGGTCGCGCGAAAGGTAGTGCGCCTGCGCCGGGTCGTAGTAGCGGTAGAAGTTGTAGTGCAGCCCGGTTTCCGCGTCGTGGTACTGGCCGGGGAACCGCAGCGGGGTAGTCGCCGGACCGGCCGGGACCGCCGCGCCCGGCTCGGCGCCCCACGCCGTGTGGCGCGCGTGCCAGACCACCCGGCCGCCGTCGTCGACGAGCTCCTGGGGCGAGCCCACGAGATCGGTGACGATGGCGTAGAAGTTCGTGTCCACCCAGCCGCGCTGTGCGTCGGCGGAGGAAGCGCCTTCACAGCCCTTCTGCGCCGCCTGCAACGAAGTGCCCAGGTCCTGTGCCCGCTGCCGGTCCGCGTCCGACGCGGACCCGGACCAGCTCTGCAGATCCGCGCTGATCGCGTCGTTCAGGTCCGACGAGATACCGCCCAGCTCCTTGGCGACGTTCGCCCAGATGTCTCGGACTGCGCCGCGATCTGGTCCGCATTGCCCGTGAGCCCGTTGAGCGCGTCCTTGAGCGGACCGACGTGCTCCATCAACCACGACACACCGGCCGCCAGGATCGCGCCGAACGGGTCCATCGCCATCGACAACGCATCCAGCGCCGTCCCGACCGCACCCATCGCCACCGACGCCCAGTCACCCGACTGGATCGCCGTCGACAGGTCGTTCGCGGTTTCGAGCAGCGAGATCCCTGAATACGCTTTCGTGGAATCATGGGTCTGCGCGATCAGCGGATTGTTCACGGACGTGCCCCTCCCCACCAGGCCTTGTCACCTCGAATTCACAAGTTATCAATTGGTCTGGACCCCCGCCCGGCGGGCCCGCTCGATGTCCGGACCGCGGTAGAGCCGCTCCGGAATGGACGCCAGCGTCGACTCGCGCACCTGCGGGCCCAGGCCGTAGAGCTTCTGGAAGCTCATGATCAGCGGACGCCACGCGTCGGGGTCCACGCGGTCGTCGGTACCGGGCAGGCGGATGTCGTCGTGGACGAAGACGCGCTGGACGCGGACTTCCAGGCCCACGACGGAGCCGTGCTGGGTCTCGTCGTCAGCGGCGAAGGGGTGGGTGGCCTCGAGGACGGCCTCCATGGCCACCGGGCACTCGGCGACGCGTGGCGGCGCGACCGTCTCGGACGAGACGGGGGTGAGGCCCGCGCGGCCGAACTTGTCGGCGACGTGGAAGTAGCCGCGCTGCTGCTTGCCCGGGGGCACCGGGTCCGAGCCCGTGGTGAGCGCGAGCCGGTCGACGGCCGCGGCGAGGGCGGACGAAGGCAGGTTCAGCACGCATTCGCGCGTGCGCCGCAGGTTCTGGGTGGTCTTCGAGCGCGCGCCCAGGCCGAGCATGGCTCGCCAGCCGAGCCAGAACGCCGAGGACATCGGGGCGAGGTTCGCCGAACCGTCCTCATTGGTCGTGGAGATCAGCACCACGGGGGTGCCGAAGTACAGGATTCCGGGCTCGATGGCCGCGTGCAAGGGAAACGTCGTGTTCACGTTCCCCAGTCTGCGCACGCCGGGCGCGCTCGGCTGGCGGGAAACGGACGTCACGATCACGCCCGTTCCCCACCGGCCGAACGGCTCAGGCGATGCCCGCCGCCAGCAGTGCCCGCCGCGTCAGCACGCGCGCCAGGTGCCGGCGGTACTCCGCCGACGCGTGGGGCTCGTCGGGCGGCGAGGTGTCCTCGGCGGCGAGCGCCGCGGCCTCGTCGGCAGAAGCGCCGTCCGCCAGCGCCTTCTCCGTCGCCGCGGCCCGCAGCGGGGTGCCGCCGAGGTTGATCAGGCCCACGGACGTGCCGACCACCGCGACGCCCACGATCGCCCAGTCGATGTTCCGGCGCGTGAACTTCTCGAAGCCCCAGCCCAGTCCGGCCTGGCTGGGCAGGCGGATCTCGGTCAGCAGCTCGTCCGGCTCCAGCGGCGTGGTGAACGGGCCCAGGAAGAACTCGGACGCCGGGATGCGCCGCTCCCCCGCCGGACCGCGCGCGACGAGCACGCCGTCGGACGCGAGGATCACCGCGGGCAGGTCGGCGGCCGAGTCGGCGTGCACGAGCGAACCGCCGAGCGTGCCGCGGTGGCGCACCTGCGGATCTCCGACGGCACCCGAAGCGTGCGCGATGAGCGGCGCGTGCTCGGCGAGCACCGGGTCGCCGTGGAGGTCGTGGTACCGCGACAGCGCGCCGATCACCACCTCCTCGCCGTCGAGCCGCACGAACTTCAGCTCGTCGAGCGGCGCGATGTCCACCACGACCTCGGGCGCCGCGAACCGCAGTTTCATCAGCGGCAGCAGCGAATGCCCGCCGGCGAGCAGCTTCGCGTCCTCACCGTGCTCGGCCAGCAGCGCCAGCGCCTCGTCCACAGTGGACGCCCGACGGTAGGAGAACTCGGCGGGGATCACCGGTCCACCTCCTGCCCGGAAGCCTCGACCACGGCGCTCACGATGTTGTGGTAACCCGTGCAGCGGCACAGGTTCCCTTCGAGCGCCTCCCGGACCTCGCGTCGCGAGGGCTGCGGGTTCTCCTTCAGCAGCGACACCGAAGCCATCATCATCCCCGGCGTGCAGAAGCCGCACTGGAGCCCGTGCTGCTCGCGGAACGCGCGCTGCACGGGGTGCAGCTCGCCGTCGTCGCCGGCCAGACCCTCCACTGTGGTCACTTCGTGCCCGTCGGCCTGCGCGGCCAGCACCGTGCACGACTTCACCGACTCGCCGTCGAACAGGACCGTGCAGGCGCCGCACGAAGTGGTGTCGCAGCCGATGTTCGTGCCGGTGAGCCCGACGGTGTCGCGTAGGTAGTGCACCAGCAGCGTCCGGTCCGGCACCTCCCCGGCCGTGGTCCGGCCGTTCACCTCGATGGAGACCCGCACGTCAGTCCGCCTTCCTCACGTCGTTCAGGGCCGCCCAGACCCGCATCGGGGTGGTCGGCATGTCCAGATGCCGCACGCCGTGGTGGGCGAGCGCGTCGACCACCGCGTTGTGCACCGCCGGCGTCGACCCGATCGTCGCGGCCTCGCCGATCCCCTTGACCCCCAGCAGGTTCCGCGTCGTCGGCGTCGCCATGTCCACGAGCTCGAAGTCGGGCAGCTCGGTCGCGGTCACGAACGAGTAGTCCGCGAGCGTGGCCGTGGTCGGGTTGCCGTCCTCGTCGTAGTTCACGACCTCCAGCAGCGCCTGCGCGATGCCCTGGCCGAGCCCGCCGTGGCGCTGGCCGCGGAAGGTCAGCGGGTTCACCACCGGCCCGGCGTCGTCGACCGCGACCAGCCGCCGCACCTCGACCTTGCCCGTCTCCGTGTCGACCTCGACCACGGCGAGGTGCGCGCCGAACGGGAACGTCGGCTTGCCATCGCCGAACCACACGTCGGCCGACAGCGCCGCGCTCTCGGCCGCGGACACGATCCGCGCCCAGTCGAGCGTTGTGCTCGACGGCGCGCCGCGCACCTGCCAGACCCCGCGTTCCGTGTCGAGCTCCAGATCCTCGGCCGCGGCCTCGAGCAGGTCGGCCGCGAGCTCCCGGGCCTGGGCGATCACCTCGTCGGCCGCCTGCCGGACCGCCGAGCCGCCGAGCTGCAGAGACCGCGAGCCGAACGTGCCGACCGCGCGCGGGACCTCGTCGGTGTCGCCGTGCTTCACGGTGATCTTCGCCAGCGGCACGCCGAGCTGGTCGGACAGGAGCATCGCCAACGACGTCGCCAGCCCCTGGCCGTGCGGCGAGCTGCCCGTGTACGCGGTGACCGAGCCGTCTTCGTGGATGTCGACGCGGCCGCTCTCGCCGCTCGCGTCGCCGCCGGTGATCTCGACGTAGGCGGCGATGCCGAGACCCAGTGCCACCGGGTCGCCCGCGGCGCGGCGCAGCTCCTGCTCCGCACGCAGCTCGGCGTAGCCCGCGGCCTCGAGCACCTTGTCGAGCGCCGCCGCGTACTCGCCCGTGTCGTAGTCCCCGCCGGTCGGCGTGGTGTACGGGAATTCCTCCGGGCGGATGAAGTTGACCCGCCGCACCTCGGCCGGGTCCATCCCGATCTCGGCGGCGAACAGGTCCATCGCGCGCTCGACCGCGGCCGTCGCCTCGGGCCGGCCCGCGCCGCGGTAGGCGGCGATCGGCGTGGTGTTCGTGACCACGCAGCGGCTGCGCGTCTGCACCACGGGGAAGCGGTACACGCCGGGCGCCATCATCTCGGTCAGCGTGGGCAGGAACATGGCGCGCGGGTAGGCGCCGCTGTCCTGCACGACGTCGATCCGGTACGCGAGCACCGTCCCGTCGCGCTTGCCGCCGATGGTCACCGTGTTCTGCTGCGCCCGGCCGTGGGTCATCGCCGTGAGATTCTCGCTGCGCGACTCGGTCCACCGCACCGGCCGCCCGACGGCACGCGCGGCCCAGCCGAGCAGGCTCGCCTCGGGGTCGGCGCCGATCTTGGCGCCGAAGCCGCCGCCGACGTCCGGCGCGATCACGCGCACGCGTTCCTCGCCGAGCCCCAGAGCACCCGCCACGGTGGTCCGGGCGATCTGGGCGTTCTGCGTGGACAGCCACAACGTCAGCCGGCCGTCCTCGCCCCACGCCGCCGATCCGCCGCGCACCTCGAGCGACGCCGGGGCCACGCGCGGGTTGAGGATCGTCTGCGTGACGACGGCGTCGCAGTCCGCGAACACCGCGTCGTCGAACTCCTCGGCGCCGTTCACCTGCATGACGTTGCCGGTGCCACCACCACCGGGGAACAGCTCGATTTCGCCGGACAGCGCGGCGTCGATGCTCGCCACGGCGTCCAGCGGGTCGTAGTCCACGTCGACCAGCTCCGCCGCGTCGGCCAGCTGGTAGCGCTCTTCGGTGAGCACCAGCGCGACGGGTTCGCCGACGTAGCGCACGACGTCCGTGGCGAGGAACGGTTCGGTCACGGGACCGACTTGCTGAGGCGCGAGGTCGAGATCCGCCGCCGTGAAAACGCCGACGACTCCCGGTGCCTGCTTCGCCTCTTCGGTGTCGATGCCGGTGATGCGCGCGTGGGCGATCGGGCTGCGCACGAAGACCGCGTGGACGGCGCCGGTGAGCGCCGCCTCCCGCAAGTCGTCGACGTACGTTCCGCCCGAGGTGATCAGCTTCTCGTCCTCGACGCGCACCACGCGGGTGCCGACAATGCTCATCTGGCCTCCTGCTCGGGTACCCCGCCGATCATGCCCCCTGGGGTGCCCGCGCGTCAGCCGGGCACGGCAACGGTTCCGCTGCGATCAGCCCGCGTAGGCTTCGCGGGCAAGCATCACCGCGAGCACGAGCCCGCCGATCGCGATCGCGATCCGCAGCGGGGTCGCAGGCAGGTACCGCACGAGGATCGAACCGAGCCAGGACCCCGCGACCGAACCCAGGCACACGGCGAGCGCCGCGGGCCAGAGCACGCGGCCGGTGAACGCGAAGACGGCCGCGGCGATGAGGTTCGCCGTGCCCGTGGCGATGTTCTTGGCCGCGTTCGTGCGGGCCAGCGGCTGCGTCCACACGGTGGTGAGCAGCGCCAGCATCAGCACGCCCGCCGCGGCACCGAAATAGCCGCCGTACACGCCGACCAGGAACGCCGCAGCGCCGGTGACCGGGCCGATGCCGTGGCGCTCCGCGCCTTCCGCCAACCGGCGCAACCGCGGACCCGCCAACAGGACCAGCGCCGCACCGCCGATCAGCCACGGGACCACCACGGTGAACGCGTCGGGCGGCGTCAGCAGTAGCACGAGCCCGCCGCAGCCACCGCCGGCCGTGGTGATCAGGCACAGCGGCAGCAGGCGGCGCCACTGCCCCTTCAGCTCAGGCCGCGCACCGGCGGCCGCGCCCGCGGTGGTGCCGAGCATCGCGACGGTGTTGGTCATGTTCGCGACCACCGGCGGCATCCCGGCGGCGAGCAGCGCGGGGTACGACACGAGCGAGGCCAGTCCCGCGGTGGCGCCGACGAGGCCGGCGCCCACTCCGGCGAGCAGCAAGAGGACGAACTCGCCCGCGTCGATGATCACGCCCGCCATCAGAACACGCGCTCCCGCGCCGCCGTATAGGTTGTTATACATGTCACTTCCGGCGGAACGGACACCGCCGAACGGACGCCCGGCAACAGGCGGACAGGCGAGTACGTTGAAGAGAAGGCAACCCGCCCGGTGCTCGGATTCGCATGGAGGACCGATGCGCGTCACGATCGCGGAGGTCGCCCGCCGAGCGCGGGTGAGCAAGACGACCGTGTCCCGGGTGCTCAACAACAAGTCCGACGTGGACGCCGCCACCGCTGTGCGCGTGCGTGAAGTCATCGCCGCGACGGGCTACATCCCGAGCGCCGGGGCCGTCGGTCTGGCGAAGGGCCGGACCCGGCTCGTCGGGGTGCTCGTGCCGGGACTCTCGCCGGCAGGCGTCGGCGAGGTGTTGCAGGGAGTGGCCGACGTCGTCGAGGAGAGTGACCACGGCCTACTGCTGAGCACGGCCGCCCGGGGCGCGGACTCGCTCGAGCGCTTCACGCACCAGGTGCGGGCGCACGCGTTCGACGGGCTGCTGCTGCTCGACCCGCCACCCGCTGTCACGGACAACGACGCGCTGCGCGACTCCGACCTCCCGGTCGTGGTCGTCGATGGGGCGCGCTCGGCGTTCCCGTCCGTGACCGGCGACGACGCCGCGGGCGCCGCCGCGGTGGCCCGGCACTTCCTGGAGCGTGGCCGGCGCCGCGTCGCCGTGGTGACGGGTCCCGGCGAACACGCCGCCTCCCGGCTCGCCGGATTCCGGTCCGTACTCGAAGAAGCCGGTTCACCGCTCACCGGGAACGCCGTCACCGAGGCGGCTTCCACCGCGGGCAGCGGCCGCTCGGCCGTGCGGCGGCTCGTCGCCTCGGGCTACGGATTCGACGCCGTGTTCGCCTGTGACGACGTGGTGGCAGCCGGTGTCCTCACCGGACTGCGCGAAGCCGGCCGCACCGTGCCCGGAGACGTCGCCGTGGCCGGGTTCGGCGACCTGCCGCTCGCGGCGTTCACGCACCCGCCGCTCACGACCGTGCGCCGGCCCTCCCGGGCGCTCGGGGAAACGGCGGCGCGACGCCTGCTCGGCAAGCTGACCGGCGACACGCCTCTCGACGGCGTGACCGTGCTGCCGACCGAACTGGTGGTGCGGGAGTCGGCGCCCTGACACGGACGATCCGATGTGGACGGTTCAGCTGGCGAGGCCGGCGTGGCCGAACCCGGCGGGCAGCACGAGGCTGTGGCCGGTGTGCTCGACCTTCGCCCGCAGGTACCGGACGTTGGTCTCCGTCGCGAACACGCCCGTGGGCACGCGGTCACGCACGTCGAGACCGTGGGCGGTCAGCTGCGCGGCCTTGTCGGGATTGTTCGACAGCAGGTCGAGCCGGCGCACGCCGAGCGCGGTGAGCATCTGCGCGGCGGCGGTGTAGTCGCGGGCGTCCTCGGGCAGGCCGAGCGCCGCGTTGGCCTCGTAGGTGTCGAGCCCGCCGTCCTGCAGCGCGTACGCGTCGAGCTTGTTGTACAGGCCGATGCCGCGGCCTTCCTGGCGCAGGTAGAGCAGGTAGCCGCCGGTCTCGGAAATCCGGGCGACCGACTCGCGCAGCTGCGGGCCGCAGTCGCAGCGGGCCGAGCCGAAGACGTCGCCGGTCAGGCACTCGGAGTGCATCCGCACGAGCGGCACCGGGCCCGGCTCGCCGAGCACGAACGCGAGGTGCTCCAGCCCGTCGGCGAGCCCGTGGAACGTCACGGCCTCCGAGTCGACGGAGAGGTCGTCGCCCAGCCGCAGCGGGATCCGCACCCGCGTACGCACCTCCGCCACCGTCGCCATCGGCTGCTCCGTTCTCCCAGGTGGTTCAAATTCGAACCACGACTTGATCGACCCTACAACATGGTTCAAATTCGAACAACCTGCGTTACCATGGGTGCATGGCCGACCCCCGATGGCTCACGGATCGCCAGCTGAAGACCTGGCAGGCCTTCCTGGCGGTGAGCTCGCAGCTCAACCGTCGCGTCGAACAGCAGCTTCGCGACGACGCGGGGCTTTCGCACCCACAGTACGAAGTTCTGGCGCGCCTCGCCGCCGCCGGCGGCGCCCTGCGCATGACGGAGCTGGCGGGCGCGGCTCTCACGTCCAAGAGCGGGCTGAGCTACCAGGTCGGCCAGCTGGAGAAGACCGGGCTCGTCGGGCGCCGCTCGTGTGAGTCCGACGACCGCGGCGTGATCGCCTTCCTCACCGATCTCGGCTGGTCACAGCTTCGCGAGGCCGCCTCCGGGCACGCCGCGCTCGTGGGCGAGCTGCTCGTCGACGCGCTCACGCCCGAGCAGTTCGGCGTGTTCAGCACCGCGCTCGACACCCTGGAGTCCCGGCTGCGTGGCGCCCAGCGGCCGCAGCGAACCGCCGTGTGACGCTCGGCACCCGGCACTACGAGCCGACTGTCCTCTGTGTCCAGTCGGGCACGCGCGGTTGCGGCACGGGTTCGGCGGTCAGCAAGGCCAGATCCGGCGGCACCAGCACCGCGGCGGCCAGCAACGCACCGAGCAACAGGTCGTCGCCGCTCGCCGGGTGGAACCGGGCCCGCACGCCGTCGAGGGCGGCCCGCACGCCCAGCGAGGTCCAGTCGCCGCCAGGGTCCAGCACCGCGAGCTGAGCCGCCGCCCGCTCCGGCGGCACCGGCCGTGGCTGCGCCTCCCAGCGCAGGAAGCTCTGGCCGACCACGGTGAGCGCCAGCCGTTCGCGCGTGTCGAGCACCCCGTGCGGCGCGGGTCGCCGGGCGGGCCTGCCGTCGGCGACGTGCACCTCCAGCACGTGCTCCCGCCCGCGCGAGCCGTGCACGAACAACGGCAGGTAGCCCGCCGGCAGCGCGACCGGCGCCGCGCCGGTGAACAGGAGCCGGGATTCCGGCAGCCGTAACGGGACCTTGCCCGTCGCCCGCACCCACCAGCGGTCGCGGTGGTGCTCCAGCACGCCATGGCGGCGGCTCACCCGCCGGTCGTCCTCCCCGACCGGCACGGAAACCTCCGCGGTGTTGCGCCCGAACGTCACCGGACCCGGCGCCGACGGCGGCACCAGCACTCCCCCGGCGAGCCCGAGCACGACCAGCGTGCCGGGCGGTGACGCGAAGCCCCGCGCCAGGCTCGGATGCCCGGCGGGCAGTGCCCGCATCCCCTCACCCGTCACGACGCCCCCCGCCCGTTCCCGGCGCGGGGCCTGCCCCACCGCGCGCCGCGAGGCTAACCGGGCGGCGCCGGGACCCCTCCCGGAGCGGTTTCGTCGGGTGGTTCGAGCAGCGCGAGGTCCGGCGGCACCAGCGAAGTGGACAGCAGGAGCTCCTTCACGAGGTTGTCGTTGAGGGAGTTGCCCACCGGCTCACCGACCTCTTCACGAGTGAGGCCCGTGACGCCGGCGCGCGCGAGCCGCGCCCGCACGGCGACCACGAGGTGCTCCACCCGTTTGGGCGTCCAGCGGCTGCCCGGCGCCAGCTCGGAGAGCTGCTCGGCGACCTGCCGCCACGCCATCGGCTGCGGGTAGGGCTGTTGCAGCAGGTAACGCTGGGCCAGCGAGACCAGCACGAGGCGCTCTTCGGGGCTCAGCCGCCACATGCGCGGCGGCTCGGTCACGTCCTGCGGGCGCGACTCCGGCCGGCGTCCGTCCGCCCCCGACACGTACAGCTCCAGCAGGTGCTCTCGGTCGGCCGAACCGCGCACGAACACCGCCGTGTAGCCCTCCGCGAGCGGCACGGGCTCCTCTTCGGGGAACAACAGGCGCGAGCCGGGCATGCGGATCGGCAGCCGCCCGGTGTTGTGCATCCACCACGCGTCGCGCCGGCGCACGAGAAAACCCTGTTTGCGGCTGACCTTCCGGTCGTCCTCCCCCACGCACACGTGGACGTCTTCGCGGTTGCGTCCGAAGAGGACTTCCCGGCCGTCGCGGGGCGGCATGCGCACGCCGCCGGTCACGGCCAGTGCGAAGATCGTGCCCGGCGCCGCGGGCGGCACCCCGTAGGCGAGGCTGCCGTGGTCGGCGCCGAGGGACTCCGCCGGCCCGCCGGATCGCAGCGCGGTCATGCCTGCGGCAGCTTCGCGACGACGTCGCCGGCCAGTGACGTGGCCGGGGCGCAGAGGTCCTGCGACGGCGGGTCGCCGTGGACCACCACCTTGATCTGCTCCACCGCGGCCTCTCCTTGTGCGTCGGTGTAGCGCCGGTAGACCAGCAGCGCCTGGCACGTGTCGTCGGCGAAGTCGTCGGTCGCGAGGTGCGCGTCGTGCCCGGAGACCTTGACGAGCTGGCCCGAGTCGCCGTCCGGCGGCTGGTCGCGGTCGAAGATCACCGTGACCGCGCGGTCCGACGCCGAGCTGTCCCAGTCACAGGTCCAGTCCCCGTAGCCCGGCACCACCTGCACCGGCGCCGTGACGCCCGCGGTGCTGCCGAGCGAGGCGGAGCTCAGCAGCGAACACGCGTCCACATCGGACAGCGAACCGGCAGGGACCGGCGTCGACCGCGCGGGCACGCCCGCCACGGCGAGCACCTTCGTCGCCGACGCGACCGCGACGTCGGCGGGCTTGCAGGTGTCGAGGTTGTCGCCGTCGTCGTCGGACACGGTCACGCGCACGAGGTAGTGGTCCTGCAGCTGGATCAGGCGCACGCACGCGCCGTCCTGCGCGGGGTCGCCGAACACGTCGAACGGGCCGGAGCGCGAGCGCTGCCCCTCCGGCGCGGCGCCGCCGGACGGCGGGTCCTCCAGCTCGACCTTCACGTCGGCCTGAAGATCGTTGCCACGCTTGAGGATCACGTCGCAGCGGTCGAAGTTGCCGTAGTCCGGGTCCGCCTCGGGGTCGCCGTAGGGGCGCAGCGGCACCGCGTCCACGAGCCGGCACGGATCGGCCGAACGCGGGTCCTTGCCGATGCCGAGCTTCGCCGGAGCGGCGGGCACCTTCGAAGCCGCGGCCGGAGTCGGCGGCTTTCCACTGTCCGGCAGCAGGATCAGGGCCACGCCCGCGAGCACCACGACGGCGGCGACCGCCCCCGCGATCACGAGCCGCCGCCGGCGCCCGTCGGGCCGGCGGCGCAGCGGCGACGAGGGAGGCAGCCCGCCCACGCCGGCGACCAGCAGGTCGTGCGCGGCGGCCGCGGTGGGCCGGTCTTCGGGAGCCGTCCGCATCAACGCGGCGAGCACGGGCGCGAGTTCACCGGCCTTGCGCGCCGGCGGGACCGCGCCCTCGGCCGCGCGCCGGATGGTCGCGTACTCGTTGCCGCCGCCGAAGGGCGGAGCGCCCTCGACCGCGGAGAACAGCGTGGCGCCCAACGAGAAGACGTCGGACGCGGCGGTCGGCGGGTGTCCCTGCGCGACTTCCGGCGCGAGGTAACCGGGGGTGCCGCCGATGTGCGGGGAGTCCGTGACCGTCTCGTCGGTGCGGACCGAGCGCGAGATCCCGAAGTCGGTGAGCTTGGCACGGCCGTCGTCGGTGATGAGGACGTTGCCGGGCTTCACGTCGCGGTGCACCACGCCGCCCTCGTGCACCGCCGCGAGCGCGCCCGCGACCTGCACGCCGATCTCGGCGACCGTGCGCACGGGCAGGCTGCCCTCGGCGGTGAGGACCTCGGCGAGGCTGCGCGAGGGCACGTACTCCATCACGAGCCACAGCTCGTCGCCCTGGGCGACGACGTCGAAGAAGGTCACCACGTTCGGGTGCTGCACCCCGGCGGCGAGCCGGGCCTCGCGACGCAGGGTGCGGCCGCTGACCGCATCGGAAAGCCGCGCCTGCTTGAGTGCCACCTCACGATCGAGCTGCTCGTCGTGCGCACGCCAGACCACGCCCATGCCCCCGGTGCCGATCCGCTCGAGCAGTCGATAGCGCTCCGCGATCAGCCGGTCACCCTGCACCGACGCTCCCCTCGGCGTGGTCGGACCTCTGTGAGGTAACTCGCAGTAACGATACTGCATCACGTCCGGTGGCAGGAAGCGGCCCGGATCGCGACCACTCCCCCGATGCCCGCCTACGGTCCGGGCACAAACGACTCCCACGCCGAAGACAACCACGTCGACCCGCAGATCCACTGCGAGGTCGGAATCGACAAATCGTCCCGCGACGGATACGTCGTCCCCGAGCCGGCTTGCGCGCCGCGACCCCGGCGCCGGTTCCCTTGCCCGCCAACAAGAATCGGCCCCGAACCGCGCTGCGCTGCGTGAACACCCGGGTCACCCGTCCGGCCGATCAAGCGTCCACAGTGGACATCGAAACCGGCACGGCGGTCCAGGATTCGACGGATAGGCCGTTATACGGATGGGTGCGGCCGGGTGAATCCGCTGCGGAGCGCCCGGATCGGCGATTGGATCACGGTGGCCGGGGGTATCTGGCGGAGGTGACGGCAGGCGCGCCGCCGAAGGAGACCTCCATGCTCAGTCACCACGAACGCAGCGAGCTGGACAAGATCGAACGCTGGTTCGAGTTCAGCGATCCGGAACTGGCGGCGACGCTCTCCCGAGGCAGGCCGGGGCCGAACCGTCGTCTGCTCACCCTCTTCGCGGTGCTCTTCGACGTCTCGGCCGTCGCGTTCCTCGTGGCCGGTGTCGTCACCACGAGCCCCGCCTTCACGCTGTGCGCGCTGTTCGCCGCCGGCGGCGGGGTGGCGCTGCACGTCGTGCGCGGGCACGGCCGCTCCTGACGCGGCGGGAGCCGCGGCGCGTTTGACGTGCGCTCACCCGGGTCCGCGCCGCACACTGGTGCGGTGTCCGCCTGGGTCCTGCACGTCGATCTCGACCAGTTCATCGCCGCGGTCGAGATCGCGCGCCGGCCCGAGCTGCGCGGCCGGCCGGTGGTCGTGGGCGGCAACGGCGACCCCGCCGAGCGCGCCGTGGTGGCCACCGCGTCCTACGAAGCGCGCGAGTTCGGCGTGCAGTCCGGCATGCCGCTGCGGCTGGCCGCGAAACGCTGTCCCGACGCAGTGTTCCTGGCCACCGACGCGCCCGCGTACCAGGAGGTCTCCGACCGCGTCATGGCGCGGCTGCGTGAGCTGCCGGTGGTGGTCGAGGTGCTCGGGTGGGACGAGGCGTTCCTCGGCCTCGACACCGAAACCGTCGACACCGACACCCCCGAGGCGTTCGCGGCCGAGGTCCGCCGGGCGGTCGAGGACGAGACCGGGCTTTCGTGCTCGGTCGGCATCGGCGACAACAAGCTGCGCGCCAAGCTCGCCACCGGATTCGCGAAACCGGCCGGGATCTTCCGCCTCACGCGGGAGAACTGGTGGGCCGTGATGGCCAAGCGGCCCACCGACGCGCTGTGGGGCATCGGGCGCAAGACGGCCAAGAAGCTCGCCGAAGCCGGGTTCACCACGGTGCTGCAGCTGGCCGGCGCCGACGCGGACGACCTCGCCGCGCGGTTCGGCCCGCGCCTCGGCCCGTGGTACCGGGTGCTGGCGGGCGGGATCGGCGACGCCGAGGTCACCGCCACGCCGTACGTCGCGCGCTCCCGCAGCCGCGAGACGACGTTCCAGCAAGACCTCACCGATCCCGCGCGCATCGCGGAAGAAATCGACGCCCTCGCCGTGCGGGTCGCCCGCGACGTCGTGGACGAGGGCCGCCCGGCGGCGCGCGTCGCGGTGAAGGTGCGCTTCGCGCCGTTTCACACGCACACCCACAGCATCACGCTGCCGGAGCCGACCTCGGACGCCTCGGCGATCGGGCGCGCCGCGCGCGAGGTGCTCGGGATGTTCACGCTGGACCAGCCCGTGCGACTGCTCGGGGTGCGCGCGGAGTTCCCGCACCCGCCCGCGTGATCGGACGCGGTGACCGGCGGGGGCGCGTTTGGCCGAGCCTGTCGGCGGGGTAATCGGGACACCGGGCACACGAGTGAGGTGAGGCATGTCCGAAAACGGAGTCCCCGCGACCGGTTCCGACGACCGATTCGGCGGGCTGGGTGGCGAGTTCCTGAACCTCACGCGGTCGCTGCTGGAGGTCACGACCGTCGGGGGCGTGCTGCAGCAGCTCGTGACGGCGGCGGTCCGGGTGATCCCCGCGGCGAGCGTCGTCAGCATCACGCTGCGCTCGCCCGACGGGCTGTTCTACACCCCGATCGAGACCGATGCGATCGCCGTCGAGCTCGACCAGGTGCAGTACCGCACCGGGGAGGGCCCCTGCCTCGACGCGGCCCGCCCGGACGGCCCGGCCCACGCGGAGAGCCAGGACCTCGCCCACGAGACCGAGTGGCCGAAGTTCGGACCGGCCGCGGCCGAACGCGGCATGGGCTCGATGCTCGCCATCGCGTTGCTGCCCGACGCCCGTGAGCCGCAGTTGTCCGGTGCCCTCAACGTCTACGCGCGCGAGACCGGCGCACTCACGCCCACCGACCGCGACCTCGCGCTGCTGCTGGCCACCCACGGTTCGCTGGCGCTGGCTACCACCAACGCCGTGACGACCGCGGACCTCCAGCGGGCGCACCTGCGCAAGGCCATCGACGCGCGCGACGTGATCGGCCAGGCGAAGGGCATCCTGATGCAGCGGCGGGGCATCTCGGCCGACGAGGCGTTCGACATCCTGCGCCGCACATCACAGGACCTCAATGTGAAGCTCGCCGTGCTCGCCGAGACCCTGGCCACGCGCCACACCGAGCTCGACCTGCCCGGTCCGCGCGCTTGACAGCCTCCGGCCCACCTTGCCATGGTGGGAACCGGTAGAACGAACCGTGCGCCGCGAGGGCGCACTCCGGGCCGAGAGGCGCTGCGACGGAAGCCGAGAGTTTCCGCCACGCTCGGCCCGCGAGTTCCGGACAAGGGCGCCTCCTGCGAAGGAGGTGCCTTTTTTGTTGACCCAGCTGTCGTCGACGCGGACGTCGTCGGCACAGGTGTTGCCGTCCCAGGAAAAGCCGGCGGACGGCCTCCTCATCTCCTGAACCCTCCCGGGTGAGCCCGGTGCTGCCGAACGCGGTGGTGCCGCGATTCCCCGTGCCCTGAAACAGAAACCAGAACCGTATCGAATGGGAGCGGAACCTCTATGAGCCCGAAACTGCAGAACGTCGGCGGACTCGATTTCGCGGTGGCCGACCTGGCGCTCGCCGAGGCCGGGCGGACGCAGCTGCGCCTGGCCGAGCACGAGATGCCGGGCCTGATGGCGATCCGGCGAGAGTTCGCCGGGGCGCAGCCGCTGAAGGGCGCCCGCATCGCCGGCTCGCTGCACATGACTGTGCAGACCGCGGTGCTGATCGAAACCCTCGTGGCGCTGGGCGCCGACGTTCGCTGGGTGTCCTGCAACATCTTCTCCACCCAGGATGAGGCCGCGGCCGCCGTCGTCGTCGGTCCGAACGGGACGGCCGAGCGGCCCGAGGGCACGCCGGTGTTCGCGTGGAAGGGCGAGACGCTCGACGAGTACTGGTGGTGCACCGACCTGCTCTTCCGGTTCGCCGACGGGCAGGGCCCCAACATGATCCTGGACGACGGCGGCGACGCGACGCTGCTCGTCCACAAGGGAGTCGAGTTCGAGGCCGCGGGCGCCGTGCCGGCCGCCACGGACGCCGACGCCGAGGAGTACGCGATCGTCCTGCGCACGCTCGCCGAGAGCCTCGCCGCCGACCCGAAGCGCTTCACGCGCATCGCCGGCGAGGTCCGCGGTGTGACCGAGGAGACCACCAACGGCGTCAAGCGGCTCTACAAGCTGGCGACCGAGGGCACGCTGCTGTTCCCGGCGATGAACGTGAACGACTCGGTGACGAAGTCCAAGTTCGACAACAAGTACGGCATCCGCCACTCGATGGTCGACGGCCTCAACCGTGCCACCGACGTGATGATCGGCGGCAAGCTCGCCGTCGTCTGCGGGTACGGCGACGTCGGCAAGGGCGCCGTCGAGGCGCTGCGCGGCCAGGGCGCGCGCGTGGTGGTCACGGAGATCGACCCGATCTGCGCGCTGCAGGCGGCCATGGAGGGCCTCGACGTGGTCGAGCTGGACGACGTCGTGGAGCGCGGCGACATCTTCCTCACCACCACCGGCAACTTCGGCATCATCTCCGCCGCGCAGATGGCGCGGATGAAGCACAACGCGATCGTCGCCAACGTCGGCCACTTCGACAACGAGATCGACATGGCCGGCCTCGGCAAGGTGCCCGGCATCCGCAAGCTGGAGATCAAACCGCAGGTGCACGAGTGGGCCTTCGCTGGACAGCACGAGGGGCGCCCAGCGCACTCGATCATCGTGCTGTCCGAGGGCCGGCTCATGAACCTCGGCAACGCCACCGGGCACCCGTCGTTCGTGATGTCGAACTCGTTCGCGAACCAGGCGATCGCGCAGATCGAGCTGTTCACCAAGCCCGGCGAGTACCCGGTCGGCGTGCACCGCCTGCCCAAGCTGCTCGACGAGAAGGTGGCGCGGCTGCACCTCGACGCGCTCGGCGTGAAGCTGACGAAGCTCACGAAGGAGCAGGCGGAGTACATCGGCGTGGACGCGGCCGGCCCGTTCAAGCTGGAGCATTACCGCTACTGAGCCCCGGGCCGCCCCGGCGGAGACCGGAGGCCGGAAATAAGGGGTCCTCCGGCTCCGAGGGGGAGGGAGAGCCGAAGGACCTCGTTAGTGTTAGCACATCGCCAAGCCGGTGTACACAGCTGCATACACGATCGGGTAAGGATCGGGGCCGGAGGGGAAACCCTCGGCGGAAAACCGTGAAGGCCTCGTTCCCCGGCGGTCCGGGGAACGAGGCCTTCACGGTCACTGGGCCGCGGGAGGGCTCAGGAAGCTTGCCGAAGCTCCGTCTCGACCTCGACGGCGAGCGTGCAGAAGCACTCCGCGTCGACGGTGTGGCAGTCGATGATCAGGCCGTGGCGGACGCGGTCGAGGTCCGCGCAGCTCTCGTCCGTGCACTCGGCGAACCCGCCGTCCGGGTGAACCACCAGGGTGCCGTGACAGTGGTCGATCCCGCTGGTGCAGAACGCGCACTCCATGCTCAGGCCGCCTTCCGCTCTCGTGCTCTCGAACCGGCTCAGGTCAACACCGGCTCTTATCAGACCGGACAGCTTCTTGGTACCACCGGTGGGCGCCAGAGTCTGGCATACGGGCGGCGTGTCGCCGCAGCCGGTCCGGCGATCTCGGACCGGCGGTGATGTCCCCCGGCTTTCCCGGGGCTCGGCGGGAAAAGCTCGTTCAGGCGCTCTTCGGCCGGCGGGTCCGCGGAGCGACCTTCTTGGCCGGCTTCTCCTCGTCCGGCGCGGCCTTGCGAGAGCGCGACGAGGTGCTCTTGGCCGGCGCCGCCGAACGCGTCTTGCGGGCTTCGGAAACGCTCGCCTCCAGGGCCGCCATGAGGTCGACGACGTCGGCTTTCGCCGCCACCGCACCGGGTTTCGTCGTCTCGTTGCCCGAGACCTTGGCCTCGATCACGGATTCGAGCGCCTCACGGTAGCCGTCGGTGTACTTTTCGGACTCGAACACCGGTTCCGACAGCGAATCGATCAGCGAGCCGGCCATGGTCAGCTCCTGCGGGCGCACTTGCGGCGGATCCTCGCGCAGGAACGGGAAATCGGGCGTGCGCACCTCGTCGGGCCAGAGCATCGTGGTCATCACGAGCACGTCGGACACCACGCGCAGCAGCGCCAGGCTCTCGCGCTGGCGCACGGCCACCTTGGCGATCGCCACGTGGCTGGCCTTGTGCAGCGCGTCGCGCAGCACCACGTACGGCTTGACGGCGTTCTTCTGCGGCTCGAGGTAGTAGGTCTTGTCGAACTGGATCGGGTCGATCGACTCGAGCGGCACGAACTCCAGCACGTCGATCGTGCGCTGCGTGGCCAGCGGCAGGTCGGCGAGGTCGGCGTCGGTGATCACGACCATCTCGCCGTCGGGCAGCTCGTAGCCCTTGGCGATCTCGGCGTAGGGCACCTCCTGCCCGTCGACCGAGCAGAAGCGCTTGTACTGGATGCGGCCGCCGTCGGACTCGTGCACCTGGCGCAGCGAGACGTTCTTGTTCTCCGTGGCCGCGTACAGCTGGATCGGGATGCTGACCAGCCCGAACGAGACCGAGCCCTTCCACATCGACCGCATGCGCGCTCCTCCGCCGTCCGCCGGTGCTCCACTCACGCTCGGTAACAACCGTAGCCCGGATCATCCGATCCCGACAGTCCCGCCGGTCGGCGCGGCTCCCGACCGGCCCAGCCTGACCTGCGACGACCCGCCGGGACCGGTCACCCGGGGTAGCGGCTCCCCCGAGGCGCCACGTCACGCAAAAGTGCGGGGCACGCAGATTATTGCGTGCCCCGCACTTTTGCTACGCTGGTTCGCATGACCTCCGAATCCGTGGCACCCGTGCTCGGGCTGCGCGAACGCAAGAAGCTGGCGGCCCGGCAGGCGCTGGGTGCCGCGGCGCTGCGGCTCGCGCTCGAGCGTGGCCTGAACCAGCTGCGAGTCGAGGACATCGCGAGCGAGGTCGGCGTGTCGCCGCGCACGTTCAACAACTACTTCTCCAGCAAGGAGGAGGCGGTCTGCTCGTTCATCGTCGCGCAGCAGGAGCGCGTGCGGGAGGCGCTGCGGGCCCGGCCGGCCCACGAGCCGCTGTGGGAGGCCGTGATCAACGCGGCGGTGGAGCAGGCCTCACGCGACGGCTCGCCCCGGCGCGAGGACGTGCGCCGCATGCGCGACATGGTGCGCAACGCCGGACTGTTCGCGGAGATGCTGCGCGCGCACGCCACCGTGGAGCGCGTACTGGCCGAAGCCGTCACCGAACGGGCGGGCGGCACCGCAAATCCGTTGCACGCGAGGATGCTCGCGGGGATCGTACAGAGCGCTTCCCGCATCGCGTTTCACACGTGGCTGACCTCCGGGCCGGACGCCGAGTTCCTGCCCACGTTCGTGGACCTGCTGCGGGAGGCTTCCGCGGGCATGCCCACCCTGGCCGCGGCCGCGGCGAGCACCACCGCACCATGAGCCACCCGAACCGTCCAAAACAGACACACCACCACAGAACACCATCCTGGGGGAGAACCGACCCGTGCTGATCCGCCTGTTGCGCAGTCATCTGCGCCCCTACAAGACGACCATTTGGCTGGTCGTCGTCCTGCAGCTGGTGCAGACGCTGGCCGCGCTGTACCTGCCGACGCTCAACGCCGACATCGTCGACAACGGGCTCGTGAAAGGCGACACCGGCTACATCATGCGGATCGGCGGCATGATGCTGCTGGTCACGCTGGTGCAGATCGCCGGCTCGATCGGCGCCGTCTACTTCGGCGCCCGCACCGCCATGTCCCTGGGCCGCGACGTGCGCGGCTCGGTGTTCCACCGGGTCCAGGACTTCTCCGCCCGCGAGGTCGGCCAGTTCGGCACACCCTCGCTCATCACCCGCACCACCAACGACGTGCAGCAGGTCCAGATGCTGGTGCTGATGACGCTGACGCTGATGGTGTCGGCACCGATCATGTGCGTCGGCGGCATCCTCCTGGCGCTGAACCAGGACGTGCCGCTCTCGTCGCTGCTGCTGGTGATCGTGCCGGTGCTGGGCGTCGCCGTCGGCCTGATCATCGCCCGTATGCGTCCGGCGTTCCGGCTCATGCAGGTGCGCATCGACAAGATCAACCAGGTGATGCGCGAGCAGATCATGGGCATCCGCGTGATCCGCGCGTTCGTGCGCGACGAGCGCGAGCGCGAACGCTTCGGCCAGGCCAACGACGAGCTGCTCACCGTGTCGCTGCGCGTCGGCCGGCTGATGGCGCTTATGTTCCCCACCGTGATGCTGGTGGTCAACGTCTCGAGCGTCGCCGTGCTGTGGTTCGGCGGGCACCGCATCGAGAGCGGCTCGATGCAGATCGGCGCGTTGACGGCGTTCCTGGCCTACCTGCTGCAGATCCTGATGTCGGTCATGATGGCCACGTTCATGTTCATGATGGTGCCGCGCGCCGAGGTGAGCGCGGAGCGCATCTCCGAGGTCCTCGACACCGAGTCGAGCGTCCGCCCTCCGCTGAAGCCGGTCTCCCCCGGCCGCGTGCACGGCGTGCTGGAGCTGACCGGCGTCGAGTTCTGCTACCCCGGCGCGGAGAAGGCGGTGCTGCGCGACATCTCGCTGAGCGCGCGCCCCGGTGAGACCACCGCCGTGATCGGCAGCACGGGCAGCGGCAAGACCACCCTGCTCAACCTGATCCCCCGGCTCATGGACGCCACCTCCGGCACCGTCCGCGTGGACGGCGTCGACGTGCGCGAGCTCGACCCGGCCGTGCTCGCCTCGGCCGTCGGGATGGTGCCGCAGAAGCCGTACCTGTTCGCGGGCACGGTGGCGAGCAACCTGCGTTACGGCAACCCGGACGCCACCGACGACGAGCTCTGGCACGCGCTGGAAGTGGCGCAGGGCAAGGACTTCGTGCAGAAGATGACCGAAGGGCTCGCCTCCCCGATCGCCCAGGGCGGCACGAACGTCTCGGGCGGGCAGCGCCAGCGTCTCGCCATCGCGCGGATGCTGGTGCACAAACCGGAGATCTACCTGTTCGACGACTCGTTCAGCGCGCTGGACTACGCGACCGACGCGGCGCTGCGCCGCGCGCTGACCGACGAGACCCGCGAGGCGACGGTGGTCATCGTCGCGCAGCGCGTGAGCACCATCCGGGGCGCCGACCGCATCATCGTCCTCGACGACGGGCGCGTCGTCGGCACCGGAACCCACCACGAACTGATGGACGGCAACGAAACGTATCGCGAGATCGTGCTTTCGCAGCTGACCGAGCAGGAGGCGGCGTGAGCGAGGAAGAGGGCACCACGGGAGCGGTCGCGACGGAGGTCGGCGAACGGCCGACCGCGGCGCGCAACAAGAACGTCGCGCCCGCCGCGGGGCCGGGGCGGTTCATGGCCGGCGGCATGCCGCCGGAGAAGGCGATGGACTTCAAGGGGTCGCTGGCCCGGCTGCTGCGCCTGCTGAGGCCGCAGCGGGCGGCGCTGATCGGCGTGCTGATCCTCGGCACGGTGAGCGTCGCGCTGACCGTGATCGGGCCGAAGATCCTCGCGCGTGCCACCGACCTGATCTTCGCGGGCGTGATCGGCAAGAACCTGCCCTCCGGCGTCACGAAGGACGCCGTCGTCGCGGGCCTGCGGGCGCAGGGCAACACCACGCTCGCGGACATCTTCGCGCGCGCCGACATCGTGCCGGGCCAGGGCATCGACTTCACAGCCGTGGGCCAGGTGCTGCTGATCGTGCTGGCGCTGTACGTGATCGCGTCGTTCTTCGGCCTGATCCAGGCGCGCCTGACGACGAGCCTCGTGCAGGGCGCTGTCTACTCGCTGCGCCGCGACGTCGAGGAGAAGCTCGCGCGGCTGCCGCTGCGCTACTTCGACCGCCAGCCGCGAGGTGAGGTGCTCAGCCGCGTCACCAACGACATCGACAACCTCGCGCAGTCGCTGCAGCAGACGCTCTCGCAGATCGTCACCTCGGTGCTGACGGTGATCGGCGTGCTGCTGATGATGTTCCTGATCTCACCGCTGCTCGCGATCATCGCGCTGCTGACCGTGCCCGTGTCGGTGTTCATCGCGGCCAAGATCGGCAAGCGCGCGCAGCCGCAGTTCATCAAGCAGTGGGCCACGACGGGAAAGCTCAACGCGCACATCGAGGAGATGTACACCGGCCACTCGCTGGTCAAGGTCTTCGGCCGGCGTGAAGAGGCCGAAGCGATGTTCCGCGAGCAGAACGACACGCTGTACAACGCGAGCTTCCGGGCGCAGTTCATCTCCGGCACGATCCAGCCGGCGATGATGTTCATCGGCAACCTGAACTACGTGCTGGTCGCCGTGATCGGTGCGCTGCGCGTGGCGTCGGGCACCCTGACGCTGGGCGACGTGCAGGCTTTCATCCAGTACTCGCGCCAGTTCAGCCAGCCGGTGACCCAGATCGCGAGCATGGCGAACCTGCTGCAGTCGGGTGTCGCCTCGGCCGAGCGGGTGTTCGCGCTGCTCGACGCGAAGGAGCAGGCGCCCGAGCCGGCGGACCCGCAGCGCCCGGCCGTGGTCCACGGCAAGGTCGAGTTCCACGACGTGTCCTTCCGCTACCTCGAGGACACGCCGCTGATCGAGGACCTCTCGCTCACGGTGGAGCCGGGCCAGACGGTCGCGATCGTCGGCCCGACCGGCGCCGGCAAGACCACGCTGGTGAACCTGCTGATGCGGTTCTACGAGATCGACAGCGGGCGCATCACGCTCGACGGCGTGGACATCGCGAAGATGAACCGCGAGGAGCTGCGTGACAAGACCGGCATGGTCCTGCAGGACGCGTGGCTGTTCGGCGGCACCATCGAGGAGAACATCGCCTACGGCGCCGACGACGTGACCCACGAGCAGGTCGTGGAAGCGGCCACCGCGACCTACGTGGACCGCTTCGTGCGCACGCTGCCCGACGGCTACGCCACGGTGATCGACGACGAGGGCGGCACGGTCAGCGCCGGTGAGAAGCAGCTGATCACGGTGGCGCGGGCGTTCCTCGCGAAGCCGGCCATCCTCATCCTCGACGAGGCGACCAGCTCCGTGGACACCCGCACAGAGGTGCTCATCCAGCACGCGATGAACTCGCTGCGCGAGGGCCGCACGAGCTTCGTGATCGCCCACCGCCTGTCCACGATCCGCGACGCCGACGTGATCCTGGTGATGGAGTCGGGCCGCATCGTGGAGCAGGGCGACCACGAATCCCTGCTGCACGCGGGCGGCGCGTACTCCCGCCTGTACGCGGCGCAGTTCGCCGAGGCGATGGCCGAGACGGACTGATCCGGGGCGTTCGATCCGGGGCGGTGCCGCTGTGATGAAACACGGTGGCGCCGCCCCGGATGCGTTTACGGGCTCTGGTTCTCCAGGCGTGCTACAGGCGGGGCACGTTGCGCAGATTGGACTTCGCCAGCTGCAGCATCTTGCCCACGCCGCCGCCGAGGACGGTGCGGCTCGCGGCGAGTGCGAAGCCGCGCACCTGGGCGGCGGTGATGTTCGGCGGGATCGACAGCGCGTTGGGATCGGTCACCACGTCGAGGACCGCGGGGCCGTCGTGGTCGAGGATCTCGCGGATGCCCTCGCGCACGTCGGCCGGCTTCTCGACCCGGCGGGAGTGCAGGCCGGACGCGCGGGCGATGGCGGCGAAGTCGACGGAGTCGTGGTCGGTGCCGAACTCGGGCAAGCCGTCCACGAGCATCTCGAGCTTCACCATGCCGAGCGAGGAGTTGTTGAACACCACGACTTTCACGGGCAGCGCGTGGGTCTTCAGCGTGAGCAGCTCCCCCATCAGCATCGCCAGCCCGCCGTCGCCGCACATCGCCACGACCTGGCGACCCGGCGCCGCCGACTGCACGCCGATGGCGTGGGGCAGCGCGTTGGCCATGCTGCCGTGCACGAACGAGCCGATCAGCCGGCGCCGGCCGTTGGGCGTGACGTAGCGGGCCGCCCAGACGTTGCCCATGCCGGTGTCCACGGTGAACACCGCGTCGTCGGCGGCCTCCTCGTCGAGGATGTCGGCGACGTACTCCGGGTGCAGCGGCACGCGCTGCGCGACGTCGCTCGTGTACGCGTCGACCACGCGCTGCAGGCTGCGTTCGTGCTTGTGCAGCATGCTGTGCAGGAACGAGCGGTCCTCGTGGCGGCGCAGCCGCGGCAGGGCGGCGCGGATTGTGGCGCCGACGTCGCCCAGCACCCCGAACTCGAGCACCGAGCGGCGGCCGATGCGGGCGGGGTCGATGTCCACCTGCACGGTGTTGCGCTGCGGCAGGAACGTGTCGTACGGGAAGTCGGTGCCGAGCAAAAGCACGAGGTCGGCCTCGTGCATCGCGTCATAGCAGGAGCCGTAGCCGAGCAGGCCGCTCATGCCGACGTCGAACGGGTTGTCGTACTGCACGAACTCCTTGCCCCGCAAGGAATGCCCCACCGGCGCGCCGATCGTGTCGGCCAGCGCGAGGAGGTCTTCGTGGGCGTCGCGGCAGCCCGCGCCGGCCATGATCATCACCTTCTCGGCGCGGTTGATCCGCTCCACGAGCCGGTCGACGTCGGCCGCGGCGGGCACGATGGCCGGTGGAGTGCCGAGCGGCGCCGACACCCCCGTCGGGTTCACGGCGGACTCGTGCGAGACGTCGCCGGGCAGCACCAGCACGGCCGCGCCGCGCCGGCCCACCGCGTTCTGCACCGCGATCCGCGCGAGCCGCGGCATCTGCTCGGGGCCGCTCACCAGCTCGCAGTAGTGCGAGCACTCCGCGAACAGCTGCTGCGGGTGCGTCTCCTGGAAGAAGCCGGTGCCGATCTGAGTCGACGGGATGTGCGACGCGAGCGCGAGCACCGGCGCGCCCGAGCGGTGCGCGTCGTAGACCCCTTGCAGCAGGTGCAGGTTGCCAGGACCGCAGCTGCCCGCGCACACGGCCAGCTCACCGGTGAGCTGCGCCTCGGCGGCCGCGGCGAACGCGCCGGCCTCTTCGTTGCGCACGTGCACCCAGTCGATCCCGCCGCGCGCCGAGCCGCCGGTGCGGCGCACGGCGTCGACCACGGGGTTGAGGCTGTCGCCGACCACGCCGTAGATGCGGCGCACGCCGGACTGCACGAGAACGTCGATCAGCTGGTCGGCCACGGTCGCCATGAGCGGTCCTTTCCCTCGGGTCCCCGGCAGTCTCGCACCTCCCGGTGAACGTCGCTCGCCCTTGACAACTATTCTTGTCAATGACACCGTGGAATTCCCGTCAGGTGAGGAGGAACCGGTCATGACCCACGAGTTCGACGTAACCAAGCAGGTCCGCCTGCCCGCACCCCCGGAGGCCGTGTGGGACGCCGTGGCCACGGGACCGGGCATCGACTCGTGGTTCATGGGCAAGCACGAGGTCGACGCCCAGGCGCAGCGCGTCCGCTTCGCCGTGGGCGAGTTCACCAGCGAAGCCGAGATCACCACGTGGGAGCCACCGCGGCGCTTCGCCTACCGCGCGACGCCGGCGCCCGACGGCAGCTTCGACGCCTTCGAGTTCCTCGTGGAGGCGGCCGAGGGCGGCACGTCGGTGCTGCGCTTCATCCACCACGGCTTCACCGCGCAGGACTGGGGCGAGGAGTACCACGAGGGCTTCAGCCGCGGCTGGGACATGTACCTGCACACGCTCGGCCAGCTCCTGCAGCACTTCCCCGGCCGCCGCGCGCGGTTCGTGATCGCCGCCGGTCCGGAGTCGTCGGCGTCGCCGGAAGCCTGGCCGAAGCTGGTGCGAGCGCTGGGGCTGCCGGACGCGCCCGAGGCCGGGCAGCCGGTGCGGTTCGCGGTCGACGGCGTCGGGCCTGTCGAGGGCATCCTCGACTACACGACCCCGCACTACGCGGGCATCCGGACCCCGGACGCGCTCTACCGCTTCCACGAGCGGTCGGGGATGGGGATGCCGATCGCGATCGGGCACCACCTGTTCGCCGGCGACGCCGACGTCGAGCAGGAAAGCAAAGCCTGGCAGGCGTGGCTGGAGCGCGTACTGGCGTGATCGGGCGCTAAAGTGGGCGCACCCGAAGGGACGGGGGTGCCACGCCTGCGATGGCGGACGAACTCGCCGAACGCCGGCGCCGACGCGCACTCGGCCAGGCACTCGAACCGGCACCCGAGCATCCCGTCGAGAAGCATCCCGTCGACCAGCACCTCATCGACCAGCATCCCATTGACCAGCGCCTCATCGAAAACAGTGGCGTGTTCGTGGTCCAGGAACACCGCGCTTCGCAGCTGCACTGGGATTTCCGCCTCGAACGCGGTGGGGTGCTCACGTCGTGGACCGTCCCGCGCGGCCTGCCCCGCTCTCCCGGCCGCGGCCGGCTCGCCATTCGCATCGACGACCAGCCCGTGGCCTACGCGGACTTCGAAGGCGAGATCCCGGCGGGCGAGTACGGCGCCGGGACGGTCGAGGTGTGGGACCGCGGCCGCTACGAAACTGTGCACTGGCACGAGCACCGCATCGAGTTCGTGCTCCACGGCGAACGCCTGCGGGGCCGCTACGAGCTCGACCGCGGCAGCACCGAGGCCGGAGAGGCGGACGGCTGGCGGCTGCGTCGTCTCGACCCCGCCGAGCCCGGCCACGAGGACACGCCGCGGTTCCTCGCGCCGATGCCCGCCCGGCCGGGACGCATGCCCTCCACCGCCGAGGACGGCGACTGGGCGTACGAGTTCGCGTGGCCGGGCCGTCGCACGCTCGTGCGCGCGGGCGGCGCGCGCGTGGCGGCCGTCGACCAGACCGGCGTCGACGTGACCGCGCGCTACCCGGAGCTGCGTGGTCTCGCCGCGCAGCTCGGATCCACGGAAGCGTTGCTGGACGGGCAGATCGTGGTGTTCGCCGCGGGCAGGCCGGACCCGGAAGGGCTGCGCCGCCGCGCGGAAGCGGACCCCGGAACGGCGCGCCGGCTCGTGGACCGGCATCCCGCGTTCTTCTTCGTCTCCGACGTGCTGCACCTCGACGGCCGCTCGCGGCTGGCCCTGCCGTATCTCGAACGCCGCGCGCTGCTCGACGACTTGGGCCTCGCCGGCGACCACTGGCAGGTGCCGCCGACCCACCTCGGCGACGGCGGCGCCGTCGCACGGGCGAGCCGCGACCACGGTCTGCCCGGCCTTGTCGCGAAGCGCCGGAGCAGCCCGTACCGGCCGGGCCGGGCGAACACGGACTGGCTGTTCGTGGAGTCCCCGGACGTGCGCCGGGTGCTCATCGCGGGCTGGCGTCCCGGCGGCGGCCGGCGAGCCGGGACGTTCGGGTCACTGCTGCTGGCCGTGCCCGACGGCGCGGGCCTGCGCTACGCGGGCAGCGTCGGAGTCGGCTTCTCCGAGGAGGAACTCGGCTCGCTCGCCGCGGTGCTCGCGCAGCTGGAACAACCGCGGCCGCCGTTGGCCGACGTGCCGGACCACCCCGATGCGCGCTGGGTACGGCCCGTGCTCGCCGCGGAGGTCCTGCACGGGCCGAAGTCCGCGCCGCGCTGGCGCGGGCTGCTCAGCGAGCCCGGGTAGCCGGGCGGCGCAGGCACAGCGCGATACCGGCCAGCAGCACGACGGCACCGGCGACGATGTTGCCCGTCAACGCTCCCACCGACGGCGCGGTTTCGTCCCCGTAGCGCAGGATTAGCGGCGACACCGCGGCCCAGACGCCGAGCACCGGCAGGACCCACGTGAGGGCCTGCGGGCGCGTGGTGCGCGCTCGCACGGCGGCGAGCACGATGATCGCCAGACCGGCCACCGTGTTGCTGATCGCGAGCTCCGCCGCGCCGCCGAACCGCGCCAGCCACGGGCCGATGATCAAGTACAGACCGGCCAGCACGGCCAGCCCCGCGGCGCCGCCGACCAGTGCGCCGACGGCACCGTTCGTGCCGGTGCGTTCGGTCGTGGTGGACATCCCGGATCACCTCGCCGTAGTCGGGTTCCCTTGATCGGGTTCACGGGTGGAGTACCCACGATCGGCGTGGCTCGCACGGGCCCGGGGTGATCTCCACCCGTTCGGCGGCCGGTCAGGCGCGGGCGGCCGCGCAGGCGTCCACGAGCCGCGGCCGCACGTCGAGGGCCTGGGCGGCGCCCGTGACGTCGAAGACCCGCAGCACGAGGCGTCCGGTCGCGACCACGGACAACGCGGGGCGCGTGCGGCTCGTCTCCTCCAGCACGCGCAGGCCGGCGCAGCTGAGGAACCCGACGCGCGAGAGGTCGACCACGAGCTTGTCCCCCACTACGCACGCCGCGGCCAGCACCGTCCGGAAGTCGCCGACCGAGGCGGCGTCGATCTCGCCCGCGGCGGTGACGAGCACGAGGTCGTCGTCGCGGACGGTGGTCAGGAGGGTGAGACCGGAATCCCCTCGGCGCTGGGGCATTGGCCTGACGGTACGCGCTCCCCCGGCCCGGTCAACCCCCGCGCGGCGCGCAGGTGGGGGACCTCACGAGTCACCCGGAGTGACCGTAACGGTGCGGAACGGTCATCGGTGCTGCTGGGGCCGGGCCGGAGACTGCCCATCGCCCTCAGTGGTGGGCAGTCCCCGGCCGGCCGCGCGGCCGGTGCGAACGGAGGGTCCGATCAGCCGCCGGCGGTGTAGTAGGTGATGTCCCAGTGATTGCCCTCGTCGCAGTAGAGGTTGCTGGAGGGGGCCTGCCACTGCGGGTAGCCGTCGCCGCGCAGGCCGATGTAGGAGAAGTTGTTCTTGACGTAGCCGTCGATGCAGCTGTTGTGCGAGATGTCCACCTTGTAGCCGTTGTAGTGGCTGTAGGTGCCCGAGGCGTGGCCGACCTCGGTGCCGCCGGTGATGTTGATCGCGCAGCCGCTGGCGCGCTTGAGCGTGATCACGCCACTGACAGTGGTCTGGTTGATCTGCTCGAACGACGTGCAGGTGGAGTTCGACCGCGTGGTGCACCCGCCGCTCGACGAGTGCGTGACACCCGCCGCCGACAGCTGCGACGCCGCCTGGGACTGCGTCAGCTTGGTGACGGTGGGTGCGGCCGAAGCCGTGGCCGTACCGAGCACCGTCATGGCCGCCGCGGCAGCCAGTCCGACGGCCGCCTTGGGCAGCATCGGAGGAACGCGCATGACTTGCCTCCTCGTGGGGACTTACGACGAGGGGGAGCCTTGTGCGCGGCTCCATACGAACGCCAAACGCGCTCGCGCCGGGGGTGTCGCGGCGCGCGTCAGATCCTGATCTTCGCCAAGACTTCACGAGCCCGGTCGCCGGCGGGTGAATCACTCGAAGCAGCGTTGAGCTCCCGCAACGCGCGCAGCTCCCACAGCGGGAAGCCGAGGTCGCGGAAGACGTCCGCGGCACCGGCGAGAGCTTTGGGTGCTTCGCCCGCGCCGGCCTGCAGTTTGCCGAGGCTCAGCAGCGCGTAACCCGTACCGCGACGGTCGTGCAGGTCGCGGAACACGGCCATGGCGCGGCGCAGGTGCTGCTGCGCGCCGGCCGGGTCCGCCGCGCGCAGGCGGGTCTCGGCGAGGCTGCGGTGGGTGTAGGCGGCCGCGTGCCGGTGGCCGATCTGCTCGAACAGGTCGAGCGAGCGCGTGAGGCAACGCTCGCCCTCGGCGACCTCGCCGGCGTCGGTGTGGAGGTCACCGAGGCTGCGCAGCACGTGGGCTTCCCAGTGGCGCTCACGCGTGCGGACGGCGCCGCCGAGCGCGCCCGTCAGCAGGTCGGCGGCGCGGTCAGTGCGGCCGTGGCGGCGGAGCACGTCGGCGTAGCGCTTGGCGACCTGGTCGTGCCAGCGGCCGGCGCAGTCGCCGGCGAGCAGCAGGGCGGCTTCGAAGCTCTCGACGGCGCGGCGGAGGTCGCCGAGGTCTTCCGACAGGCCGCCGAACTGGGCGGCCGCGATGGCCTGGCCCCGGACGTCGCCGCACGCGCGCAGGAGCTCCAGGGCTTCGCGCAGCTCTTCGACGGCGAGCTCGGCCTGGCCCGCGTCGGCGTCGAGGTCGGCCATCGCGACCAGGGCGGCGCCGCGGCCGCGCGGGTCGCCGAGGGTCTTGAAGCGGGTGCCGGCCATGGCGAAGTAAGTGCGGGCCTGGCGCGATCGGCCGAGTTGCCAGTGGACGGACGCGAGGGTGAACAGCTTGCCCGCCTCGGCCGGGCGGTCGCCGAGGCGGCGCGCCGCGGCGAGGCCGACGACCGAGACCGCCCTCGCGGAGCGGCCGAGCCACGGCGTGCCGGCCAGGGCCGCGCACGCGTCGGAGAGACGGGCGGCCAGGGCGTGCCAGTGGTGGCGGCCGGCGAGCCGGGCGGCCGTGGCGACGAGTTCGGTTTCCCGGCGTCGCCAAGCATCGGGGTCGGCGGTCGCGGTGCGGACGGCTCCGGCATCCGACTGGGCGAACGGGGGTCCGGCCGGGATGAAACCCTTGTCCAGGACGGAAAGCACGCGTTCGGCCAGGGCGAGGGTGGCTTCGAGGGCGCGCTTCAGCGCGGCCTGATCGAGTTCGCCGGGCAGCCGCGCGAGGCCGAGGCGGACGAAGCGGGGGACGGCGTGGCGGCCGTGGTCGTCGGCGGCCAGGAGGTGGGTGTCGGCGAGGGCTTCGAGGCGGTCGCGGGCTTCGGCGGGGCGGACGGCGAGGAGCGCGGCGGCGCACCAGTCGGGCACGGGCCGGCGGAACAAGCCCAGCAGGCGCAGGAGATCGCGGTCTTCCGCGGAGCATTCGCGCAGCGCCGGAAGAATCGCCGCGCGGACGCTGACGTCGCCGGCGGCGAGCTCGTCGAGGGCGCGGCGGTCGTCGCCGAGGCGGGTGGCCAGGTCCGTGATCCGCAGGTGGGGTCGGGTGGCGAGCCGCAGCCCGGCGATGCGCAGGGCGAGGGGAAGCCCGGCGCAGCGGGCGACGACTTCGTCGGCGGCGGCGGGCTCGGCCGCGATCCGGGCTTCGCCGGCGACGGCGGTGAGCAGCGCTGCCGAGTCCGCAGTGGACAGATCACCGACGGGAACCGGCCTGGCTGCCGCCAATCCTGGCAACGGCCACCGCGCCGTCACGAGGACGCCGCAGCCGGAGCCGCTCGGCAACAGGGGGCGGACCCGGGCTTCGGTACGCGCGTTTTCGAGCAGGACCAGCAGCCGCAGGTCGACGGTGTGGCTGCGCCAAGCGGCCACCAGCGCCGTGAGATCGCCGGTGAGCTCGGCCGTGGCGGCGCCGAGGGCGCGCAGGAAGGCGATGAGGACGTCACGGGGTTCGGTGGCGGCAAGGTCGGCCACGAGCTGCCCGTCGGGGAAGCGGCGTCGCGCCCGCCACGCGGCCTGCACCGCGAGCGCGCTCTTGCCCGCCCCGGCGGCGCCGTGGACCACGACCGGCGCGGGCGCGCGCAGGTGACGCGCGACGGCGGCCAGTTCCGTTGCGCGGCCCGTGAAGTCGGGCACGGGCGCGGGCAGCTGCGCGGGCGGGCCTCCGGCCGTCCACTCGGCGCCGGCGATGCGGCGGTACAGCGCGTCGAGTTCCGGCCCCGGCACCACGCCGGCCTCGTCCCACAGCGCGCGGCGCGTGCGGCGCAGCACGTCGAGCGCGGCGTCGCGGCGGCCCAGCCCCTCCAGCGCCCCGGCGAGGCGACCGGCGAGCCGTTCGTCGGCGGGCCGCGCGGCCACGACGGCGGCGAGCCGGTGCACCACGGCCTGCCCGTCGCCCTCGGCGAGCTGCAGCTCCACCAGCTGCAGCAGGACCGTCCGCCGGCGGTCCTCCAGCCACACCTCGTGCGCCTCGACGAGCGGTCCCGTCGCGACGTCGCAGAACGCCCCGCCCCGCCAGCACGCGAGCGCGCGGGTCAGCAGCTCTTGCTTCGCCTGGGTGTCCTCCGCCGCCAACCCGGCCGACGCGAGCGCGACGAACTCCGCGGCGTCGAGCTCCCCTTCGGCCACCCTGAGGACGTACCCCCGCGGCCCCGACTTGAGCCGCTGGCCTGGGTCATCCGCGGCCAACCCGGGCGACACTGCCTTGCGCAGCTTCGACACCGTCACCTGCACGATCGCCGCCGCACTCGGCGGCGCCCCCTCGGGCCACAGCTCGTCGACGATCGTCGCCCGCCCGACCACCTCGTTGGGCCGCGCGAGCAACAACGCGAGCAACCGCCGCGGCTGCGCCGCCGACGGCAGCGCGACGGTCGCCGCCAGCGGACCGAGGACCTGGAACCGCACCGCAAGCTCCCCACGGCCGCATGTCACCTGATCGAGCGACCCGAAAGTACCTGCGCCACCCTCCGCTCCCGGCTGTTCGGGCGGCCCTCACCCGGATGGCTCACCCCGTTGGAAGGGTGCACGGTCCCTTCACGCCGGCCCGCGTCTGCACCCCGCCGGGCAGGTGGCCCGTGCGGCGCGCTCGGCCTGAAAAACTGGGCGCGAACAGTCCGGCCGCGCTCGACCTTCGCTCGGCGAGCGGTCGGTTCACCGAACGCAACGCAGCGCCCACCCGACCATGCGCGGCGCGGGGCTAGTGGTCCCGCCGCGTCTACTCCTCGCGCGGCCGCGGCACCGCCGTGTCGAGCCGACGCCGTCAGCGCGCGCCACCCGCCAACACAATGCGGCGCGAGCGGTCCGTTCGCGCCGGCCTCCCCGCTCGGGCCCGAGCGAGCAGGTTCGCCCTCAAATCCGGCCGGTCGGCCAGGACGTCGTCGCCCAGGGCGTGCTGCAGCAAGAGCTGCAGGGCGCCGTGTGAGCGCTCGACCATCGCTCAGCACCGCACCGTCACCGAACGCACCGCAGCGCCCGCCCGACCATGCGCGGCCCGGCGCGAACAGTCCCGCCGTGGACCGGGCACCACCCACTCGAGCGGTGAAGCCCGGCGCGACCGGTCCGTTCGCGCCGGCGTCCCGGCTCAGGCGTGAGCGAGCAGCTTCGCCTTCAGATCTGGGCGGTCGGCCAGGACGTTGTCGCCCAGAGTGTGTTCCAGCAACGGCTTCAGAGCACCATGCGGGGCGTTTGACCAGTCGAGCGGACCCAGCGGCGGCTCCGGGTCGTATTCGATGCCGAACTGGATGGTGCGGGCGACGTCGGGGCCGGCGAGGCGGTCGACGAGGTGCAGGGCCAGGTCGATGCCCGCCGAGACGCCCGCGGCGGTGATCACGGGGCCGGCGTCGACCCAGCGGCGGGCGACCGGGGTGGCGCCGAAGGCGCGCAGCAGGTCGCGGAACATCCAATGGGTGGTGGCCTCGCGGCCGTCGAGGAGGCCGGCCTCGCCGAGGAGCAGGGCGCCCGTGCAGACGGACGTCATCAGCTCGGCCGTGCGCGCGGTCGTGGCCAGGTAGTCGATCAGCGGCCGGTTCGCGAGCGCCTCCAGGGTCGGCGCGGAGCCGCCCGGGACGAGGACGCCGTAGGGCTCGCGGATGTCGGCGAAGGTGTGGCTGGGCGCGATCCGCAGGGGCGTGTCGGTGCCGATCGGGTCGAGGGTCTCGCCCACGACCACCACGCGGAAGTCCTGATCCGCCATGGCGAACGCGCTCAGCACCTGGAGCGGGCCCACGAGGTCGAGCACCGTGAGGCCGGGGTAGAGGACAAAGGCGAACGTCTTCTCGGTCATGCGTCCCACCGTGCCCCCGCGGGCGGGCGGACGGGAGGGCGATGTCCGTAATCCTGCGAACCATGTCGATCGGCCTGCTGACCTGCTAAAGTTTGATCATGCCGGGGCCAGAACGGCAGGTCGTGGTCGTCGGGTATCCCGACGCCGAACTGCTGGACATCGCGTGCGTCTCCGACGCGCTCGACGCCGCCAACCGGCTCGGCGCGCGCCCGGGCTACGCCCTGCGGCTGGCCACTGTGGACGGACACCCGTTCCGCTGCCAGTCCGGCATCACGCTGACGCCCCACGTGCGGCTCGACCAGGTTTCGGGGCCCCTGCACACGATCGTCGTCTCCGGCGGCCTCGGCCACCGCGCGGCGGCGGGCGACGAGCGCCTGCTCGAACACGTCCGCCGCCTCTCCCGCGACAGCACGCGCACGGCGTCGGTCTGCACCGGCTCCACCGTGCTCGCCGCGGCCGGCCTGCTGAGCGGCCGCCGCGCGACCACGCACTGGGCGTACGCGGCGCAGCTCGCCGCGAAGTACCCGTCGGTGACCGTGGACCCGGTGCCGCTGTTCATCCGCCACGGCGACGTCTACACCTCCGCCGGCGTCACCAGCGGGCTGGATCTCGCGCTGGCGTTCGTCGAGGAGGACCACGGCCCGACGCTCGCCCGCGAAGCCGCCCGCGCCCTCGTGACCTACCTCCAGCGGCCCGGCAACCAGGCTCAGGTGAGCATGTTCCTGTCCGGCCCGCCACCCGAGCACCGGCAGGTGCGCGACCTCACCGCGTTCGTCGCCGAACACCTGGGCGAAGACCTCGGCACGCCGGTGCTGGCCCGGCAGGCGGGCATCAGCACCCGCCAGCTCACGCGCCTGTTCGACGCGCACCTGGGCACCACGCCCGGCAAGTACGTGCGCACCGTCCGCGCCGAGCACGCCGCCCGCCTCCTCGCGGGCACTGACCTGCCCTTGGCCGCCATCGCCCGCCGCTGCGGCTTCGGCTCCACCGAGACGCTTCGCCAGGCCTTCCTCGACCACTTCGACACCCCGCCGTCCGCCTACCGCCGCGTGCACCTGCGCCAGGCCCTCGGCTGAGCGAAACGCCGGATACGACCGGGTCGTCCCCACCCGGTACGGGTGACGGCCACCGCCGGAGTGCAGGATGTGCGCCGTGGCACCGCCCGATTACCCCGACGACGCCGACACCGCCGACACCGGCCCCATCCGCCGCGTCGCCGGCGACCCCTCCGCGCCCCCAGCCCGGTCCCGCCGATCCCACACGGGCGACGAGCCGGCCTGGCCCGGAGCCGAAGAGCCGGTGCGCCGAGCCGCGCCCCGTTCCGGCGACAACCCCGCCGCCCGCCGCACGGGCGAAACCGCGCTGCCACCACGCCGCGCCGGCGACACTCCGGCCGGCCGCCGCAACGGAGACACGCCACCCCCGGCAAGTGCCCGCACCGCGGACACCCCGCGGGCCGACCGAACCGGGAAAGCTCCGCTGCCGTCGCACCACGCCGACGGAACCCCGGCGTCCGCCGGCCGCCACACGGGCGAAACCCCGCTCCCCCCACGCCGTCGCGGCGAGACTCCACCGCCGACCGGCCGCCGTGGCGGCCAAACATCGCGCCGCACAGGCGAAACTCCGCTGCCGCCCTCCCGCCGCACCCAGGGGCAAGCGCGCCGAGACGGCGAAATCTCGCGCACCACAAGTGAACCCTCCTCACCGGATGCCGACGGCGCCTGGCCGACCGCCGGCCGTCGCACCGGCGACACGCCTCCCCCCACCGGCCGCCGCCCCCGCACCGCCGTGAGCCCGGACGAAGCGCCGGAACCCCCCGACGCCGCCGAACCCGCCGCGCGCAAGGGCCTCCGCGCCGCCCTCGCCGCGCAAGCGGACGGCCACGGTCATGGGCACGGCCACAGCCACGGCCCCGCCGCCCCCGCCTCCACCCGCGTCCGCAAGCTCCTCATCTGGCTGCTCGTCCCGCTCGCCCTCGCGACGGTCGTCGGCATGGTCGTGCTGTACCCGTGGGGCAAAGCGTCGCCGACGAGTGTGGTGCCGCAGGGCACGCCGGTGCAGGCGTCGATCACGGCGACCGCCACGGGGCCGTGCCTCGCGAACGGCCAGGTGCAAGTCGGCGCCGACACCGACCCCGACCAGAAGCCGTGCCAGACCGTCGACCTGACGATGACCGACGGCCCGGGCAACGGGAAACCCCTGCGCCTCATCGTGCCGATCGAGCCGAGCACGCCGCGTTTCTCCACCGGCGACAACGTGGTCCTCGCCTACAACGGCGGCAACGCCACCGACCCGTCGTCGTTCCAGCTCGTCGACTTCCAGCGCGGCACGCCGCTCGTGCTGCTGGCCGCGCTGTTCGCCCTCGCCGTGCTCGTGCTCGGCCGCTGGCAGGGGCTCGCGGCGCTCGTTGCGTTGGTGCTGAGCTTCGTGGTGATCGTGCTGTTCGTGCTCCCCTCGATCCTCGCCGGCGAGAACCCGCTGGTGGTCGCGATCGCGGGCGCCGGCGCGATCATGTTCGTGGCGCTGTACCTGACCCACGGGCTGTCGGCGAGAACGTCGGTGGCGGTGCTCGGCACGCTCGTCAGCCTCGCGCTGATCGGCGTCCTGTCGGCGATTTTCTCCGTCGGCGCCTCGCTCACCGGCCTCGACGACAGCACGTCCACGCTCATCGGCTCACTCGGCCACGGCATCGACGCGCGCGGCCTGTTGCTCGCCGGCATCGTGATCGGCGCGCTCGGTGTCCTCGACGACGTGACGGTGACGCAGACCAGCGCCGTCTGGGAGCTGCGGCGCGCGAACCCGTCGCTGGGCTGGCGGGAGCTCTACCGCTCGGGTCTGCGCATCGGACGGGACCACGTCGGCTCGGCCGTGAACACCCTCGTGATGGCCTACGCCGGCGCCGCGCTGCCGGTGCTGCTGTACTCGTCGATCTCCGGCGTCGGGCTCGGCGCGCTGCTCGGCAGCGAGGACATCGCGTCGGAGATCATCCGCACGCTCGCGGGGTCCGTGGGCATCGTCGCGGCGGTCCCGGTGACGACGATCCTGGCGGCGCTGATCGCGGCGCGCGAGCCCGTCGACCACCTCGTGAGCACCACGAATACCCCTTAGTCACACCAGTAACACGAGCGAACCCCGGCCGGAACCGGACCCGATGGCTGCGGTACGAAGTCCGCGACCGAGGCGAGTACATCCGTACCCGAGGAGGGGTCGTGTTCTCAGCCGTACTGGCGGGACCGCGGGTCACCGTGCACCTGGTCCGGCGGTTGTTCGCGGCGCTGCTGGAGGCGGCCGAGGCCGTCCCGCGGATCGCGAGCGCGCTCGACGACGTGCGGGCGACGCTGCGCCACCTCGAGCGCCTGCTCGCCTACGTCGCCGAGGAGCTGCCGGACCTCGCCGACCAGGTGGAGCAGATCCGCGCCCGCGTCGACAGCACGGAGGAAACGTCGAAGTGCAGCGTCCCTCCAGCGGTCACTCCAGCGTCGCGACGAAGCGGCTGACGGCCTCCATCGGGAACCGCTGGATGTAACGCCCGGCCGGGGCCGCCGACGCGAGCCGGTACAGCGGCCGCTCGGCCACGGCGTCGCCACGCGCCTCCGACCGCAGCTCCGCCACCAGCAGCTCGGAGAACACCAGCCCGTTGGCCTCGGTGTTGTTCAGCAGCGCGTCGGCGACCCGGCGCAGCTGCAGCGCGCCCAGCTCACGCCCGCCTGTACCGGCGAACACGGCGAGGTCGACCTTCACGGTCTTGCGCCGCTTGCCCGCGTTCACGAGCAGGCTCACCGTGCGGGTGCCGCGCACGTCGCCGATCACGATGTCGAGCCGCTCCGCCTCGACGAGCCCGATGCGCCGGATGCCCCACGTACGCACGACCAGCGTCGTGCCTTCGAGCCAGACCCGGCGGCGCAGCGTGTAGAGAACGATGTACAGCAAGGGAAGCGCCACGACCACCGCGACGATCAGCCCCGCCAGCTGCCCGCCGATCAGCCCGGCGATGCCACCGAACGCCGCGGCCACGATCACCGCGCCGATGAAGCCGGACCACGCGCGCCGGCGGGTGAGCTTCACATCCTCGGCGAACAGCGGCAGCCGTTCCGGTGCGCCCTTGACGCCGTCCTGCTCGGTCATGCCCGTCACGCCTCCGCCGCCGTGAGCGCGGGGTTGGTCGCGCGTTCGCGCCCGATGGTCGTGGCGGGCCCGTGGCCCGGCAGCACCACGGTGTCGTCGGGCAGGGTCAGCAGCTTCGTGCGCAACGATCTCTCCAGTTCGGCGCCGGAGTCGTCGGAGCGCCCGTCGACCCGGCGAACAGCGTGTCCCCCGTGAGCACCAGCCTGCCACCTTCGCTCGCCCGCACGGCGAAAGCCACCGACCCCGGCGTGTGGCCGGGCATGGCCACGACCTCGAGCGCCAGACCCGCCACTTCGAGCGGGCCTTCGGCCAGCGGCACCGACGGTCCCGCGAACCACTCGCGGTCGGCCGGGTGCAAGTGCAGCGGGAGGTCGTGGCCGGCGGCGCCGGCGACGTGGTCGGGGTGACCGTGGGTGGCGAGCAGCGCGACCGGTGTGAGCCCGTGCTCGGCCAGCGCGGCCGCGAGCGGCTCTGCGGCCTCCTGCGCGGGGTCCACGACCACGCACTCGCCGCCGGGCGCCGGGGCAAGCAGATAGCAGTTCGCGCGCAGCGGCCCTGCGGCGAACCCGACGACGAGCACCAAACCCCTCCTGTCCCGGCGTTGGCGAAGCGGCGCTGATCACGATCGGATCGAGACTAGCGGCCCCTGTACAGAGTCCTCACAGGCTGTGCCCATACACTGCCGCTACCTCAGACGTGTGACATCGAGCCTGAACTGGAGGGCGGGTGGCGACCAACCAGCAGCGCCGTGAAGCCGCTAAGCGGAAACTCGAGCGGCAGATCGAGCGCCGGCGGGACCGGGCCAAGCGACGCAAGATCGTGGGCGCTGGAGTGGTCGGCGGTGTCGTCCTCATCGTGGCCGGGGTAGTCGTGTGGGTCGTGAACAGCGGCGGTGGCGACGACACGACGGCGGCCGCCAGCCCGCCGCCGTCGAGCTCGGCCCCGCCGGTGCCGACCGTCGGCCAGATCCCGACGCAGCGCACCGCGCTGCCGACGCGGCCGAAGGCCCTGCCGAACCCGACCACGTGCGCGTACCCGGCCGACACGCAGAGCGCGCCGCCGCCGAAGAAGACCACGGCGCCGGACGGCAAGAACGTGTCGTCGCAGGGCAAGGTCGACATCACGATGAAGACCACCGTCGGCGACATCCCGATCACGCTCGACCGCGCGCTGGCGCCGTGCACCGTCGAAGCGTTCGTGAGCCTGGCGAAGCAGGGCTTCTACACCGACACGATCTGCCACCGCCTCGGCGTCACCGACCTGCAGATGCTGCAGTGCGGCGACCCGAACGCCAAGGGCGACGTGAACGCGGACGGCACCGGCGGCCCCGGCTTCACCATCCCGGACGAGTTCATCGACGGCGAGAAGTACGGCCGCGGCATCCTCGCCATGGCCAACACGGGCCAGCCCAACTCGGGCGGTAGCCAGTTCTTCATGGTCTACGGCACCGCCGAGCTGCCCCCGAACTACACCATCTTCGGCAGCATCTCCGACGACGGCCTCAAGGTCCTCGACGCGATCGCCAAGACGGGCATCGGCACCGTCGGCCAGGACGGCGCGACCGGTGAGCCGAAGCAGCAGGTCAAGTTCACGGCCGTGAACGTCGCGGCCTGAGTGTCTTTCCCGTTCGAGCTGAACGGCGCTGAACCCGGCGCCGTTCAGCTCGCTCGCGTTCTGGGCGGCTACGGCCACTTCACCGCGATGCAGGTGCGCGACGGCCGGGTCCGCGGCCTCGACCTGCACCTCACGCGGCTGGCCACGAGCACCTCGCTGCTGTTCGGCGGCGAACTCGACCTCTCCCTCGTCCGCGGCTACGTCCGCAAGCTCGTTGCCGGGCAAGGCGCGCTGTCCGTGCGCGTGCTCATCGCGTCCCGCTCCAGCGAAGAAGCTCCCGTCATGGAGCCCGAAATCCTCGTGCGCACCGGTCCCCCGCACGAGCACGTCGCCGACCCGATCCGGCTGAGGTCGGTGCGATACCAGCGCGACTTGCCCGAGGTGAAGCACACCGGCACGTTCGGGCTTGTCCACCACTCGCGCCAGGCCGTGCTCGCGGGCTACGACGACGCGGTGTTCATCGACCACAGTGGACACCTCAGCGAAGCGTCCATTTGGAACCTCGGGTTCCTCGAGGGCGACACCGTGGTGTGGCCGGAAGCCGCGGTGCTGCCGGGCATCACCTACCTGCTGCTGAAGGAACGGCTCGGCGCCGCCGGGGTCGCGCAGGTGACCCGCCCGGTCCATCCCCGCGAGCTCCCCGGCTTCGACGCCGTCTTCCTCACCAACTCCGAGACCGTCGGTCGGCCCGTCGCGTCCGTCGACGGTGTGGCGCTGCGCAACGACCCCGCCGCCGCGCGGCTGCTCGCCGAGGCGTACGAAAGCGTGCCCTGGGAAGAGATCTGAGCGCCCCTCAGCGGTGCGTGAACTTCGGCGGCCGGCGGTTCAGGAAGGCGTCGACGCCCTCCGCGTAGTCCTCGCCGTGCAGTGCGGCGAGGCGGATGGCGTCCACTTCGTCGTCGGGCGTTTGCCGGCCCGCGACGATCTTCTCGATGATGCGGTTCATGCCGCGGATCGAGGCCTGCGAGCGGGAGCAGAGGGTGTCCACGAACGCCGCGGTGGCCGCGGTGAGGCCTTCGGCGGCGTGGAGGTCGTTGACGAGGCCGATCTCGCGGGCGCGCACGGCGTCGATGAGCTCGCCGGACAGCAGGAGGTACCTGGCGTTCGCGGGGCCGACGAGGGCGACCAGCAAGCGCGTCGAGTCGAAGTGGAAGACGATGCCCAGCTTGGCGGGCGTGATGCCGAAGCGCGCGTCTTCCGAGGCGAAGCGGAAGTCGCACGCCACCGACAGCTGGCAGCCGCCGCCGATGCAGTTGCCCTGGATCATGGCGACGGACGGTTTGCGCATCGAGGTCAGGGCGGCCACGGCGCCGTCGACGGCCTTGTCGTAGGTGGCCGCGCCGTCGGCGGTGGAACGCAGGTCGCGGAACTCGCTGATGTCGGCGCCGGCCGAGAAGTGCTTGCCCGCACCCGTGAGCACGAGGACCTTGAGCGCCGGGTCGGCCTCGACCTCGGCCACGACGTCCGGGATCGCCGACCACATGCCGTAGGTGATGGCGTTCATCTTCTCCGGCCGGGCGAACGTCAGCCGCGCGACTTCGCCGTCGCGCGTGAACTCGAATCCGTCGGTCATGCCAGCACCCTAGCGGGATCGCCCTGCGCGAAACCCGCGTCTGTGACCAGCTCCCCGCGCTAGCGTGGCACCCATGGGGATGATCGAGGTCGACGGCGTGCGGTTCGGCTACGACGAGGCCGGCGAGGGCCCGCCCGTCGTGCTCGTGCACGCCGGGCTCGCCGACCGGCGCATGTGGGACCACCAGTTCGCGGCCCTGGCCGAACACCACCGCGTGATCCGCTACGACCGCCGCGGCCACCGCGACTCGCAGGCGGCCGAAGGCAACGTCTCCCACCACCGCGACCTGCTCGCGCTCATGTCCGCGCTCGGCATCGACCGCGCCGCGCTCGCCGGCTCCTCGATGGGCGGCGCCTACGCCCTCGACACCGCACTCGCCGCGCCCGAGCGCGTCACGAGCATCGCCCTGATCGGCGCCGGTCTGTCCGGGCACGACTGGCCCGAGCCCATGGCGTCGGACAGCCGCGAAGCCATGCTCGCCGCGGTGCCGCTCGAGAAGCTCAAGCGCTACCTCGACCACACCGCCGACCACATCGACGAGGCAGACGTCCGAGCCATCGCCGACGCCAACGTCCGCTATCTCGTCGTCGGTCCACATCGGACACAATCGGACGTCGCCCAAGATTTCTACGCCCGCGCCCTCGAAATGTGCGAGGGCGTCTACCGCCGCGAGTGGACCGATCCGAAGTGGACGGAGGACGTCCCCGACAGCCGTCACCGTCTCGGCGAGATCACCGCACCCACGCTGGTGGTCATCGGCCGAGAAGACGGCTCAGGCCTGCTGGAGCTGGCCGACAAGTTCGAGCAGGAGATCCCCGGCTCGACCCGGCTCGACCTGCCCGACACCGGCCACCTGCCCCCGATGGAGCGCCCCGCCGAAGTGACCGAAGCGCTCCGCTCGTGGTTCGAGGATCAGGAAGCCGACGTGACCCGGTAGACGTCGTACACACCCTCGACGCCCCGGACCACCTTCAGCACGTGACCGAGGTGCTTCGGGTCGCCCATCTCGAACGAGAACCGGCTCACGGCCACGCGGTCGCGCGTGGTCGTGACCGACGCCGAGAGGATGTTGACCTTCTCGTCGGCCAGCACCTTGGTGACGTCCGACAGCAGCCGGTGCCGGTCGAGCGCCTCGACCTGGATGGCCACCAGGAACACCGACGAGGACGACGGTGCCCACTCCACCTCGACCAGCCGCTCGGGCTGGGTGCGCAGGTCCTCGGCGTTGGTGCAGTCCGTGCGGTGCACGCTCACGCCACCGCCGCGCGTGACGAACCCGAGGATCTCGTCGCCCGGCACCGGGGTGCAACAACGGGCGAGCTTGGCCCACACGTCGCTGGCGCCCTTCACGATGACGCCGACGTCGTTGGACCCGCGCCGCCGCGAAACCGTGGACGGCGTGGCCCGCTCGGCGAGCTCCTCCTCCGCCTCGTCGACGCCGCCGATGAGCGCAACCAGCCGCTGCACCACGTGCTTCGCGCTGGTGTGGCCCTCCCCCACGGCCGCGTACAGCGAGGAGATGTCGCCGTGGCGCAGCTCCTTGGCGACAGAGCCCATGGACTCCGCCGAGACGAGCCGCTGAATGGGCAGCCCGACCTTGCGGATCTCCTTGGTGATCGCCTCCTTGCCCGCGTCGATCGCCTCGTCGCGGCGCTCCTTCGCGAACCACTGGCGGATCTTCGCGCGCGCCTTCGGCGACCCGGCGAACTGCAGCCAGTCGCGGCTCGGGCCGGCGTTCTCCGCCTTCGAGGTGAAGATCTCGACGTTCTCGCCGTTCTCCAGCTTGCGCTCGAGAGCCACGAGACGGCCGTTCACGCGGGCGCCGATGCAGCGGTGGCCCACCTCGGTGTGCACGGCGTAGGCGAAGTCGACCGGCGTCGAGTCCGCCGGCAGCGTGATCACGTCGCCCTTCGGCGTGAACACGAAGATCTCGCGCGCGGCCAGCTCGTAGCGCAGCGACTCGAGGAAGTCACCCGGGTCCGCGGCCTCGCGCTGCCAGTCGAGCAGCTGGCGCATCCACGCGATCTCGTCAACGTCCATCGAGTTCCCGCTGTGGGTGCCCTTGGTTTCCTTGTACCGCCAGTGCGCCGCGATGCCGTACTCGGCGGTCCGGTGCATCTCGTACGTGCGGATCTGCACCTCGAGCGGCTTGCCGTCCGGACCGATCACGGTGGTGTGCAGCGACTGGTACACGCCGAAGCGCGGCTGGGCGATGTAGTCCTTGAACCGCCCGGGCACCGGCTGCCACAGCGCGTGGACGACACCCATGGCGGCGTAGCAGTCGCGCACGTCCTCCACGAGGATTCGCACGCCCACCAGGTCGTGGATGTCGTCGAGGTCGCGCCCGCGCACGATCATCTTCTGGTGGATCGAGTAGTAGTGCTTCGGCCGGCCCTCGACCTTGGCGGTGATCCGCGACGACACGAGGTTGCCCGTGAGGTCGGCGATCACCTTGCGCAGGTACGTGTCGCGCGAGGGCGCGCGGTCGGCGACCAGGCGCACGATCTCGTCGTACTTCTTCGGCTGCAGGATCGCGAACGCGAGGTCTTCGAGCTCCCACTTGACCGTCGCCATGCCGAGGCGGTGGGCCAGCGGGGCGAGCACCTCCAGCGTCTCGCGGGCCTTGCGGGCCTGCTTCTCCGGCGGGAGGAAGCGCATGGTGCGCATGTTGTGCAGCCGGTCGGCCAGCTTGATGACCAGCACCCGCGGGTCCTTCGCCATGGCGATGACCATCTTGCGGATCGTCTCGGCCTCGGCCGACATGCCGAGCTTGACCTTGTCCAGCTTGGTGACGCCGTCGACGAGCTCGCCGACCTTGTCGCCGAAGTCGGCCTTCAGCTGGTCGAGCGAGAAGCCCGTGTCCTCCACGGTGTCGTGCAGCAGCGCCGCGACGAGTGTGGTGGTGTCCATGCCCAGCTCGGCGAGGATCGTGGCCACGGCGAGCGGGTGCGTGATGTACGGGTCGCCGGACTTGCGCCGCTGGTCGCGGTGCAGCTCCTCGGCGACGTCGTAGGCGCGCTGCAGCAGCGCGAGGTCGGCGTTGGGGTGCAGCTCGCGGTGGATGACGGCGAGCGGCTCGAGCACCTGCTTCACGGGCGCGGCCCGTTGGGCCGTGATCCGGCGAGCCAGACGGGCCCGCACCCGGCGGGTCGCCGACGGGTTGGGCGCGGCCCCGTTCGCCTTCGGCGGCGGCACCGACTGCGCACCACGCGCACCGGAGCCATCCTTCGCGGGCACCGGCTTGGCGGGCACCGCGGCGTCGAGCTCTTGGCTCACCCGCACCTCCTGCTGCTCGTGCGGCCTTCGAACCCCCAGGGTAGCCGCTCGGCCGCGTGGCCTCGCCGCCTACGTCCGATCGGCAGACGGCGCGCCGCCGAGCACCGGCGGAACCACACGTTGTTCAACGCCGCGCGAGCGTCCCGGCTTCCCGGCCGTTCGCGCTGGTGACGCGGGATCAGACGACCTGCAGCGCTTCGACCCGGCGACCCGCCAGCACGCCACGACCACCGAGCGCCGCGAGCTCCAGCACCACCGACACGCCGTCGACCACGGCGCCGGCGTCTTCGAGCAGCTTGGCCGTCGCGGCGACCGTGCCACCGGTGGCGAGGACGTCGTCGATCACCCCGACGCGCCGGCCGGGGTGCACGACGCCGGCCGGCAGCTCCACGCCGGCGGTGCCGTACTCGAGCGCGTAGTCGACCCGGCCGGCCACCGACGGCAGCTTGCCGGGCTTGCGGATGAGCACCACGCCGAGGCCGCGGGCGTACCCGACGGCCGCGGCGAGGAGGAACCCGCGAGCCTCGACGCCGGCCAGCAGCTCAACCCCGGGGCTGAGCGTGCCGGCCAGGGCGTCGACGACCGTGGCGAACCCGGGGCCGTCCGCGAAGAGCGGGCTCAGGTCGCGGAACAGCACGCCGGGTTCGGGAAAGTCCGGCACCTCGGCGATCAGGCCGAGGGCCTTCTCCAGCTCCATCCGGCTCAGCGCTTCCGCTTCGCCGACGACACGCCGCCACCGGTGCGGCGCGGCTTGTTCTGCGGGCGCGCCTTCGGGGTGCGGGCCGGAACGCCGGCCGCCGCGGCCATCGCCTTCTCCTTGCGGAGCTCGGCGGCCAGGGCGTCGTCGTCCGCCGCGTCGAAGTCCTCGCCCGCGGCCTCGCGAGCGGCGGCCTTGGCCCGGCGGGCCGCGACGCGCTGTGCCTGCTGCTGGTACTGCGGCTCACGCATCTTGAGGTCGACCAGCAGCGGCGTCGCGAGCGCGACCGACGACAGCACACCGACCAGCGTGCCCGTGAGCTGCACGAGCGCCAGGTCCTGCAGCGTGCCCGAGCCGAGCAGGATGTACCCGACGATGAGCAGGCCGAGGATCGGCAGCAGGGCGATGAACGCCGTGTTGAACGACCGCATCAGCGTCTGGTTCAGCGCCAGGTTCGCCGCTTCGGGGTACGTGCGGCGGGTGAGGCCGAGCAGGCCGCGCGTGTTCTCGCGGACCTTGTCGAACACCACCACCGTGTCGTACAGCGAGAACCCGAGGATGGTCAGCAGGCCGATCACCGTCGCCGGCGTGACCTCGAAGCCGACGAGCGAATACACGCCCGCCGTGACCACGATGTCGTGGATCAGCGAGATCAGCGCGGCCGCGGCCATCCGGGTGTCGAAGTAGATCGCCAGGAAGATCACCACGGCCACGAGGAAGACCGCGAGCGCGATCAGCGCCTGCCTCGAGATCTCGTCGCCCCACGACGCGCTCACCGCGCTGTCGCTGATGGCCTGCACGCTCGCCTGGTTGTCCGCCCCGATCGGCGCCCAGTCGGTGAACAGCTGCTGCTTCACCTTCGCGACCTGGTCGGCCGGCAGTGCCTCCGAGCGGATCTGGATGGTGGCCGCGTTGCCCGTGCCCACGCGCTGGGTCTCCGACGGCTGCTCGCCCAGCGCCTTGGTGAACGACTCGGCCGCCTGCGAAGTGCTGATGTCACCGCGCGCGCCGTGCGCGGGCAGCTGGATCTGCGTGCCGCCCTCGAACTCGATGCCGACGTTGAAGCCGCGGATGAACATCGAGCCGATGCAGACGAGCACCAGCGCCGCGAAGAAGATGTACCAGCGCTTGCGCTTGCCGATGATGTCGAACGCGCCCGTGCCGACGTAGAGCCGGTGGAAGACGCTTTCCTTCTTGCCGGACGGGGTGGCCTTGCCGGCGCCCGATTCGGCGTCCGTGCCCAGGTCTTCGACGCCCACGTCAGGCCTCCTTCACGTTCGTGCGGCCGACGGCGGGCCGAGACGCCCTGCGTTCCGAGGCCAGGCGCTGGACGGCACCGAGGCCGAGGTTGCGGGGGTTGGACAGGAACGTCGACTTCGACGTGGACACCATCGCCACCACAGGGTGCGTCACGAGGTAGACCACCACGAGGTCGAGCACCGTCGACATGCCGAGGGTGAACGCGAAGCCCTGCACGTCGCCGACCGCGATCACGTACAGGATCGCCGCGGCGAGGAAGCTCACCGCGTCGGACGCCAGGATCGTGCGCCGGGCGCGAGCCCAGCCGCGCGGCACCGCGGACCGGAACGTCCGCCCTTCCCGGATCTCGTCCTTGAGCCGTTCGAAGTAGATGACGAACGAGTCCGCCGTGATGCCGATGGCGATGATCAGGCCGGCGATGCCGGCGAGGTCGAGCGTGTACCCGATCCACCGGCCGAGCAGCACCAGCACCGCGTAGACCAGCAGGCCGGACAGCGCCAGCGACAGGATCGTCAGGATGCCGAGCAGGCGGTAGTAGATCAGGCAGTAGATGAAGACCACGATCAGGCCGATCGCGCCGGCGAGCAGGCCCGCCTGCAGCGACGCGGAACCGAGCGTCGCCGACACCGTGGTGGCGTCGGACGAGTCGAACGAGAGCGGCAGCGAGCCGTACTTCAGGACGTCGGCGAGGTTCTTCGCGGTCGCCTGCGTGAACTGCCCGGTGATCTGCGTGTTGCCGCCGAGGATGGCGCCCTGGATGGTCGGCGCGGACACGACCTGGGTGTCGAGCACGAACGCGGCCTGCTGGCCGACGTTGGCCGCGGTGAAGTCACCCCAGGTCTTGCTGCCGGTGCCGTTGAACGTCAGGTCGACGATCCACTGGCCGCGCTGCTGGTCGTAGCCCGAGTTCGCGCCGGAGATCTCGGTGCCGGGCAGGAACTGCGGGCCGAGCACGTACTTCGTCGCGTCCTGGTCACCACAGGCGACCAGCGGCTTGTCCGAGAGGTCGTTGCCCTCGAGCGGGTCGGCGACGTTCGGCGCGCAGGTGAGCGAGGCCAGCGCGGCCTGCTGCGCGGCCTGCGCCTTGGCCTGGTCGTCCGAGGCCAGGTCCGGGTTCTGCCGGATCGCCTGCGCCTGCTGAATCGGCGTCTGCGCCTGGCCACCGGCCGCCGGCGTGTTCGAAGCCGGCGGAGCCGACGGCGTGGTGCTCGGCGGCTGCTGGGCCGAGGCACCGGCCGCGCCACCGCCGCCGTTCGGCGTGCTCGACGGCGCGCCCGTGGCGGACGGCGGGGCCGAGGGCGCACCGGAGGACGGCGGCGTGGAGGGAGTGCCCGAAGCCGGCGGGGCAGCCGGGTTGCCCGAGGCGGGCGGCGCGGCCGGGGCGTTCGGCTGCGAGGTGATGACCTTGCGGAAGCCGAGCTTCGCGGTCTGGCCGAGGGACTTCGCCTGGTCACCCTGCGCGCCCGGGACCGTGATGACGACGTTGTTGCCGTCGAGCACGACCTCCGTGCCGGCGACACCGATGCCGTTCACGCGCTGTTCGATGATCTGGCGCGCCTGGTTCAGCGAGTCTCGCGTGGGCTGGCCGCCGTCCGGCGTCCGCGCGGTGAGCGTGACCCGGGTGCCGCCCTGCAGGTCGATGCCGAGCTTCGGCGTGGCCTTGCCGCTGCCGGTGAAGAACACCAGGGCGTAGAGCACGACCACGATCAGGGCGAAGAAGGCGAGATAGCGTCCCGGGCGGAGATGCCCGGCCGATGGTGCCACGGTGCTTCGGTCTCCTCGGACTGGGTGGACCCCAACTGGTTCGGTGAGCGAGCCGGGACGGTGCTCCCGGCACGCTGCTGGGCATGACTATGGCGGCGGACACGCACGCAGCACCGAGACAGTACTCGGTGCTGCGTGAGCCCTGCGTTCGCCCGTACCGACTTTCGTCGGCTACGCGCGTGTCACTGCCCGGGGAAGAAGCAGGTCACTTCTTGCCGTGCTCCAGCGGGGGCGCGATCTGCGCACCGGACTTCTCGCCCTCGTCCTCGATGGACTCCTGGGCCGGCGCCTCGGCGGTGGTCGAAGCGACGCCGCCGACGGTGTCGTCGGAGTCCGTCTCCACCTCGGTCTCGTCGTTCTCGACGGCCGGCTGCACCTTCTCGCGGACCGCGATTCGCAGCCACGTGGTGACGACGCCCGGGGCGATCTCGATGTCGATGGTGTCGTCGCCGGAAGCGTCGGCGACGGTGCCGTAGAGACCCGAGGTGGTCATCACGCGGTCGCCGGGGGCGATGCTCTTCTGCAGGTCCTGCTGGGCTGCCTGCTGCTTCTTCTGCTTGCGGGTACCGAGGACGAGCGGCACGGCCACCACGACCAGCAGCAGCAACGGCAGCAGTAAGTTGTTCATGACTCTCCATTCGACGGACGTCACGTCGTCGGTGCTTACGTCCGGTTTTGACGGATGTGCTGTCTTCGAGTGTGCCAGGTGCTCGCGAAATCGCCAGCACCCACCGTCCGTTGCGCTCCCGCCGGCCGGTGTCCGACGTCCCCGTCAGCCCTGGTCGAACAACGAGGGACCGCCCTGGTCCGGCCGCCCTGCCTCAGGCGGCGGCACCAGGCCGAGGTGCTCCCACGCGGCCGCGGTCGCGACCCGGCCACGCGGAGTGCGGGCGAGCATACCCGCGCGGACCAGGTAGGGCTCGCACACCTCTTCCACCGTGGTCGCCTCCTCACCGACGGAGACGGCGAGCGTCGAGATGCCGACCGGTCCCCCGCCGAACGAGCGGGTCAGCGCGCTGAGCACGGCCCGGTCCAGCCGGTCGAGGCCCAGTTCGTCCACGTCGTAGACCTTCAGCGCCGCCCGGGCGACGTCAATGGTCACGTTGCCGTCGGCGCGGACCTCCGCGTAGTCGCGGACGCGGCGCAGCAGACGGTTCGCGATCCGGGGCGTGCCGCGCGAGCGGCGGGCGATCTCCGAACAGCCGTCACGGTCGATGGGGATGTCGAGGATCGTCGCGGCGCGGCGCACGACGAGCTCCAGCTCGGCGTCGGTGTAGAACTCCATCTGGCCGGTGAAGCCGAAGCGGTCGCGCAGCGGCCCGGTGAGCGAGCCCGACCGTGTGGTGGCCCCGACCAGCGTGAACGGCGCGATCTCGAGCGGGATGCTCGTGGCGCCCGGCCCCTTGCCGACCACGACGTCGACGCGGAAGTCCTCCATCGCGAGGTACAGCATCTCCTCGGCGGGCCGGGCGATGCGGTGGATCTCGTCGATGAAGAGCACGTCGCCGGGCGCGAGGTTCGACAGCATCGCGGCCAGGTCGCCCGCGCGTTCCAGCGCCGGACCGGACGTGATGCGGATGGCCGCGCCGAGCTCTGCGGCCACGATCATCGCCATGCTCGTCTTGCCGAGCCCCGGTGGACCGGACAGCAGCACGTGGTCGGGCGGCACCCCACGGCGGCGGGCGCTCTCGAGCACCAGCTCCAGCTGCTCGCGCACGCGGGGCTGGCCCACGAACTCGTCGAGCTTGCGCGGCCGCAGGGTCGTCTCGACCTCGCGTTCGCCGTTCTGCGAGAGAGCGGAGAGTGTCTCGTCGTCCGCTTCGAACTCCGTCACTTCGTGGTCCATCGGCTACCGCTTGCGCCCGAGGGTGGCCAGCGCCGAGCGCAGCACCGTGGCGGTGGTGTGCCCGTCGCCCTCGGCCAGCACGCGGTCCACCGCCTGCTCGGCCTGCTTGGCCGGGAAACCCAGTCCTGCCAACGCTTCCACGACCTCGGCGCGCAGCGCGCCGGGCGCGGACACGGCCGGCACCTCGCCGGTGCCGCCGAGCGCGGTGACCTTGTCGCGCAGTTCGAGGCTGAGCCGTTCGGCGCCCTTGCGGCCGATGCCGGGCACCTGCGTGAGGACGGTGATGTTGCCTTCGACGAGCGCGGCGCGCAGCTTGTCGGGCTCCAGCACGGCGAGCGTGGCGAGCGCGAGCCGCGGTCCGATGCCCGACACGGTCTGCAGCAGGCCGAACAGCTCGCGCGCGTCGTCGTCGGCGAACCCGAACAGGGTCAGCGAGTCCTCGCGCACGACCAGCGCGGTGTGCAGCCGCACCTGCTCGCCGCGGCGCAGCGTCGCGAGCGTCGCCGGGGTGGCCTGCACGGCGAAGCCCATGCCGCCGACCTCGACCACGACGTGGTCCAGGCCGACGGACAGCACTTCACCGCGTACGGAGGAGATCATCGGGGTGCTCCAGTGTCGTCCAGCTTGCTCGGGGTCCGGCGGGCCGCGCGCCGCACCGGGGTGCGGGTGGCGGCGCCCGCCTGTTTCGCGGCGGCCGCCAGCTTGGCCTTGTGCGCGCGGGCCAGCTCGGCCGCGCGCGCCTCGGCCTCGGCGAGGCGAACCCGCATCGGCTCGCGCCAGAGGTGGCAGATGGCGAGCGCCAACGCGTCGGCCGCGTCGGCGGGGTGCGGCTTCACCTCGAGGTTGAGCAGGCGCATCACCATACCGGTGACCTGCGCCTTGTCCGCGCGGCCCGACCCGGTGACCGCGGCCTTGACCTCGCTCGGGGTGTGGAACACGACCGGCAGCCCGCGCCGCGCCGCGGCCAGCGCGACGACGCCGCCCGCCTGCGCGGTGCCCATGGCCGTGCGGACGTTGTGCTGCGCGAACACGCGCTCGACGGCGATCGCCTCGGGCTTGTAGCGGTCCAGCCAGACCTCGACCTCGTCGGCGATGCCGAGGAGCCGGTGGGCGAGATCGTCCTCCGGCGGGGTGCGCACGACACCGACGGCCACCGCGCGGACGACCCGGCCCTTGCCACCGTCGACCACGCCGAGACCGCACCTGGTCAGACCGGGGTCGACCCCGAGCACCCGCACACCTTCTCCTTCGCCCGCACGAACATCCGTTCGACGTGCAGGCTACTGGGCCGGGGCCCGGCAGGATGGGCGCCATGCCGCAGCCACCGGAATTCATCCGCCACCTGGGTCTGTCGCCGCTGCCCGTCGAAGGCGGCCTCTTCGCGCAGAGCTGGCGTTCCGAAGAGGGGTCCGCGATCTACTACCTGCTGGTGGCGCCGCAGTTCTCGGCGCCACACCGGTTGGATCGCGTCGAAATCTTCGTGCACCACGCCGGGGCGCCGGGGCGGATGCTGCTCCTGCACCCGGACGGCATGGTGACGCGGCCGGTGCTGGGCACCGACGTCGCCGCGGGCGAACGGCCGCAGGTCGTGGTCCCCGCCGGGACGTGGCAGGCGACGGTACCGCTGGGCGAGTGGTCTCTGCTCGGCACCGTGGTGGTGCCGCCCTACACCGACGACTGCGTGGAGTTCGCCGACGTCGAGACGCTCGCCGCGCGGTTTCCCGCCGCCGCAGCGGATCTCAGGGACTTGCCGCGGTGATCAGCGGCCGGTGATGATCAGGGCCGGTGATCAGGGCCCGTCGACGCCCGGGGTCCAACTCTCGGGCACACCGCTTTCGGTGAGCACCGGCTGCCACTCGGAGAAGCCCTCGGGAGCCGTGTCCTGCCAGGGGAAGTGCCCGTCGGCCGTGGCGACGACGACCTGCAGCGCCGGGAAGTCGCCGTCGGGGTAGACGAGGAACGCCGACCCGAAGTACTCCGGGTAGTGGCCTTTGGCGACGCGTTCGAAAACGACGGCGCTGCCCTGGAAGAAGTCGTCGTAGCGTTTGCCGACCTCGAAGATCTCGCCGTTGGCCGCGCGGTCGACGTACGCGTCGAGCAGGATCGGGCCCAGATCGCCGGGCAGGCCGACGACCACGACTTCCGGCACGTTGTGCAGCGCCCACGCGCAGGCGGTGAAGCAGAAGCCGGCGCCTTGATCGTCCTGCGGGACCGCGATGACCGCGTTACCCCGTTCCTTCGCTTGGGATTCGATCCAGTCGATCAGGCGCTGCTCTTCGGCGGTGAGGGCTGAGGTCGTCACGGCGGTCATTGTGCCGCACCCGCGCGGCTGAGCCCAGTACCGACAGCCGCGAATTTCCGGGCACAGCAAGGAATCCGACTACGCTCCGCTGATCGCATGAGAAACGGCCCCGGCCGGACGCGGATTCTCCCGCGCTCGACCGGGGCCGTTCGCCGGCACGCTCTACTCTCGGTGTGCCGCCGAAATCCCTTGCCACGGCGGGAAACCCGCCGTGGGCCGACGTCAGTCGACCGAAGCCATGACCTCATCGGACACATCGAAGTTCGCGTACACGTTCTGCACGTCGTCGCAGTCCTCGAGCGCGTCGATCAGCTTGAAGACCTTCCTCGCGCCGTCGACGTCCAGCGGCACCGAGACCGTCGGGAGGAACGTGAGCTCCGCCGACTCGTACTCGAACCCGGCCTCCTGCAGCGCCTTGCGCACCGGCACCAGGTCGCCGCCCTCGGAGACGATCTCGAAGCTCTCGTCGAGGTCGTTGACCTCCTCGGCGCCCGCGTCGAGCACGGCCATGAGCACGTCGTCCTCGCTCGCCTCGCCCTTGGGCATGATCACGACGCCCTTGCGGTTGAACATGTAGGCGACGGAGCCCGGGTCGGCCAGCGAGCCGTTGTTGCGCGTGAGCGCGGTCCGGACCTCCATGGCGGCGCGGTTCTTGTTGTCGGTGAGGCACTCGATCAGCACCGCCACGCCGTTGGGCCCGTAGCCCTCGTACGTGATGTTCTGCCAGTCGGCGCCGCCGGCCTCTTCACCGCCGCCGCGCTTGCGCGCGCGCTCGATGTTGTCCTGCGGGACCGAGTTCTTCTTCGCCTTCTGGATGGCGTCGTAGAGCGTGGGGTTGCCGTCGGGGTCCCCACCGCCGGTGCCGGTCCGGGCGGCCACCTCGATGTTCTTGATCAGCCGGGCGAAGAGCTTGCCACGCTTCGCGTCGAGGTTGGCCTTCTTGTGCTTCGTCGTGGCCCACTTGGAGTGGCCGCTCATCTTTCCTCCATTTGTTCCGCGTACCCCCGACTCGCGTCGCGCGCACGCCGCAATCCCTGCTCAGGCTTCTCGCACGAGCTCGACGAACAACCGGTGCACCCGCTCGTCCCCGGTGATCTCCGGGTGGAACGCCGTGGCCAGCACCGACCCCTGCCGGACGGCGACGATCCTAGCCTCGGGCTCACCGACCGCGGGATCTTCGGGCACCGAGTCTCCCGGCACGAGCGCCGCCGGCACGGTGGCCAGCACCTCGACGCCCGCCCCCGCCTTCTCGACCCACGGGGCCCGGATGAAGACCGCGTGCACGGGCCCGCCTTCGACACCCGCGAAGTCGAGGTCCACCTCGAACGAGTCGACCTGCCTGCCGAACGCGTTGCGCCGGACGACCACGTCGAGCCCGCCGAGCTGCTGCTGGTCCGGGCGCCCGTCGAGCGCCTGGCGCGCCAGCAGGATCAACCCGGCGCACGAGCCGAAGGCGGGCATCCCGTCCGCGATCCGCGCTCGCAGCGGCTCGAGCAGCTCGAAGCTCTCCAGCAGCCGCGACATGGTGGTGGACTCCCCGCCGGGGAGCACCAGGCCGTCCACTTCGGACAGCTCCGCCTCGCGGCGCACGGGCACGGCGTGCGCACCCGCGCGCTCCAGCATCGCGACGTGCTCGCGCACGGCGCCCTGCAGGGCGAGCACACCGACTGTCGGCCGTGCTCCCGAAGCTGTCGCCACCCGACCTCCCGAAAGACGTTCTGCTCAGCTTAGGGGGACGCCTCGCGGGCCTTCCGGCCAGGTCAGCGGGCGGTCGGCCGGCTGTCACCCACCCGAGGGACCGGGCCGGCCACCGGACTCCGGCGCCGACAAGTGGCCTTCCCGAAACGTCGCCGAGTGGCCACCTCGAGGGGGATCTTGCCGGAGCTCACGACACCCACCGGCCGGACAGCACCGGGAATCCGCGAAGCGACCCCCATCCGTACCTCCAGGATACCCCGTCGGCACCGGCGCAGGTCAGCGTCGATCCGGCGGCACGTGACGCGGCCGACACCGCCCCGCGGCGACCGGATCCGCAGGTGGTGGCCACTCGGAAAGTGGACTGCCGAGATAGCCGGGCACTGGCCTGGTTCACCGGTCCACCACACCCCTACGCTCGAAGGTGCAGGAGTCCGTCCCGAGAAAGGCCCCCGAAGTGTCCGAGCAGCAGACCACCCCCGAACCCCAGTCCGTCACCGGCACCGCCAAGGTCAAGCGCGGCATGGCGGAGATGCTCAAGGGCGGCGTGATCATGGACGTGGTCACCGCCGAGCAGGCGAAGATCGCCGAGGACGCCGGCGCGGTCGCGGTCATGGCGCTCGAGCGCGTGCCCGCCGACATCCGCGCCCAGGGCGGCGTCGCGCGCATGAGCGACCCGGACCTGATCGACGGCATCATCGAGACCGTCTCGATCCCGGTCATGGCAAAGGCCCGCATCGGCCACTTCGTCGAGGCGCAGGTGCTGCAGTCGCTCGGCGTCGACTACATCGACGAGTCCGAGGTGCTCACGCCCGCCGACTACGCCAACCACATCGACAAGTGGGCCTTCACCGTCCCCTTCGTCTGCGGCGCGACCAACCTGGGCGAAGCGCTGCGCCGTATCACCGAGGGCGCGGCGATGATCCGGTCCAAGGGCGAGGCCGGCACCGGTGACGTCTCCAACGCCACGACCCACATGCGCCAGATCCGCGCCGAGATCCGCAAGCTGTCCTCGCTGCCCGAGGACGAGCTGTTCGTCGCGGCGAAGGAGCTGCAGGCACCGTACGAGCTGGTCAAGGAGGTCGCGCAGAACGGCAAGCTGCCGGTGGTGCTCTTCACCGCGGGCGGCATCGCGACCCCGGCCGACGCGGCGATGATGATGCAGCTCGGCGCCGAGGGCGTGTTCGTGGGCTCGGGCATCTTCAAGTCCGGCAACCCCGCGCAGCGCGCCGAGGCCATCGTCAAGGCGACGACGTTCTACGACGACCCCGACGTGCTGGCCAAGGTCTCGCGCGGCCTCGGCGAGGCGATGGTGGGCATCAACGTCGAGGAGCTGGCGGAGCCGCACCGGCTCGCCGAGCGCGGCTGGTAAGCCCCGGGTTTTTCACCACCGGTTTTTCACGAGTACTGCTTTCACGAGTACTCCGAGATCTCCACCCCGAACGTGCCGGGCTCCAGCGCCTCGAAGATGTGCGGCACGTCCCCGGGGTAGCAGATGTAGTCGCCGGGCAGCAGCTCGACCGGGTCGTCGCGCACGCCGACGCGGGCCCGTCCGGCGCAGATCACGATGTGCTCGACCACGCCGTTCATGTGCGGGTCCGACCTGCGCGGAGTGCCCGGCTCCGCGCGGATCACGTACATGTCCCGGCGCGCCGAGGGCGGGCACGCGGACAGCAGCGTGCACGCGTAGTCGGCGTGCTCGGCGAACACCGTCGGCCCCTTGCCCGCGCGGATCACGCGGACCTGGGGCCGTTCGGGTTCCACGAGCCGGGAGAATGGCACGTCGAGCGCCACGCCGAGGGCCCACAGCGTCTCCACGCTCGGGTTGCCCGAGCCGGATTCCAGCTGCGACAGCGTCGACTTCGCCAGGCCTGCGCGGCGCGCGACCTCGGTGAGCGACAGGCCCGCACGGGTGCGCTCGCGGCGCAGCGACGCGGCGATGATCTCCAGCGGCGCGCCGGTGGTCTCCTGCGACATGCGTGTTCGCTCCATCAGTCTTTCCGTTCGCCTTGACGAACACCCGGTCTTGTGTTCAGCATAAGGCACTATGCGTTCGATTTGGCGAACACTCGACCGGGAGCTGACCCGGGACATCGCGCTCGTCTGCGTGGCCGACGGCCTCGTGGGCGTCTCCTACGGCGCCATCGCGGTGAGCTCGGGCTTCCCGCTATGGGCTCCGATGCTGCTGTCGCTGCTGGTCTTCGCGGGCGCGTCGCAGTTCATGCTGGTGGGCATCATCGCCGGCGGCGGCAACCCGCTGGCCGCCGTGGTCGCGGGCCTGCTGGTGAACGCGCGGCACCTGCCGTTCGGCTTCGCGATCGGCGACGTCTTCGGCTCGAAGTGGGCCGCCCGCATCGCCGGCAGCCACCTGATGATCGACGAGTCCGTGGCCTTCGCCCTGGCCCAGCGCGATTCCGGGCGCCGCCGCGCGGCCTACTGGGCGTGCGGCGCGGGCCTGTTCGTCGCGTGGAACGCCGGCTGCGTCGCGGGCGCCTTCGCCGGCACCGCGATCAGCGACACCGCCGCCTTCGGCCTGGACGCTGCGTTCCCGGCCGTGCTGCTGGCCCTCGTGCTGCCGTCGTTGCGCGACCGCGCCACCCGGCTGCCCGTCGCCGTGGGCGTGGTGGTCGCCCTGGTGGCGACCCCGTTCCTGCCCGCGGGTCTCCCGGTGCTGCTGGCGCTGGCCGGCGTGCTCGTCGGCGTCGCGGCCAAGGAACCGAAGACGCTGGAAGGAGCCCACTGATGGACGGCGTCGAGCTCCTGATCGCCACCGCGGTCCTCGCGGCAGGCACGTTCGCCTTCCGCTTCGCGGGGCCGGTGCTGCGCACGCGCGTGCGCCTCTCCCCTCGCGCCCAGCGGCTCATGGCGCTGTCTGCCGTCGTCCTGCTGGCCGCGTTGGTCGCGACAAGCGCGCTGATGGACGGGCATGCGTTCGCCGGCGTCGCCCGGCCGGCCGGGGTGCTGGTCGGCGGTGTGCTGGCTTGGCGCAAAGCCCCGTTCGTTGCCGTGGTCGTGGCCGCCGCGGCGACGGCGGCGCTGCTGCGGCTGGCCGGAGTCCCCTGACGCTCAGTCGTCGGCCGCGGTCACCACGGCGTCGGCGGCGACCGTGCGCGAGTGGACGCCGTCGGGGGCCGTGGCGACCAAGCCGGCGGTGCGCAGGAGCTGGAGGTGCTTCGCGACAACACCCTGCTTCAGGCCCGTGCGGCGCGCCAGCTCGCCGACGTCCGCCGGCGTGGTCAGTGAGGTGAGGAGCGTGCTGCGGCTGCGGCCGAGCACCCCGCGCAGGGCCGCCGACGACGCGGTTCCGCCGGATTCCCACAGGCCGGCGACGCCGCGGGCCGGATAGCGCAGCACGGGTTGCCGGCCCGCGTGGGTCCGGGAGATCACGCGCGGCCAGACGAACACCGACGGCGCCAGCACGAGCCCGTGGCCGTGCGGCGCGCCCGTGCCGGGGACGTGGCGCTGCGCGACGATCAGCGCGCCCTCGGCCCAGTGGACAGCGGGCGCCAGGTCGCGGAACAGGTCCTCAGCCGCACCGGCGGCGAGCAGGCGCGAACGGTGCAGCACGTCGCCTTCCAGCAGGGCCCGCATGCGTGGCCACGCGGGCGCCAGCGCCACCGCCCAGTACCGCTCCATCAGCTCCGCGAGCCGGTCGAGCCCCGCCTCCGGGGCGCGGTGCAAGCGGGTCAGCGCGGCCGAGCGCGGCGGGTCCATCGCCTCCAGCTCGCGCCGCACCGCGCGCGGGGCGACGTCGCGCAGGTCCGCGAGCTCGTCGGCCAGCTGCGGCACGGGCGAAGCCGGCGTGGGCGTGAGGAACCGCGGCACCGAGCGGCCGGCGACGAGATCGGCGAGCGGCGTGACGTCGATGCCCGCGTCGGCCAGCGCGCCCGACGCCTTGCGCACCCACGGCAGGTGCAGCGCGTGCTCCCCCGGACGCGCCAGCACCCGGACGCTCGCCACGATTTCCCACAACGGGGAGAACGCGAGCCTCGTTCGCGCCAATTCGTCCACCGACCACGCCAGCTCCAGCACGTTCCTCCTCCTCGAAAACGGGAATCGGAGAAGTGTAAAACAATCCGTTGTGGACAGTCAGGCCGGGGTAACCCCTTGCGGGAAGGCGAACACGCGGTCCGGGTCGTACCGGCGGGCGAGGGCGCGCAGCCGGGGCAGGTTTCCGCCGTAATAGGCCTGACCCCAGTCGGGCATTTCCGGATCGAGGTAGTTGACGTAACCGGTTGTGCCGAATTCCGGCCCGAGCCCGTCGCGAATTCGCCCGATCGCGCGCCTTGCCGCGGTTTCGGTCGCGTGCTCCAGCCCGTGGGTGAACTGGAAGCTCGCGAGCGCCCGCCGGTGCGGGAAAGCCGAGTCGCCGCGCGCGATCGCGCCGCCGCCACCGTCCACGATCGTGTAAGAATCCGGGTCCTCGCTCAGCAGCTCGAGGACCGCGGCCGGATCCTTGGCCGGGCGCATCAGCATCCGCGAGGTCGCCACGTACGCCGCGGTCCCGATCTTGCCGGTGCCGCCGCCCCAGCCGGGGCCGCACGCCGAACCCGCGAGGTCCGTGCAGCCGGCGAAGTACCTCATCGCGCCGAGGAAATCGGTCTCCGGCTCCTCACGCTTCAGCGGCGCGGCGCCCACCCGGCGGACGAAGTCGTCGAGGATCGGCTTCAGCTGGCTGCGCGGACCTGCGAAGCAGCCGCCGAAGTTCGCCGCCGTGGCGCCGAGCCCGAGGTCGGACCAGAGCTCGTCGGGCATCCGCGGCTGCCAGTCCTGCCACTCGGCGAACAGCGTCGCGGCCGTCTCGGGCGGGAACTGCAGGCTGAACGACGTGAGGTCGGGCGCCTCGGCGGTCCGGAAGGTGAACGACGTGACGATGCCGAAGTTGCCGCCCCCGCCGCCGCGCAACGCCCAGAACAGGTCCGCGTGCTGATGCGCCGACACCGTGCGCGCCACGCCGTCCGCCGTCACGACCCGCGCCGACTCGAGCTGGTCGCACGTGAGCCCGAGCTTGCGGCCCAGCACGCCGACTCCCCCACCGAGCGTCAGCCCGGCGATGCCGACGGTCGGGCACGTGCCCGCCGCCAGCGCCCGCCCGGCCGAACCGAGCGCCTGGTACACCGGCCCCAGCCGCGCGCCCGCACCCACCACGGCCCGTCCGTGGCCGAGGACGCGGATCCCGTCGAGCCGCCCCACGTCCACCACCAGGCCGCCGTCCACAGTGGAGTACCCGACGTAGCTGTGCCCGCCCGAGCGCGCGGCCACCGGGATGCCGTGCTGCGCGGCGAAGTCCACGCACGCCTGCACCTCCGCCTCGCTCACACAGCCGGCGATCGCCGCCGGGTGGTGGTCGTACAACGTGAAATAGCCGTGGCGGGCGGCCTCGTACCCCGTGTCGCCGGGCACCAGCAACGCCCCCGAAAGCCGCCGCCGAAGGGCCGCCCACCGGTCCGGCGCCGTGTCCGGAGTGGTGGCCCCCAGGCCCGCCGCCACCGGTACCGCCGCCCCGGACACCCACAGGAACGTGCGCCTGCTGATCGTCATCCCGCTCCCCCCTGCCCGGCCCGAGGCCGGAACCCACCGGGGAGCAAACGCGTGGTCCCCCCCGGCCCTGCCTTGCCCTGCCCAGGGTAGCGGGTGTGTGATCGAGGACACATCGCGTACACCAGCCGTTCGCCGAGGAGTCGCTATGGCCGACAAACAGAGCAGGAGTACCGACACCGGGGCCGCCGTCGCTGTGGCCGACCCCGCCCGGGTGCGCAACGTCGTGCTGGTGGGGCCCTCGGGTTCCGGGAAGACCACGCTCACCGAGGCGTTGCTCGCGGCGTCGGGCACCGTCCCGCGCGCCGGCTCGGTCGTCGAGGGCACCACGGTGTGCGACCACGACCCGGCCGCGCAGCGCCAGCAGCGTTCCGTCGGGCTGTCGGTGGCGCCGGTGCTGCACCAGGGCCACAAGATCAACCTGATCGACACGCCGGGGTACGCCGATTTCGTGGGTGAGCTGCGTGCCGGGCTGCGCGCCGCCGACGCCGCGCTGTTCGTGGTGTGCGCGGCCGAAGGCGTCGACGCCGCGGCGGTCGCCGTGTGGGAGGAGTGCGCGTCGGTCGGGATGCCCCGGGCCGTGATCGTCTCCCGCCTCGACCACCACCGGGCCGACGCGCTCGCGGAGATCGCCGCCTGCCAGGCCGCGTTCGGCGCGGGCGTGCTGCCGCTCTACCTGCCGGCCCGCGACGGGCTGGTCGGCCTCATCACCCAGCGCTACTTCGACTACTCGGCCGGCTACCCGCCGCGGATCGGCGAGCCCGCCCCGGCCGACCTCGCCGGGCTCGAAGACGCCCGCAACGCGCTCATCGAGGGCATCATCGCCGAGAGCGAGGACGAGACCCTCATGGAGCGCTACCTCGGCGGCGAGGAGATCTCCGAGGACACGCTCATCGCCGATCTCGAGACGGCCGTGGCGCGCGGGTCGTTCCACCCCGTCATCCCCGTATGCGCCACCAGCGGCATCGGGCTCGCGGAGGTGCTCGACGGGATCGTGCGCGCGTTCCCGTCACCGCTGGAGCACGCCCTGCCGGGCGTCACGACCCCCGACGGCGGCCCCCACGGTGATCTGACGGCCGACCCCGCCGGACCGCTCGCGGCGGAGGTCGTGCGCACGGCCGTGGACTCCTACGTCGGCCGCGTGTCGCTCGTCCGGGTGTTCTCGGGGACGCTGCGGCCGGAGAACGCGGTGCACGTGTCCGGCCACGGCCTCGCCGAGCGCGGGCACGAGGACCACGACGCCGACGAACGCGTGGCGCACCTGTACTCGCCGCTCGGCTCCGCGCTGCGCGAAGTCCCCTACTGCGTGGCGGGCGATCTGTGCGCGCTGACCAAGGTCGGCTCGGCGGAAACGGGCGACACCGTCTCGTCGCCAGACGACCCGCTGGTGATGAAACCCTGGCGCATGCCCGAGCCGCTCCTGCCGGTCGCCATCATCGCGAAGACCCGCAGCGACGAGGACACGCTCTCGCGCAACCTGTCGCGCCTCGTGGCCGGCGACCCGACGCTGCGGCTCGACCGCAACGCCGAGACCGGTCAGCTCGTGCTCTGGTGCATGGGCGAGGCGCACGCCGACGTCGTCCTGTCCCGGCTGCGCGCCGGCGGCGCCGACGTGGACACCGAACCGGTGCGCATCAGCCTGCGCGCCACGTTCGGCAAACCCGCCCGCGGCCACGGCCGCCACGTGAAGCAGTCCGGCGGCCACGGCCAGTTCGCCGTGTGTGACATCGAAGTGGAACCGTTGCCGCGCGGCAGCGGTTTCGAGTTCGTGGACAAGGTCGTCGGCGGCTCGGTGCCGCACCACTTCATCCCGAGCGTGGAGAAGGGCGTCCGCGCGCAGCTCAAGCGCGGGCTCGTCGACCGGCACCCGGTCGTCGACGTGCGCGTGACGCTCGTCGACGGCAAAGCCCACAGCGTCGACTCGTCGGACGCGGCGTTCCAGACCGCCGGCGCGCTCGCCCTGCGGGAAGCCGCGGCCGCCAGCCGGATCACGTTGCTGGAACCCCTGGACACCGTCGCCGTCACGCTCCCGGACGAGCACCTGGGCACCGTTCTCGGCGACCTGTCGTCCCGCCGCGGGCGGGTCCTCGGCACCGAGTCGGGCGAGGGCGGCCGGACGGTCATCAACGCCGAGGTGCCCGCCGCGGAACTCCTGCGGTACGCGATCGACCTGCGTTCGCTGACGTCGGGCACGGCCACGTTCACCCGCGTCCACGCCCGGTTCGAACCACTGCCGGAAGGGGCGGTGCCTCTGTGAGCGCAGTGCCGGTCTGACCGCGGAGACTCAGAACTCGAAGCCGCCCGGCTTGTCGTTGCGGTCGGCGATGAGGCCGGCCAGCACGGCGATGGCGATCTCGGCCGGCTTTCGCGAGCCGATGTTCAGCCCCACCGGGCGGTGCACCCGCGCGATGTCCGGCGCCGGCACGCCCAGAGCCGTCAGCGCCGACACGTGCGGCCCTTCGTGACGCGGGTTGCCCAGAACGCCGACCCAGCGGGTGTCCTCCGCGAGCGCGTCGCGCAACACCGGGCCCAGCTCGGGGCGGTGGTGGTCGGTCACCACGACGTCCGCGGACTTGTCGAGCGCCGGCATCGCGGTGCGGATGTCGCACGCCGTCCGCACGTCGGTGGCGCGCGCGGCGTCCGGCTCGAACAGCACGGTGTGGTAGCCCAGGTCGGCGGCGTAGCTCAGCAGGTACCGGGCCACCGGCGACGCGAACACGACGACCAGGGTCCGCGCGTCGGGGTTCGCTTCGGGAGCGCCGTGGGCGACGGCGCAGGCATCCGGTTCGACGGTCATGCGCCTCAGTCTGCCACCGTCACCCGGAATTCCCGTCACACCTCGGGTTCGGCGAACTCGAAGTACTCCGGCAGCGGCGCCGTCCCGGCGAGCTTGAAGTACCGCACTTTCCGCCGGCGCCGCAGCGCGAGGGTGTCGCGCACGGCGTCGTTGTGCACGCGGCGGGCGATGACCACCCGGTGCTCGGCGTCGGTGAGCTCCTCGGCCAGCACCAGTGGCAGCGTTGCCCGGTCGATGGCGCCGAGGCGCAGGGTCAGCTCGTTTTCGTCGGCCTCGCGTTCGGCGCGGGACGCGCGTTCGGCCCGCTCGGCCGCGGCGTGCAGACCGGGGCCGGTGCCGTCCAGCAAGGCCGCGACCGCCCGGGCGACCACCGCGCGCCGCGCCAGCGCCGCGTCGAGCGCGGCCCAGCCGGCGTCCGTGCGCACGTGGAGGCGGTCGAGGCGGTTGGCCGTCGCGACGAGGAAAAGCCCGCCCAGCACCACGATCGCGGCCAGCACGGGGATCAGCCACGCGAGCCAGGTCACCGCGCGAACTCCCGCTCTGCCGCAACGACCAGCCTCGGGTCGGCGGCGATCGCGGTCTCGTACACGCGCAGCACCTGGGTGACGACGACCGACCAGTCGTACGCCGTCACGCGCTCCCCCGCCGCCGCGGCCAGCGACGCGCGCCGGGCCGGGTCGCCGAGCAGCTCGCGCAGGCCGTCGGCGAGCGCGCCGGCGTCGCCGGTCGCCGCGAGCTGCCCGGCCTTGCCGTCGTCGAGCACGCGGCGGAACGAGTCGAGCCCGCTGGCCAGCACGGGCGTGCCCGAGGCCATGGCCTCGGTGAGGATCATGCCGAAGCTCTCGCCGCCGGTGTTCGGCGCGCAGTACACGTCGACGCTGCGCAGCGCGCGCGCCTTCGTGGCGTCGTCGACCTGGCCGAGCAGCTCGACGTGCGGCCACAGCTCGGGGCCGGCCATGCGCCGGAGCTGGTCCGGGTCGCCGCGGCCGACCACGAGCAGCCGCAGGTCCTCGAACTCCGGCTGCAGCCGGCGCAACGCCTCCAGCAGCACGTCCATGCCCTTGCGCGGCTCGGTGAACCGGCCCACGAACCCGACCGTGCCGCCCGCGCGCGGGTAGCCGTCGAGCGGCGTGGCGCGCGCGAAGAACTCGGCGTCGACGCCGTTGGGGATCTCGACCGCGTCGCCCCCGGCGTGCTCGACCTGCACCCGGCGGGCGAGCGCCGACACCGCGATGCGCGCGGTGATCTTCTCCAGTAGCGGCCGCAGGACGGGCTGGAACGCCGCCAGTGTGCGCGAGCGCGTGGTCGCCGTGTGGAAGGTGGCGACGATCGGCCCGTCGGCCACCTTCAGGGCGAGCAGCGACAGGCTGGGCGCGGCCGGTTCGTGCAGGTGCAGCACGTCGAACCCGTTGTCCCGGATCCAGCGCCGCACCCGCGAGTAGGAAACCGGCCCGAACTGCAGCCGCGCGACCGAGCCGTTGTACGGGATGCCGAGCGCCTTGCCCGCGGGGTGCACGAAGTCCGGCAGCACGGCGTCCTCGTCGGCGGGCGCCAGCACGGACACCTGGTGGCCCCGCGCGATGAGCGCCCGCGCGAGGTCGATCACGTGCCCCTGCACCCCGCCCGGCACGTCGAACGAGTAGGGGCACACGATCCCGATCTTCAGCCCGCCCGCCACCGCGTCAGCCCACTTCTTCGAGGCTGCCGCGCTCGGCGGCCTCGAGGTCGGCGAGCCAGATCTTCTGCAGCATGTGCCAGTCGGCCGGGTGCGCCGCGATGTCGCCGGCGAACGCGTCGGCCAGCGCCTGCGTGGCCGCGGGCACCTCGGCGCGGGCGGTCACGCGGATGCGCGGGTGCACGCGGACCTGCCAGCCGTCCTCGCTGAACCACGAACCGGCGGGCAACAGAGCGGCCCCGGTGGTGGCCGCGAGCCGCGCCGGGCCCGCGGGCATGTGCGTGCGCTCGCCGAAGAACCGCACCGGGACACCGCTCGTGGTGAGATCGCGGTCGCCGACCAGGCACACGACCTTGTTCTCCCGCAGGCGTTTCAGCAGCAAGCGCATCGCCGCGCTGTCGCCGGTGAGCGGCACGATCTCGAACCCGAGCGACTCGCGGTAGGCCACAAACCGGTTGAACAGCGACTCGGGCTTGAGCCGTTCGACGACCGTGGTGAACCCGCCGAGCCGGTCGGCCAGCCACACCCCGATCGCGTCCCAGTTTCCGCTGTGCGGCAGCGCGATCACCGCGCCGTTGCCCTCGGCGAGGGCGGCGTCGATGTTCTCGACACCCGTGATCGCGGCGCCGACCTTGGAGATCACCTCGGCGCGGTCCATCGACGGCAGCCGGAACGTCTCGTACCAGTACCGCGCGTACGACCGCATGGCCCGGCGGACGAGCTCGTCGAGCTCCGTCTCGTCGGCCTGCGGCACGACCCGCGCGAGGTTGGCGCGCAGCTGGCGCACGCCCCCGCCGCCGCGGCGGGTGGCGAGGTCGGCGCCGAGGGCGAACACCGTCGTCCCCATCGGCTCGGGCATCCGGCGGGCGAGCTGCCAGCCCGCCGTGTAGCCGAACTCGCCGAGCCGCTGGGACAGCGCGCTCACGGCTGCGCCCCGCCTGTCTGCACGTCGCCGGTCGGGGCCTGCTCGGCCTGAGTGGTGGCGGGTTGCTCGGCCGACCTGGCTTGCTGGGCCTGCTCGGCTTGCCGGGTTTGCTCGGCTTTCGTGGCTTCCGCGGCTTGCTTTGCCTGCTCGGCCACGGCTCGCGCGGCCTTCGCGACGGCGGCACCGCGCTGCAGCAGCGTGATTACCGACAGCACGGCGAGCAGCCAGAGCGTGATCTCCACCGTGTACGGCACACCGAGGCCGTGCAGGCCGGTGCCGACGAGCGCGATGATCAGCCGCTCGGCTCGCTCGACGAGGCCGCCGTCGGCTTCGAGGCCCGATGCGTCGGCGCGGGCCTTCACGTAGGAGATGACCTGGGCGAGCACCAGGCAGATCAGGGCGGCCGCGGCCGCGCGGTTGTTGTGGTCGACCACGAAGCACCACCACGCGATGGCGGCGAACAGCGCGCCGTCCACCAAGCGGTCGCACGTCGCGTCGAGGACGGCTCCGAACGGGGTGCCGTAACCGCGGGCCCTGGCCATCGCGCCGTCGAGGAGGTCCAGCATGGCGAACCCCCACACGGTGAAGGTTCCCCACAGCAGGAGCCCCTGCGGGAAGAAGACCAGCGCGCACGCCACGGCACCCGCGGTGCCGATCACGGTCATCGCGTTCGGAGTCAGTCCGGCACGGACCAGCGTCCGACCGATCGGATCGGTGACGCGGGAGACTGAGGCACGGGCGAAAATGTTGAGCATCTCGTCGTCTGGTGCACCTGGCTCGAGGGTGGGTGGGCCAGGAAAGCCTATCGACCCGCCGGCACGGGGCCGACGTCCCGCCCCGCGACCCGCCGGGCGATCAGCCTGATTTCGGCAGTTCGACGACCGGGGCCACGAATTCGCCCGCCTCCTCGGCCGCGATCGCGGCCGCGCATTGGGGCCGCAGACCGCCGAGGATCGCCGAGCTGATCTCGCCCAGCTGCTGCGCCTGCTCCGGCGTCAGCCGGTCGAAGAGGCTCTCGCGCACGGCCTCGACGTGGCCGGGGGCCGCCGTCTCGAGCGCCGCGAACCCGGCGTCGGTGAGCACCGCCCACGCGCCGCGCTTGTCGGTGGGGCACGACTCGCGCCGCACCCAGCCCTTGCCCTCCAGCCGCGCCACGGCGTGGGACAGGCGGCTGCGCGAGGAGCCGCGCGCTTCGGCGAGCTCACTCATCCGCAGCCGGCGCCCGTCGGCCTCCGACAGCGCCACCAGGACCTCGTAGTAGGTGTGCGGCATGCCCGAGTCGTGTTGCAGCTGGCCTTCGAGGTGCGCTTGCAACAGCGCGGCTGCCTGGGAGAAGTCACGCCAGACGCGTTGCTCGTCTTCGGAAAGCCAGCGAGGTTCGGACATACCCCCATGTTACCCCTGATTGAGTGCTCAATTACCGCGCCGGTACACTCCCGCGTCCCGTGGTCTTCACCACGCGTCGGCCAGGAGTTTCCTCGTCTCGCCGAGCAGCTGCGGCAGCACCTTGGTGTGCCCGATCACCGGCATGAAGTTGGCGTCGCCGCCCCAGCGCGGCACCAGGTGCTGGTGCAGGTGCGCCGCGATGCCCGCGCCGGCGATCACGCCCTGGTTCATCCCGAGGTTGAACCCGTGCGCCGCCGACACCGCCCGCACCACGCGCATGGCGTGCTGGGTGAACTCGGCCAGCTCGCGCGTCTCGGCCCCGGTCAGGTCGGTGTAGTCGGCCACGTGGCGGTAGGGCACCACCATGAGGTGACCGGGGTTGTACGGGTACAGGTTCAGCACCGCGTACACCGTCTCGCCGCGCGCCAGGATCAGCGCCGTCTCGTCGTCGAGGCCCGGGATGCGGCAGAACGGGCAGCCGTCGGACTCGTCGTCGTCCGGCTTCTCCTGCCCCTTGATGTAAGCCATCCGGTGCGGGGTCCACAGCCGCTGCAGCGCGTCCGGGACCCCCACTCCGTCCTGCTCGACGATCTCGGGACCGTCCGCGTCGCTCACCGCAGGATCTTCTCCACGGCCTCCGCGCTCGGCGAGGCGTTCTCGCGGCCGGCCACCCACTCGGCGATGGCGTCGACGGCGGTGTCCACGGACACGCCGTTGATCTGGCCGCCGTCGCGGAAGCGGAACGACACCGCGCCCGCCTCGGCGTCCTTCGCGCCCGCCAGGAGCAGGAAGGGCACCTTCTGCGTGGTGTGGGTGCGGATCTTCTTCTGCATGCGGTCGTCGCTCGCGTCGACCTCGGCCCGGATCCCCTTGGCGCGCAACGCCTTCTGCACGCCGTCGAGGAACTCGACCTGGTCGGCGGTGATCGGGATGCCCACGACCTGCACCGGCGAGAGCCACGCGGGGAACGCGCCGGCGTAGTGCTCGGTCAGCACGCCGAAGAACCGCTCGATCGAGCCGAACAGCGCGCGGTGGATCATCACCGGGCGCTGGCGCGAACCGTCGGACGCGGTGTACTCGAGGTTGAAGCGCTTGTTCTGGTTGAAGTCCAGCTGGATCGTGGACATCTGCCAGGTGCGGCCGATGGCGTCCCTCGCCTGCACGGAGATCTTCGGGCCGTAGAACGCGGCGCCGCCCGGGTCGGGCACGAGCTCGAGACCGGAGTCGATCGCGGCCTGCCGCAGCGTCTCCGTGGCCTCCTCCCATTCCCAGTCCTCGCCGATGAACTTCTCGGAGTCACCGCGGGTGGACAGCTCGAGGTAGAAGTCCGACAGCCCGTAGTCGGCCAGCAGGTCGAGCACGAACTTCAGCAGCGAGCGCAGCTCGCCCGGCATCTGCTCCTTGGTGCAGTAGATGTGCGAGTCGTCCATCGTGAGGCCGCGCACGCGGGTGAGGCCGTGGACCACGCCCGACTTCTCGTACCGGTACACGGTGCCGAACTCGAACAGCCGCAGCGGCAGCTCCCGGTACGACCGCCCGCGTGAGCGGTAGATCAGGTTGTGCATCGGGCAGTTCATGGCCTTGAGGTAGTAGTCCTCGTCGTCGAACTTGACCGGAGGGAACATCGTGTCGGCGTAGTAGGGCAGGTGGCCGGAGGTGTGGAACAGCTCGCCCTTGGAGATGTGCGGCGTGTTCACGAACTCGTAGCCGGCCTCCTCGTGGCGGCGGCGCGAATAATTCTCCAGCTCGCGGCGGATGATGCCGCCCTTCGGGTGGAACACCGGCAGCCCGGAGCCGATCTCCTCCGGGAAGGAGAACAGGTCGAGCTCGGCGCCGAGGCGGCGGTGGTCGCGGCGCTCGGCCTCGGCGATGCGCTCGAGGTAGGCGTCCTGCGCCTCGCCCGATTCCCACGCCGTGCCGTAGATCCGCTGCAGCTGCGGGTTCTTCTCGCTGCCGCGCCAGTAGGCGGCGGCCACACGGGTGAGCTTGAACGCGGGGATGAACTTCGTGGTGGGCACGTGCGGGCCGCGGCAGAGGTCGCTCCACACGCGCTCCTTGGTGCGCGGGTCGAGGTTGTCGTAGATGGTCAGCTCGCCGCCACCGACCTCCATCACCTCGTCGGTGTCCACTTCGGACTTGAGGTCGACCAGCTCGAGCTTGAACGGCTCGTTCGCCAGCTCCTTCTTCGCCTCGTCCACGGAGTCGAACACGCGGCGGGAGAACTGCTGGGCACCCTTCACGATCTGCTTCATGCGCTTCTCGAGCGCCTGCAGGTCTTCCGGGGTGAACGGCTTGTCGACGGCGAAGTCGTAGTAGAAGCCGTCCTTGACCGGCGGCCCGATGCCGAGCTTCGCGTCGGGGAACTCCTGCTGCACGGCCTGCGCCAGCACATGGGCGGCCGAGTGGCGGATCACGCTGCGGCCGTCTTCTGTGTTCGCCGCGACGGGCTCCACCGCGGCGTCTGCCTCCGGCGCCCAGGCGAGGTCGCGCAGCTTTCCCTCGGCATCGCGCACGACGACGATCGTGTCCGGGCCCTTGGTCGGCAGCCCGGCCTCGCGGACCGCGGCTCCCGCCGTAGTGCCCGCCGGGACCACCACGCGCTCGGCGGGGACGGCGGCGGCTGACGGCGGATGCGACACGATCGGCTCCTTCTGGGGCAAGTGACAAGAATGACTCCGGTTGATGCTAGTCGGCGGCCCGCGGGCGCCTCACGCGTGTCGGCGCTAACCGGGGCGGCTCTCCCGGGCTCGTCTCCCCGCACCACGGAAGCGGGGGGCCGCCCGGGGGGGGGGGGGGCGCGGGGAGGGGGCCGGCGGGGGGGCGGGTGGGGCCCGGGCCCCCCCCCCCGCCCCCGCCGCGGGGGCGGAAAAA